>JAFPEE010000026.1 GCA_017389705.1 Prevotella sp.
CCCGCCTTGCGTCCCAAAATCGTCCCAAAAATATGTAAAGAAAAACGAATTTCTTGGGACGCTGGCAAAAAAAATCCGCTAACTTATTGTAAGTCAGCGGACTCTTTCCACATGGGTGGTCGAGGTGACAGGACTCGAACCTGCGACAGCCTGGTCCCAAACCAGGAACGCTACCAACTGCGCTACACCTCGAAAGCGGATACAAGGACGGTGCAAGTCGAATACAAAGAGCTTACTCTATGCTGAGATGCAGCCCGTTCTCGCAATTCGCGTGCAAAGGTACGCATTTTTTGCAACCCTTGCAAATTTTTCCGCATTTTTATTTGATAATTCCTTGTTCGACGAAGATTTTCTTGAGTGCCTTGACGGAACGCTCCACCTGCTCTTCAGTATGGGTGGCCATGAGTGCATAGCGCACCAGGGTGTCCTGAGGAGCACATGCGGGGGGTATGACAGGATTGATGAACACGCCTGCCTTGAAGGCCAGAGCGGTGACCAGGAACGTCTTTTCCACGTCGCGGACATAGAGCGGAATGATGGGGCTCTCGGTGTCGCCAATCTCGAAGCCTTCCTCGCTGAAACGTCTCAGGGCATACTTCGTCACCTTCCACAGGGCCTCAATGCGCTCGGGCTCCTTCTGCAGAATGTGCAGGGCCTCCATGGCTGCAGCGGTGGCTGCTGGGGTGTTGGAAGCTGAGAAGATGTAGGTGCGGCAGGTATGGCGCAGGAAGTTGATGGTGTCTGCGTCAGAGGCGATGAAGCCACCGATGGATGCCAGCGACTTAGAGAAGGTACCCATTATGAGGTCTACCTCGTCGGTGAGTCCGAAATGGTCGCACACGCCCCTGCCCTGACGGCCGAAGACGCCAATGCCATGAGCCTCGTCGACCATGATGGAGCAGTTGTACTTGTGCTTCAGCTCTACAATCTGCGGCAGTTTGCACAGGTCGCCCTCCATGGAGAACACTCCGTCGACAACGATGAGTTTGATGGCCTCGTAGGGCAACTTCTGCAACACGCGCTCAAGGTCGTCCATATCGTTGTGCTTGTAGTGCAGCTGACGTGCAAACGACAAACGACGACCGTCCACAATAGAAGCATGGTCGCGGTCGTCGCAGATAATATAGTCGTCCTTGCCTACCACCATGGCTAAAACGCCCTGGTTGACAGAAAAACCTGTCGAGAAGCACAGACAATCGTCTTTGTGGATAAACTCTGAAATTTCTTTCTCCAACTGCACATGGATGTCGAGCGTACCGTTCAGGAAACGGCTACCGGCACAACCGGAGCCATACTTGTCGAGTGCAGCCTTTGCCGCATCAATGATACGTTGGTCGCCCGTGAGACCTGTATAGGCGTTGGAGCCGAACATCAACACCTTGTGACCACCCATTTCAACTTCTGTTCCCTGCTTGCCCTCGATAGCGCGGAAATAGGGATAGACGTCAGCCTCCATGTACTTCTGTGGCTCACGATAATGTTTGTATCTTTCTTGTAGTTGTCCCATAATAAATAGGTGTAGCCTTGGCTACATTATGTTTCAGGCTGCAAAGTTACACAATTTTTATTAATTCGTGCAAGAAAAAGCAAAATATTTTGTATTTTTGCACCGACAATGAGAAGTATTCGACATATCACATTCATTGTGAACCCCATATCGGGCACTCACGGCAAGGAAGAAATTCCAAAGCTGATTGACGAGTTGCTGGACCATACACGCTTCGAGCACGAGGTGTGCATGACGGAATATCGCGGTCATGCCACGGAGCTGGCCAGGGCATGTGCTGAGAGAGGCGACGACATTGTGGTGGCTGTCGGTGGCGACGGTACCGTCAACGAGGTAGCCCGCTCGCTGGTGCATACCAACACGGCCTTGGGCATCATACCCTGTGGCTCGGGAAACGGTCTGGCGCGCCACCTGTGCATCCCCATGGACCTCAAAAAGTCCATCAACATCATCAACCAATGCCAGATAGAGGCTTTCGACTATGGCGTCATCAACGATCTGCCCTTCTTCTGCACCTGCGGCATGGGCTTCGACGCCTTCATATCGCTGAAGTTTGCCGAGGCAGGCAAGCGCGGACCTATCACCTATGTGGAGAACGTGCTGAAGGAGGGACTCAAGTACAAGCCAGAGACCTACGAGATAGTTGACGACAACGGCAGCACACGCTATAAGGCGTTCCTCATAGCCTGTGCCAACGCCTCGCAATACGGCAACAACGCCTATATCGCCCCAGGGGCTACCATGAAGGACGGCGAGATGGATGTTATCATTATGGAGCCTTTCGATGTGCTCGACGCGCCACAGATAGCAGCAGACCTGTTCATGAAGACGCTGGGCAACAATTCAAAAATCAAGACCTTCCGCACACGCCACCTGACCATCCATCGCAATGAGCCTGGTGCCATACACTACGACGGCGATCCCATCATGACAGGTACTGACATAGACGTCCGCATAGAGCATCTGGCCATCAACATCGTGGTGAACCCAGACATTCAGGAGGACAAGGCACAACCCAACCAGGTGCTGAATGCCTTCAGCGACTTCTTTAATAATATAAATAATGTACGCGAGGACATTGGCAAGGACATCGGAAAGGGCAGCCGCCGCATCCAGGCCATCAACAAAGTGCTGCTACGCAAGTTGCGTTCGTAGTACACACAACAACACAGCAAGGTCATTCTGAGCTATGAGCATCCAACTATGTCTTGTCGTACTGATTCTGGCTGGGGCCGTCGGCTATGCCGGATGGCGCATCTACCAGGCCCTGCAACCCAGCGGAGACCCCTGTAGAGGATGTGAACTGAAAAAAAACTGCAAAAAATTTGGCCAATCAAAAGATTATTCGTAAATTTGCACCCGCTAAAGACAAAGCGACACGCAAAAGAGCTGATGCAAGCATCGCTCTCCGCTCGCAAAAACGGTGCCTTGGATGAGTGGCTTAGTCAACGGTCTGCAAAACCGTCTACGGCGGTTCGAATCCGCCAGGCACCTCCAAGCAAAAAGAGAGTCTCACAAGAGGCTCTCTTTTTTGTATTTATGCTTCAGCAGTTGCTTAGTCCAGTCCGAAGAGAACACGCAAGCCACCGTCAACACCCGAGAATCCCATGAAGGCCAGCGAGAGCAGGCCTGCTGAGAGCATCACGATGGCCATGCCGCGCATAGCCTTGGGGACGGTAACCAACTCCAGCTGCTCGCGCATGCCGGCAAAGACGGTCAGAGCCAGTCCGAAGCCAATGGCAGTCGAGAAAGCATAGACCACGCTCTGCAACAGATTGAAGTCTTTCTGGATAACCAGAATGGCTACACCCAGCACAGCACAGTTGGTGGTAATCAGGGGCAGGAAGATGCCCAGGGCCTGATAGAGCGACGGAGATACCTTCTTCAGGATAATCTCAACCATCTGCACCAGCGCAGCAATGACGAGGATGAAGGCGATGGTCTGCAGATACTGCAGTCCAAAAGCGTCGAGTACAAACTTCTGCACCAGCCAGGTTACGATGGTAGCCAGCGTAAGCACGAAGGCTACTGCTGCCGACATACCCAGCGAAGTATCGACCTTCTTCGACACGCCCAGGAAAGGACAAATGCCGAGGAACTGCGACAGGATGATATTGTTGACGAATATCGCGCTAATGAAAATCAATATGTATTCCATAACTTAACCTCTTATTTTGTTAACAATAGCGATGAGGAATCCCAGCATGATGAAAGCACCCGGAGGGAGCACAAAGAGCAGTATATTGTAAGTCTCAGGCAGCAAGGCAAAGCCGAAGATGGAGCCAGAGCCCAGCACCTCGCGGCAGATGCCCAGCAGAGTCAGACCAATGGTGAAGCCCAGTCCGATACCGATACCGTCGAAGAGAGAAGCCACAGGCGAGTTCTTTGCTGCGAAAGCCTCAGCACGGCCAAGGATGATACAGTTCACAACAATCAACGGAATGAACAGTCCCAGAGCAGCATCGATGTCGGGCAGGAAAGCCTTAATAACCAGCTGCAGGATGGTAACAAATGCGGCTATCACCACGATGAACACAGGGATGCGCACCTTGTCGGGCGTGATAGACTTCAGACAGGAAATCACAAAGTTGGTGCAGATGAGGACTGCCATAGTGGCCAGACCCATCGACATACCGTTCATGGCAGAGGTGGTAGTGGCCAGCGTGGGACACATGCCAAGCATCAAGACGAACGTAGGGTTCTCCTTGACAATACCATTTTTAATAATATCTATATAATTCATAATTATCAATTTTCAATTATCAATTATCAATTACTCTGCCGGAGTGGCTTTGTAAGCATTGTACGCATTGTTTACGGCCTTCAGGAAGGCACGGCTGGTAATGGTAGAAGCGGTAATAGCATCCACCTGGCCACCGTCCTTCGATACAGACAGAGGCTCAGCAGGCGACTTACCGATGATGTCACCCTTCTGGCCTTTCTGGAACCACTGGTCTGCCTTGGCACCCAGTCCTGGAGTCTCGGCATGTTCCAACAGGGTATAACCAAGGATTTTGCCTTCAGGGTCGAAACCTACCAGCACCTTCAAGTCACCGCCAAAACCCATCGTGGTGCTCTGCACAGCAGCACCCAAGTCCTGACCCTGCTTGTCCTTGGTCTGATAAATAAGATAGATATACTCCTTACCGTCGATATTCTGCTTGACCTCGACAGGTTCAGCAACATCGAGTTCGGCAGCACACATCACAGTCTTGATACCGTTATCGAGTGCCAGCTTCTTCTGTTCGGCAATAGGTCCTTCTGTCAGGTGGTTGACATATGCCAGGACACCACCCATAATGACTGCTACTCCCGTGAGTACCAGCACCATATTAGTCAAAGATGATTCTAATTTCTTCATATCTTCTTAACTTCTTTAACTACTTAAACTACTTAACTACTGCTTAGCTGGTACTTCACCGAAACGCTTTGGTTTCACGTACGTATTAATAAGAGGTGTAAAGGCGTTCATGATGAGGATAGCGAACGACATACCCTCCGGATATGCACCCCAGTTGCGGATGACAACAGTCAGGAAACCGATAGCAACACCATAGATGAGCTGTCCCTTGGCTGTCATGGGCGAGGTGACGTAGTCGGTAGCCATAAAGATAGCACCCAACATGAGACCACCAGAGAGGATGACAGAGAACGGATCAGCATAGGAAGGGCTGATAGCATGGCAGATGGCAGCACAGACAAATACCGTACCGATGATGCTGACAGGAATGTGCCAGGTAATGATCTTCTTCCACAGCATATAGGCCAGTCCTAAGAGTAGAGCCAGGGCGCAAACCTCACCCATAGCACCTGCTCCGTCGGGGTGGTTACCCAGGAAGAGGTCGAGCGATGAGGGCAACTTGTCGAGGATAGAAGCATCGCCATACTTGATGGCATCCTTCATGATAGCCAGCGGGGTGGCACCGGTCTCAGCATCGAGATAGCTGGAGAGCTGACCAACCTTCGGCCAGGTTGTCATCTGCGCAGGGAAAGCCACCAGAAGGGCAGCACGACCTACCAGCGCAGGATTGAAGAGGTTATTGCCCAGACCTCCGAAGGTCATCTTACCTACACCAATGGCGAACAAGGCACCAATGATGATAATCCAGATGGGGAGATTGCTGGGAAGGTTGAAGCCGAGCAACAGACCAGTCAGTACAGCAGAGCCGTCGCAGATGGTCGTGCGCTCGTTACGAAGCATAAACTTATTGATGGCCCACTCGAAGAGTACGCAGGCCGCAACACTCGTAGCACAGACAATGGCCGAGCCAATGCCAAAGAAGTAGAACGACACTAGCAGCGCAGGCAGCAAGGCAATGATGACGCCGTACATGTTACGCTCGACGGTGTCGGTTCCGTGTGCATGAGGTGAAAGTGATACAATTAATTTTCCCATTGTTGTATTTCACTATTTGAATATTTCACAATATGACTATTTCTTAGGTGCTGCAGCTGCTGCACGAGCACGAATGATTCCCATAACAGTAGACTTAGCCTGACGGATGTTGTCGAGCAATGGACGGTGTGCAGGACACGTGAATTGACAAGAGCCACACTCGATACAGCTGACGACCTCCTCCTGCTCTGCACGCTCCCAATTCTTGACTGCTGCCAACTTGGCCAGCAGGTAAGGCTCCAGGCCCATAGGACAAGCGGAGACGCACTTTGCACAGCGAATACAGGGATTAGGCTCCTTGCGGAAAGCCTCTTCACCAGAGATGATGGTCACAGAGTTGGTACCCTTGCAGATAGGCACCTCGGTAGAGGTCAACGCCTTACCCATCATCGGACCACCAGCCAACAGCTTATTGTCACCCTCGGGCATACCACCACAGGCCTCGATGAGATCCTTCATCGGCGTACCCATACGCACCAGGAAGTTGCCTGGATTCTGCAACTGTTTACCAGTAACGGTGGTATAGCGCTCAAACAGAGGCTTGCGCTTCATGACAGCCTCGTAGACAGCATAGGCTGTACCTACGTTCTGCACTATGGCACCTACGTTGACAGGGATGGCAGGAGGCGCAGGCACCTGGCGACGGATAACAGCGTCGACCAGCTGTTTCTCACCACCCTGCGGATAGCGTTGCTTCAAGGGCACTACCTCTACATGGTAGGCTGAGCCTGCGAACTTCTTGGCTGCTTTCTCTGTCAGCAACTCAATGGCTGGCATCTTATTGGTCTCGATACCAATATAACCGGTGGTCACCTTGGCACCCTTCATTAAGAGCTCCAGACCAATGAGAATCTCGTCGGCATGCTCCATCATCAGACGGAAGTCTGCAGTAATATAAGGCTCGCACTCAACAGCATTGATAATGACACACTCGGCCTTGGCTGTAGGTGGAGGACAGAGCTTGATGAAGGTGGGGAAGCATGCGCCACCCATACCAACGACACCTGCCGTCTTGATGCGCTCAACGATTTCCTCAGGTGTGAGCTCGGGGTGTGACTCAACAGTCTCCAACTTGTCAGAGCGGTCGATGCTCTCCTCCCACTCGTCGCCTTCAACATTAATAATAATAACGGGCTTCCGATAGCCTGTAGCGTCAATGGCAGTATCAATCTTAAAAACTGTACCACTAACTGATGAATAGATAGGAGCTGATACAAAACCACCAGCCTCTGCTATCAGCGTACCCACTTTCACTTTGTCGCCATTGGCAACAACCGGCTTAGCAGGAGCACCAATGTGCTGGCTGAGGGGGAAGATAGCCTGCTTGGGAAGGGCTGCAACCTTGGTCTCAACGTCGTGAGTCAGCTTATTCTCTTCGGGGTGGACACCACCTATGCGGAATGTTCTTACGTTCATGCTTGTTCCTCCTTCTTTACTTCAGGTTCAACATTTTTTGCCGGAGTTTCCGGAGCTGCCGGTTTTTCCGGCTTAGGAGCGGGAGCAGCCTTAGGAGCCTCAGCTTTCGGAGCCTCCTCCTTGGGTTTCGGAGCGGGCGGTGGTGTGGGGAAGCCTACGTCGTGAATAGCCTTGGTAGGACATACAGCTACACACTTACGACAGATGCGACACTTGTTGTGGTCGATGTACGATACGTTGCCCTCGATGGTGATGGCACCGAACTTACACTCCTTCTCACACTTGCCACAACCAATACATGCTGCCTTACATGCTTTCATGGCCACAGGGCCTTTGTCCTTGTTAACGCAAGAGACATACACTCTCCTACCCTTCGGGCCCTTCTTACGAAGCTCGATGATGTGACGCGGACAAGCCTTGACACAAGCACCACAAGAGGTACACTTCTCCTCGTCAACCTCGGGAAGTCCTGTCTCTGGATTCATGTGGATAGCATCGAACTGACAAGCAGCAACACAATCACCGCAACCCAGACAGCCAAAGCCACAAGCTGTCTCGCCTGCACCACAAGAGTTCATGGCTGCACAGGTGCGCAAGCCACTATACTCAGCTATCTTCGGGCGCAGAGCACAGGTTCCGTTACAACGCACTACGGCAACCATAGGATCGCCGTTGGCAATAGCCATACCTAACAGGTCAGCTACTTTGCCCATCACTTCCTGTCCGCCAACGGGACACATAAGCCCGTCGAGGCTACCAGCATCAGCCCCCTTGACAAGAGCATCAGCCAGTCCACCACATCCAGCAAATCCGCAACCACCACAGTTGGCACCAGGCAATTGTTCTGTCACCTGACCAATACGTGGGTCTTCATAGACAGCGAATTTCTTGGAGCAGACGTACAGCACCAAGGCCGCTATCAGTCCGATAGCTCCCAGTACTAATACTGCAATTAAGATGAAATTCATAAAATACTTGTTTTGATATTTGTTTTAGTTAATTCATTGTTCTATCGCAAAAGCCAGCTGGTCACGCATCTTCTCACGAAACAGCCACAGCAAGCAGTAGTAGGGAGCCAGAGCCCCTATGGCACTCAGGGCTGCAGCGCCCTCATTTCCAGTCATCTGGAGTACAACGAAAAGCACGACAACCAAAATGACAAAGGGCATGCCAAAGCCCCACAAAAGTGCACGTGCAGCAACCTGACCGGAGGTGGTCACCTGCACCTGCTGGCCAACCTGGTAGGCGGTACTGTCAACGCAGCGTACATCGACAATCTTCTCCTTCGACTCCGCAGCATTACAATAGCCTGCAACTTTACAGGCAGCACATGCGGAGGTCTGGACGATACGGACATGCACGCAGTCGTCTTCAATGCTTTCTATAACCCCTGAATGACTTATTTTAGTACTCATTAGTTTGCAATCTCGAGTTTGCAATTGCAAAGGTACGACAAAAATATGAATTATTCATGCAATTATATAAGTTTTTTCGAAAAAAAGTCGTAATCGTTTGCAATTCTCCCATCTTTTTCTTACTTTTGTATCGTCAAAACAGAACATAGGAACGATGAAAGCAATAGAACAGACATTGCAGCAAGTAGAGCGTGCGTTGCGCAAGGTAGCAGAGAAATATCCCAAGACAGAAGAGCCTACCCTGCTGACAGACATCCATATCCGCGTCACTCAGGAGACGGGGGAGCTGATGGTGTATGACGATGACGACAAGGAGCTGACACGCTGTGTGGTGGAGCAATGGATTGACAACAAGGACGACAGTTTCTACGACAGCGTGGCAAAAATCCTGCAGACGGTACTTAACAAGCAGAAGAAGCTGATAGAGCAGCTGCCCATCTTAAGGCCCTACTCTTTTGTTCTGGAAAACGACGAACGCGAACACTTGTCGGAGCTGTATCTTGTAGACGACAACATCGTCATCATTGACGAAGAGCTGATGGCAGGACTTGACAAGGACCTCGACGATTTCCTTGCCAAGCTACTGAAGGACTAAAAGGGAGGGGATTACTGTCCGCTGAGGTCCTCGCCACGCATCATGCGCTCAATCTCGTCGTCAATATTTGAAGAAGACGAAGACTTACCCTGTACAGGCTCCTCCGGCAAGACCACCAGGTCCTCGTCTTTCCAACTTTCATCCTTTACATCGTTGACATAGTCTTTCTGGGCTGTATCCACAGGGATGCGTACAGACTGCATCTGCTTACTATGATCGTGCTTCACTCGCATCCTGTTGCAGGCACAAAGGGCTAAGAGTGCCATCAACACCAATACCAACTTCTTCATCTTTTATCCTTTTTATCTTAATATTAACTTGTCACCTACACGAATCTGATAGTCTGGCGCCAGACGATTCATCTTATAGAGGTTCTTGAGGCGTATACCATACTTCTGAGCGATGGTATACATAGATTCGCCGGGAGCCACCTGGTGAAGACGCCCCTTATATTCCTTGGGTGCCTTACGGGCTTTCTTCTCCAGCCAGATAACCTCTCCCTCCTCAAGTACATCATTCTTGTTGCGCTCATTGTAACGAGCCAGCTTACGGTAGGACACACCCACCTCTTTTGACAAGCTGCGGAAGGTATCGCCACGACGAGCCAGAATGTAGTAGTTCTTGTTGAATAGATATACATGGCGGATATCGCCACGCTCTATCTGATGCTGTTGAAACTTGTCAAATCCTTTCGACGTATCGTAGCGATAGAGCCGATAGACCTCAATGATGTCTATGAGCTTAGAGGCATAAACGGGACTAGTAGCATAACCACAGGCTTTCAGCCCCTTGGCCCATCCTTTATAATCGGTAATCCTTAGATCGAACAGACGACGATAACGCTGACTGGTAGTCAAAAATTCAGAATGATCGCGATAGCTCTCATAGACGCTATTGTAGGCCCGGAAGCACTCCTGGCGCTCGTCGTCGTCATGGTAGCTTTTTCTTCCTGTCCATCCGTTGCACTTGATGCCGAAGTGGTTGTTAGCGTTGAGTGCCAGCTCGCTTTTACCTGCTCCAGACTCCAGCACACCTTGCGCCAAAGTGATGCTGGCAGGTATCTTATACTTCTGCATCTGCTCGATGGCCAAATCTTTATATGTATCAAAATAGTCCTGAAAACGCTGGTTCCACACCACACCTTGTGCCCATGCGGAGAATGATACGGAAAGCGTTAAAAGAAAGAAAAAAACGACTCGTCTCATGAATTATCTTTGAATTGATGTTGCAAAAATAAAGAAAAATAATTATATTTGCAACAAAAATCGAAATATTATGAAAGATTTAGCAATTAACACGACTATTCAGGTGGCCCAGCTGGACGAGTTGACAGACGCTGAGCAGTCTTTACTGCAGCAAGCCATAGAGGGCACCCGTCACTCATACGCCCCATACTCACGCTTTCATGTAGGAGCAGCGGTCTTGTTGGAAAATGGCATGACGCTCATGGGCTGCAACCAAGAGAACGCAGCCTTCTCTGCTGGTATTTGTGCAGAACGTTCTGCTATCTTTGCCGCTGGAGTGCAATATCCTGACCAAGCAGTCCGGATGCTGGCCATTGCCGCCAAGAACGAACAATGGGAACTCTTGGATGAGCCCATCACTCCCTGTGGCACGTGCAGACAAGTCATTATCGAGGCAGAGACGCGCTTCAAGAAACCCATACGCATCTTGCTTTATGGACGCAAATATGTCTACGTCATTCAAGGCATCAGGCAACTCATGCCCTTGTCATTCAGCGAATTTTAGTGGCAATGGCTTCCTCAAGCAATTGAAGCCCCTTCATAGTGCAGAGTCCACGAAGCGTGACAAGGAACAGGTTATTGAACAATTCCTCCATGGAGTGTTTTTTCAGTAGTTGGTTGGTCATGATATGATTACCTATAGCATCTAACAAATGGGGCACCATGGTGTAGTCGACGTCAGAACGTAGGCATCCCTCGTCCACCCCACGCTGCATGAACAGGAGAAAGCCCTCGCGCGTACGCTTGTGTTGCTCTTTTATATATAGCTCCACCTTGGGATACTTCATAATGTCCTCGTAGAACAGGGGATTCACATTTCTCGTCTCATTGACCTTCATGCGATAGGCTTCTATGATGATGTCGATGACATGATGACCCTGGCGGGCATATTGTTCCAGATAATTGCGTTTCTTGCGGTCATAAGTGACTATGCCTTGATACAGCAACTTCTCCTTATCCTCGTATACCTCGTAGAGTGTTCGTTTGGAGATGCCTAACTGCTGGGCTATATCGTCCATCTTCACAGCTTTGATGCCGCGTTCAGTAAACAGCTTCATGGCAATTTCCATGATAGGCTCTCTCAAGGCAGTACGATAGGATGTCGCTTCTTTTATATCTTGCATAAATGTAACTTTTCGCTGCAAAGTTACGAAAAGTCGAGAGAAGAACAAAAGGAAAAACATTTTTTCTTCCTTTACGGAGTAATTTCGACGATTTATAGGCAAAGTTACTAAAAAGATTAAAAAAACGATAGGATTCTCGTGAGTTTTTATTACTTTTGCGGATTGGAAAAGAATTAATGTCAAATAATACACGAATATGGTAAAGATCTCCAAAGAAGCCGCCCTTGAATATCACGAGGCGGGTCGTCCCGGAAAAATCGAAGTAAAGCCTACCAAGGCCTATCGTACACAAACAGACCTCTCGCTGGCCTACTCGCCAGGTGTTGCCTACCCCTGTCTGGAAATCCAGCAGAATCCCGACGATGCCTATCGTTACACGGATAAGGGTAATCTGGTAGCTGTTATCTCTAATGGTACTGCTGTGCTTGGTCTGGGTGATATTGGTGCCATGAGCGGCAAGCCTGTCATGGAAGGTAAAGGACTGCTTTTTAAGATCTATGGCGGCATTGATGTCTTTGACATCGAGGTCAACGAGAAGGATCCAGAGAAGTTCTGCGAGGCTGTAGAACGCATAGCCCCCACCTTTGGCGGCATCAATCTGGAAGACATCAAGGCTCCGGAATGTTTCTACATTGAGGAACGCCTGAAGAAGAATCTCGATATTCCTGTCATGCACGATGACCAGCACGGCACAGCCATCATCTCTGCTGCAGGTCTGAAGAATGCCCTGGAGGTTTGCGGAAAGGATATCAAGGAAGTCAAGATAGTCGTGAATGGAGCCGGTGCTGCAGCTATCTCCTGCACCAAGCTCTATATGGCTCTGGGCGCACAGAAAAAGAACATCGTGATGCTGGACTCCAAGGGAGTCATCAACGTCAGCCGCCAGGATTTGAACGAGCAGAAGCGTTTCTTTGCCACGGAGCGTAACGACATCCATACGCTGGAGGAGGCTGTCAATGGCGCAGATGTCTTCGTAGGTCTCTCCAAGGGTAACGTACTCTCCCAGGAGATGGTAAAGACTATGGCCAAGGACCCTGTCATCTTCGCGCTGGCCAACCCCGTACCTGAGATTTCCTATGAAGACGCCATGGAGGCCCGTCCTGACGTTCTGATGTCTACAGGCCGTACAGACTACCCCAACCAGATTAACAACGTTATCGGTTTCCCCTATATCTTCCGTGGAGCCCTCGACGTACATGCTACTGCTATCAACGAGGAGATGAAAATGGCTGCTGTCCTGGCTATTGCCGACTTGGCCAAGCAACCTGTTCCTGATGTCGTGAACGACGTCTATAAGGTAAACAACCTTACTTTCGGACGCGAATACTTCATTCCAAAACCCGTAGACCCCCGACTCATCACAGAGGTATCTGCCGCTGTGGCCAAGGCAGCTATCGAAAGTGGTGTAGCTCGCAAAAAGATAGAAGGCTGGGACGAGTACAAACGTTCCCTCTCCGTCTTGCTGGGTCAGGAGACCAAGCTCACCCAGAAGCTCTATGCCACAGCTGCCGCACACCCACAGCGTGTAGTCTTCGCTGAAGCCATCCACCCCACCATGCTGAAAGCTGCTGTACAGGCTAAGGCTGAAGGCATTTGCTCACCTATTTTATTAGGTAACGACGAGGTGATTCAGAAGCTGGCCAACAAGCTCGACCTCAATATCGAGGGCATCGAGATTGTCAACCTGCGTCATCCTTCTGAGCAGGAACGTCGTGAACGCTATGCCCACATTCTCACCGAGAAGCGCCAACGTGAAGGATACACCTTTCAGGAGGCAAACGACAAGATGTTCGAGCGTAACTACTTCGGCATGATGATGGTAGAGACGGGCGAGGCTGACGCTTTCGTGACAGGTCTCTACACCAAGTACTCCAACACCATCAAGGTTGTCAACGAGGTCATTGGTATCCGTCCACAGTACAAGCACTTCGGTGCCATGCATATCATTAACTCGGCACGAGGAACCCTGTACATAGCAGATACGCTGGTTAACGAGAACCCTGATACTGACACGCTGATAGACATTGCCAAGCTCGCCAGCAAGAGTGTTAATTTCTTCAACGAGAAGCCTGTCGTCGCCATGGTTAGCCACTCCAACTTTGGTAGTAACCAGAACGATGGTGCCAAGAAGGTGAAACGTGCCGTCGAGTACATGCAGGAGCTCTATCCTGACCTGCCTATCGATGGTGAGATGCAGATAGGCTTTGCCCTGGACCGCGAGCTGCGCGACGAGCAATATCCGTTTACCCGCCTGAAGGGTAAGGATGTCAACACGCTGGTCTTCCCCAACCTGACATCAGCACGCTCTAGCTATAAGATGCTGCAGATGCTGGATGCCGACGTGGAGATCATAGGCCCCATCCAGATGGGTCTGAACAAGCCTATCCACTTCGTAGACTTCGGTGCTTTTGTACGCGACATAGTCAATATCGTAGCAGTAGCCTCTATCGATGCTTATGTCGACAAGGTCAAAAAGCACATCGTCCAGGCCACACACGAAGACGATGCTACCATGTGATTAATATTTTTTAAAATAAAAAAGTCGGCCGTTGGAGAACAACGAGCCGATTTTTTTTGTAACTTTGCACCGCCTTAAAAGGTACGAAACGTAGCACAAACTTGACTATCAGATAGTTACATAGATTTTAAGAAGGAAAAGATGAGACAATTAAAGATTCAAAAGAGCATTACGAACCGCTCAAGTGAGGCACTGGACAAGTATCTGGTGGAAATTGGTCGTGCACCTCTTATCAGCATTGATGAGGAGATCGAGCTTGCCCAGAAGATACGCAAAGGTGGTCGTGAAGGTGAGCGTGCCAAGGACAAGCTGGTGACAGCAAACCTCCGATTCGTAGTCTCCGTAGCAAAGCAGTATCAGCATCAGGGACTGACGCTGACTGACTTGATTGATGAGGGTAACATTGGCCTGATTAAGGCCGCAGAGAAATTCGACGAAACACGTGGTTTTAAGTTCATCTCCTATGCCGTATGGTGGATTCGCCAAAGCATTCTTCAGGCCATAGCAGAGCAGAGCCGTATTGTACGCCTGCCCTTGAACCAGGTAGGAGCATTAAGCAAGATTAACCACGAGATTAACAAGTTTGAGCAGGAGAACCTGCGCCACCCGTCTATTGGCGAGCTGAGCGAGGTTACCCAGATTGACGTGGAGAAGATTGGTCAGAGCCTGATGGCTGACGGACACCATGTATCCATTGACGCTCCTTTCCAGGAGGGCGAGGATAATTGCATGCTGGACGTGATGGCATCAGGAGACGACTCCCGCACAGACCGTCAGGTAGACCACGAGTCTATGGCCCTGGAGCTGAACAATGTGCTGCAGAAGGTCTTGAAGGACCGCGAGATTACCATTCTCCGCGAGTGCTTCGGCATAGGCTGTCACGAGAAGGGGTTAGAGGAAATCGGCGACCAGCTGGGACTGACCCGTGAGCGTGTCCGCCAGATTCGCGAAAAGAGTATTGCCAAGCTGCGTGACTCGGGCAATGTTCGCATTTTGATGAAATATTTAGGGTAAAGTTTTGTTGCTCCAGATTTTTTTCGTACTTTTGGGGGCGTGAATCTGAAGCTACGCATATTAACGGTATTGCTGGGCATGATGACATTTGTGCCTGGCTTTTGTTATACTCAGGATGTAGACTCTACTACCATCTTGAGCCGTATTTGGAATTACCAGCGCAACTACACCCTCCCCGTCGATGGTCTGGAACAGAATGTATACCTACGCCTAGGCTTTGGAACAGAGCGTCGTAACTTCACCCTGTTCCTGGTGCCTACCATGTATGTCATTGCCAAAGGTGATCGTCAGTACATCAGCGAGTCGTACTGCAAGGTAAAGTTCCACGACGTCAACAACTATGAGCTCCATCGGCAGATAGTCTGCGGCAACATCCCCCGACAACGTACTGCCATGCCTGCTCTGCTGCAGTCCATCACGCCTAACCTTTATGATGTCAACATCTATCCTGAGCATCTGCTCTCCCCTTTCCATCGCGCTAATCGTCGTTACTACCGTTATAACATCTCCGTGGCTGAGGGAGGTCTGTCCATGGTACACTTCCGTCCTCGCTCCAAGAACACGCAGCTTGTCAGCGGTTACGCTATCGTAGATAACGTCACAGGGCGCTTGCAGTCTGTACAGTTTGAGGGCGAGTTTGACATGATGGCCTTCAAGGTGACGGCGCTGATGAACAAGCAGGATTTGCATACCCCCTTGCCAGAGCGCTGCTCTACAGAAGCGACCTTCCGTTTCCTCGGCAATCGCATCACGTCACATTGTACCGCAGTCTACAACTGTTTGACGACACTTCCCGACACTCTTGACAGGAAGCAAGACCGGAAGCTGATGGAGGAGTTACGCCCTATTCCCCTGTCACCTAAGGACCAGAAAATCTATGATGACTTCGACGCTGAACAGCGCAAGAGAGAGGCAGAGGAGAAAGCAGACACGACATTTGTGGAAGAAAACTACGACTGGGTCAAGGAAATAGGATGGGACCTCATTGGCTGCAACCTTATCAACGGCAACGAGGCGGAAGCAGGTCCTTTGAAGATGAACTTCTCGCCCCTGTTCAACCCCCTCTACTTCGGATATAGCCCAAGCCGAGGACTGAGCTACAGACTGAGACTTGGTGTACAGTACAGCTGGAACGCCCATCGCTACCTGACGCTGAACCCCCAGCTGGGTTATAACTTCAAGTTGAAACAGTTCTTCTTTACCATCCCCTTACGAATGAACTATAACCCCAAGCGCAACGGCTATGCCGAGATAGAGTGGGTCAAAGGCAACCGTACCTCCAACGGTATCTTAGAGCAAGACTTTCATCGCGTTATGGGAGACAGCATAGACATGCCCGAATACCAGGATATGTCCATCAGGGCAGTCAACAACGTGGCAGCATTCGACTGGCTAGAAATCATGACAGGTATTGTCTACCATCGCCGTCAGTCGCTGGACTCTAAGATGATGGAACAGGCAGGCATAGAGCCATACTATCACAGCTTCGCCCCCCTGCTGACGGTACGTCTCACACCTTGGTATAACGGTCCTACCCTGACAGCCAACTACGAGCGTGGTTTGAGGAATGTCTTTAAATCCAACCTCGACTATGAGCGTTGGGAGTTCGACGCATCCTACCTATATCGCATGAAGAGCATGCGCATCCTCAATATGCGTGCCGGAACAGGATTCTATACCCAGCGTAACTCCAACTACTTCGTCGACTTTGAGAACTTCCGCACAAATAACCTGCCGTCAGGCTGGGAAGACGACTGGTCTGGCGAGTTCCAGCTACTTGACGGACGTTGGTACAACGAGTCCAACTACTATATCAGGGGACACATCTCCTACGACTCCCCCCTGTTGGTGCTCTACCGCCTGCCCCTCATTGGACGGTATATCGAGACAGAGCGTATCTACCTCAGCGCACTTTCCATAGAACACACCCGTCCTTACTTCGAGGTGGGCTATGGCTTCACCAACCGCTATCTCTCTGCAGCCATCTTTGCCAGCATGCTGAATGGCAAGGTACAGAGAGTGGGCTGTAAGTTTACCGTAGAACTGTTCAGCCGATGGTAAAAGCACTTACTGTATACAAGGCCAGCGCTGGCTCCGGCAAGACGTTTACCTTGGCTGCGGAGTATATCAAGCTACTCGTCAGGAATCCGATGAGCTACCGCAACATCCTGGCTGTCACCTTCACCAACAAGGCGACAGAAGAGATGAAGATGCGCATTCTCAGCCAGCTCTACGGCATCTGGAAGCAGTTGCCCGACTCCAAGGACTACATGCAGAAGATTGTCGCTGAGACGGGCTACTCCGAGCAGGTTGTCAGCAAGCGAGCCAGTGAGGCCCTGCGCTTGCTGCTCCACAACTACAGCTACTTCCGCGTGGAAACCATCGATACCTTCTTCCAAAGCGTGTTGCGCAACCTGGCCCGTGAACTGGACCTGACAGCTAATCTCCGCATCGGCTTGAACGACATCCAGGTGGAGGAACAAGCCGTAGACCTGCTTATCGACTCCCTGACCCATACCGACGTCATGCTGCAATGGCTGTTGAAGTACATCATGGAGACCATCAGCGACGACCGTTCCTGGAACATC
This sequence comes from Prevotella sp., assembly GCA_017389705.1. Lineage (GTDB taxonomy): Bacteria > Bacteroidota > Bacteroidia > Bacteroidales > Bacteroidaceae > Prevotella. The sequence continues at coordinate 17,818 of JAFPEE010000026.1, forward strand.
ATTGGACAGGTAAAGCAGTTCGGGCGTACCATCTTCCGCGATTACTACAAAGAGCGAAGCGCTGAGCTGAACAAGCTCATCAGCCAGCCCAACTTCCTGGAGGGGTATATCAGCCAGATGCGCAAGATACGCGACAATGCCCTGCAGCGCATGAAAGACCTGGCTACCCAGTTTTTTGACACCCTCGAGAGCGAGGGCATCACCATCGACGACCTTAGCTATGGCAAGAATGGCATCTATGGTTTCTTTGTCAAACTGCAAGAGGGGATGCTGGACGAAAGCATTGTGGGCAAGCGCGTAGCCGACTGCATGGACGATGCCGCCAAGTGGTACTCCAAGAAGAAAAACCCTCGGGCTGAGACCATCCACTACCTCGCCGACAGCACCCTCATCCCTCTGTTGCATCAGGCCGTCGAAGAGCGTCCCCGCCAATGGAAGCTCTTCAAGTCGGCAGACCTCACCCTGCGCCACCTGAACCAGCTACGCCTGCTGGGCAGCATAGAGCAGAAGGTGCGCGACTTGAATGATGAGGCCAACCGTTTCCTGCTTAGTGACACACAGCAGCTGCTCCACTCGCTTATCAAAGACAGCGACTCGCCCTTCATCTTCGAAAAGATTGGCACCCAGCTGGAGCACGTCATGATAGACGAGTTCCAGGACACCTCTACCGTCCAGTGGCAGAACTTCAAGGTGCTGCTACAGGAGTGCATGAGCCATGTCGACACCGAAAACCTCATCGTAGGCGACGTCAAGCAGAGCATCTATCGCTGGCGCTCCGGTGACTGGCGACTGCTCAATGCCATAGACCTGGAATTCCCCCATTCCGACGAACTTTTGGACATCAAGCCTCTAGACACCAACTACCGCTCAGAGCGCAATATCATCGATTTCAACAACGCTTTCTTTACCGAGGCAGCCCTCCAGGAGTACCAGGCCCAGCACGAGGATTATCCCCAAGGGGCCGAGCAGCTCAAGAGCGCCTATTCCGATGTGGTGCAGCAAATACCGGAAAAACGCGGTTCCAACGGGTTTGTCAGCATCCGCATGCTCCCCAAGGCCGACTACCAGGAGCAGACCCTCCGCGAGATTGCCGACACCGTCTGCCTGCTCCTGGAGCGTGGCATCAAGCCCCAACAGATGGCCATCCTGGTACGTACCAACAACTATATCCCCATGGTTGCCGACTACTTCACGGAGCACCTGCCTGACATCCGCATCGTCAGCGACGAGGCCTTCCGCCTCGATGCCTCCGTCTCCGTCAGCCTCCTGGTCCAGGCTCTGCATCTGCTCACCCACCCTAACGACCTGCTGGCAAAGGCTACCATCACCAAGATCTACCAGCGCTCCGTGTTAGGCAACGACATTCCTGAGCAGGAGCTCCTCATCAAGGACCAGCCCATGGACGAGCTTCTGCCCGAGGCTTACACCCAGCATGCTAACGAGCTGTTGCTCCTGCCTCTCTACGAACTTACAGAGCGTCTCTATACTATCTTCCAGCTCCAGCGCCTCAATGAACAGAGCGCCTATATCTGCGCCTTCTACGACCAGCTCAGCCAGTTTACACAAGACAACAGTACCGACATCGACGCCTTTGTCCGTGAGTGGGAAGAGACGCTGTGCAGCAAGACTATCCAGGCCTCGCAGACCGATGGCATCCGCATCCTCTCTATCCACAAGAGCAAAGGACTGGAGTTCCAGCATGTCATCATTCCCTTCTGCGACTGGCAGCTGGAGCATAACGACATCCTGTGGTGCCAACCCCAGGAAAGCCCCTTCAATACCCTACCCATCATACCTGTCGACTACAGCCTGAAACAGATGACAGGCACCATCTACGAGCACGACTACCTGGACGAGCACCTGCAGAATACCGTCGACAACCTCAACCTGCTCTACGTAGCCTTCACCCGTGCCTGCCAGAGCCTGTTTGTCATAGGGCGTCGCGATGCCAAGAACACCCGTTCTGTCCGCATCGAGAGCGTACTACCGAAAATCCGTCTCGACGGCAGCTTCCTCGAAGGCACAAAAGACAATGAGGCTGTGCTGTCCTTCACCTTCGGACAACTCCCCGAAAGCATAGGGTCCCCAGAACAGTCCAAACCCTCCGAGAATGTCTTCAAACAGCCCGTAACCACGAAGTCCCTCACCATGGAGACTTTCGACGTCAAGACCGAGTTCCGTCAGAGCAACAAAAGCCGCGATTTCATCGAGGGCGAAGACGAGCATCCCACGCTTAGCTACATCAAGATTGGCAGCGTCCTACACAACATATTCTCCACCATCCGCACGAGTGCCGACATCGACGAGGCCCTGCTCCAACTACAACACGACGGCATACTCTACGACGACGATGTGACCCGTGATAAGGTAATCGACCTGCTTCGCAAAAGACTTGAAGATAAACGTGTAAACGATTGGTTCTCTAACCGTTGGAAACTATATAATGAGTGCACTATCCTCACCATAAGAGAGGGCAAGATGGTAGAACGCCGACCAGACCGTGTGATGACAGACGGCCATGAGACGCATGTCGTCGACTTCAAATTTGGCCACCCTGACGACGACCACACGCAACAGGTTTCCGAGTATATGCAGCTGCTCCGCTCCATGGGTATGCCCCATGTCAGGGGATGGCTCTGGTATGTCTATATGAACAAGGTGGTGGAAGTAAGAAGCGATGAGTGATAAGTGATGAGTGAGATGAAAGACTTTCTGTCCTATGTAGCCGAGGATATCCTCCGTAAGTACGGCACAAATCTGTCGCACGTCGCCGTGGTGTTCCCCAACAAGCGTGCCTCGCTGTTCCTCAATGAGCACCTGGCACAGCTGGCAGGCAGGCCCCTGTGGAGCCCCGCCTACATCACCATCAGCGAGCTGTTCCGCCAACAGTCAGAACTCCAGGTTGCCGACCCTATCAAGTTGGTCTGCGACCTGCACAAGTCATTCTGCAAAATGACTGGTTCCACAGAGTCCCTTGACAAGTTCTACGGCTGGGGACAGCTGCTGCTTACCGACTTCGACGACATCGACAAGAATATGGCCGACGCAGACCGTGTCTTTGCCAACCTGCGCGACATCCATGAGCTCGACGACATCTCCTATCTCACCGATGAGCAACGTCAGCTGCTACAACGCTTCTTCAGCAACTTCAGCGACGACCACAACAGCGAGTTAAAGGAACGTTTCCTGCATCTGTGGAGCCACTTTGCTGACATTTACCACGATTTCAACGAAACCCTCACCGCTCAGGGACTCACTTACGAGGGTGCCCTCTACCGGCAGGTAGCCACCTCGCCAGTCTCCTTCCCCTACAACCACTACCTCTTCATAGGCTTCAACCTGCTACAGAAGGTCGAACAACAGCTTTTCTCCACCCTGCAACACGAGGGCAAGGCCCATTTCTACTGGGACTTCGACCACTATTACATGAAGCAAGAGCACGAGGCAGGGCAGTACATCAGCCGATACCTGCCCAACTTCCCCAACGAGCTCGACACAGATAGCGATGAAATCTACCGAAATTTCACCCAGCCCAAGCAAATCAGCTACATCGCGGCACCCACGGAGAACATCCAGGCCCGCTACGTCAGCAACTGGCTCCTCGAACAGGAGCGCTATCGCGACGGACGCCGCACCGCCATCGTGCTCTGCAACGAGGCCCTTCTGCCTGTCGTCATCCATTGCCTGCCCCGGGAAGTCAATAAGGTGAATATCACCACGGGCTATCCCCTGTCGCAGACCCCTGTGGCCTCTTTCATCCAACTGTGGTTCGACCTGCAGCTGCGGGGACGCATCCCCCGGCTGGTACGCAACTTCCAGCGCCATCCTTATGCCAAATACATTGATGACGATACTACCCACACAACCCCGGAGGGCACCGATGGTACTGAGGGCACAATAGCAGAGATTGGAGGCACAGCTCTTGACCTGCGCCAACTTGCCGCCCAGCTGCGGCAGATAGCCCAACATGGCAAAGAAGCCATCAGCGACCCACTCTTCCAGGAGTCCCTCTTCCGGGCCTATACCCTCGTCAACCGTCTCTGCGACCTGCAGCAGAGTGGTGATCTCATCGTCGACGGCATCACTCTGCAACGGCTCGTAGGACAGCTGTTACAGCAGACCAGCATCCCCTTCCATGGTGAGCCGGCAGAAGGCTTGCAGGTGATGGGCGTCCTCGAGACCCGCAACCTTGACTTCGACCATGTGCTGCTGCTCTCCTGCAATGAGGGCAACATGCCCCGCGGCGTCAACGACAGCTCCTTTATCCCCCACAGCATCCGCCATGCCTACGAGCTCACCACCGTCGAAAACAAGGTCAGCATCTACGCCTATTACTTCCACCGCCTGCTGCAGCGCGCCACCGACGTCACCATCCTATACAACAACTCCACCGAGGACGGCCAGCGTGGCGAGATGAGCCGCTTCATGCTCCAGCTCATGGTGGAAAGTCCCCATGCCGTCAGCCAGCACACCCTGCAGACAGGCCAGTCCACGGTCCGCTGGCAGCCAGTCCCCATCGACAAGACACCACGTGTGTTGCAGACCCTGGCAACCCACTACAGCGAGCCTGGAGCTCTGCTCTCCCCATCGGCAATCAATAAGTACATGCGCTGCCCCCTGCAGTTCTACTACCGCTATGTCGCCGACCTTCGGGAGCCCAACCTGCCAGACGACGAGCAGGAGCTCGACAACCGCACCTTCGGCAACATCTTCCACGAAGCTGCCGACATCATCTATCACCGGCTGCCCCGCAACATCGACAAGTCGCTTCTCGACCACCTGCTGCGCTCCAAGATAGAGATAGAGCGGGCCGTCGACGAGGCTTTCCACCGTGTCATGCCCTACCTGCCTGCCAGTGGCCTACACCTCATCAACCGCCAGGTCATCATCCACTACCTGCGCCAGCTGCTGCAGATAGACCGTCGCCTGGCACCCTTTACCATCCTTGGCCTCGAGTGCGACGTGTGGCGGGAGCTCGACGACAGCTACCTGCCGGCAGCCATCAGCCAGGTGCTGCACGCCAATGGCTGTAAGTCACTGCACATTGGAGGACGCATAGACCGTCTGGACCTGCTCAGCAACGGGACCATCCGCGTCGTCGACTACAAGACGGGCAGCAGCCGCCTCAAGCCCCTGCCTGACGTCGAGGCCATCTTCCTGCCCGAATTCATCCACGAGCATGCCGACTACTACCTGCAGACCTTCGTCTATGCCGACATCGTCAGCCGCAGCCCCCACCTCTTAAATCTGCAATCCACAGCCTTGCCCCGTAAGGTCTCTCCTGCCCTGCTGTTTATTCAGCATGCCGGAGCCGCTGACTACGACCCCACGCTCTGCTTTGGACGCGAGCCCATCAGCGACATCAGCGCCTTTTCCGCCCGTTTCAACGAGCTCCTGGGGCAGAAAATCAGCGAGCTGTTCTCCCCCGACATACCCTTCGTTCCCACCACCGACCTGCGCATCTGCCGCACCTGTCCCTATGCCCCCTTCTGCCGCCGATGAATAGCTTTCTCATACGTCTCAGCCTGATAGCCGCTCTGCTGTGCGGTCTGCTTGGTTCCAACCTCGGAGCCAAGGCGCAACACACGGCCCACCGCCATGCCGACGACGAAGAGCAGCTACAGCAGTACGACAGCTGGCTGAACCACGTTGCCGAGGAGCCCCAGACCGTCCAGCTGCCCCTCATGCAGTCTGGCGGACAATCACACCGCGTGGTCACCACCCGCAACAGCCGCATCCTGTCCTCCCATGGCGGCAAACCTGGGCAGACTGGCGGACGCTGGGCACGACACCATTCGTCTAACTCCATTAAACACGCTCTCCTGCACCTGCGCCAAAGCCCCAACTGGCTTCACACAGGTGTAGCGTCTCCGCGCCATTACTATGTCATAGCGCTGAGACGGCTTCTTTGTTAACGATAGCACTTCCCCTACAGGCCAATGAACAGGAGGAAGACAACAAAAACATCATTAACAAAGAAAATGAAAAAAACAATGGCAAATATCAAGAAACTGCAGATGTGGAACACCATCTGCGCTGATGCTCGTTTTAGCGTCAGCAAATCGCTGTTTGGTCTCTCGACCACCGTTACCTATACCACCACCAACAGCGTCCTCGACGCTTACACCTACGAGTACAGCCCTGCCGACGGCGAACACCTGAAGCGCATCCTGCAGATGCCTAAGGACCACATTGCCAAGTTCATTGGCGACTTCCAACCCAAGAGCACCGTCAACGGCAACTACATGGCAGAGGTCTGTATCTCCCGCGACGGAGCCTTCGCTGCCGTCCTGCTGCTCCAGTTTGCCCATCTGAGTTATGAGCCCGTCACCGACGTGCAGTTCTTCGAGGGCGACGAGGCCCGCTTCATACAACAGTTGTTCAAATCATAGCAGGCCGACGACATGACAACTGAGTCGTGAAACTATGCACCAAAAAAGACTTCCCTTGCGTGGGAAGCCTTTTTTGGTTAAAAGGCGCAGAGTTACTCACGCCAGGAAAAAAGAAAAAATTGTTTTCATTTGGTTTTTTACTTACTTATTCGTAACTTTGCCGACGAAACACGATATCGGGCATGACCGTACCGTTAGTCATTTTATTACAATCCATATTACATAGATAAAGAAATAATGAAGAAAGTTTTGATTTTGGCTGTATTTGCCATCGCAGCATTGCCCTCAATGGCACAGGTAAAATATGCCGTCAGCGGAACGTACTCAGCGAACGGCAAAAAAGTCTATCTGAAAGACGAGTTGACAGAAAAGATGATCGACAGCACGGTTGTTGCCGACGGCAAGTTCGCCTTCGCGGGTACGGCCGACAAGGATGCGCTGATGGACGTCAAGACACAAAAGGGAAATTTGGCGATGGAATTCTTCAATGATGGTACTCCCGTAATCATCAACCTCAACGACACTACCCTGAAAGGCTCTCCCCTTAACGAGCGCCTGGCAAAGCTTAACCATGAAATGGAAATCCCCCAAAGAAGATTTGAAGCCAAGACTGCCAAGATGACCGAGGCCGAAATGGAGGCACATGGTGAAGAACTCATGGACGAGATGAACAAGGTGATTGACGGGATGCAAGCCTTCGCCAACAAGGTGTTCAAAGAGGAGCGCAATTCGCTGATACCTGTGGCATTCAGCTTGTTTTACTTCTATGACAATGGCCTGGAGGCATACGATGAATTGGTAAAGGAGGGCGTGGTGTTTGCCAACCATCCCTATCTGAAGAAGTCGAGAGACGAAGTGGAGTCAATACTAAAGCCGAAGGATGGCCCGAAGACAGCCTTCATCGGTCAGCAGTTCACCGACCTGGAGATGGCTGACCCTGACGGCAAGATGCACAAGATCAGCGACCTCGTTGGCGAGGGCAAGTACGTGCTTGTCGACTTCTGGGCTTCGTGGTGCGGTCCCTGTCGCGCTGAGATGCCTAACGTGCTCGAAGCCTACAACAAATACCACGACAAGGGCTTTGAGGTCGTAGGCGTATCGTTTGACCAGAAGAAAGAGGCTTGGGTGAAGGCCATCGGACAGCTGAAGATGCCGTGGATGCAGATTTCCGACCTGAAAGGCTGGAAGTGTGCTGCTGCCCCCATTTACAAGATTGACGGCATCCCCGACAATATCCTCATCGACCCGCAGGGTAAGATCATCGATCGCGGTCTTCGTGGCAAGATGCTGCACAAACGCCTGGAGAAACTTTTGAATAAGCAGTAAGCTAACATGAATATCAAGCTACACACCCCGAAGACGCTGAAGTCGGGCAGCGGCATGGGTTCGATAAAGCAGTTCCTATTGTCGCTGCTCGCCACCACCGTGTCTATTGCACTCACTTTCGGTACGGCGGCCATCGTTGACCACAACAAGAAACAACGTGAGAAGCACGAGATCGTGATGATGGTCATGTACGACATGTACAACTCGCTGAAGACAATAGAAAAGGCCGACTCGTCGATTCAACAGTCAATGAAGATTCAGCGGCAGTTGGTGGAAGACACCACCCAGTTTGACAAGCAGATGACCAGATTGTTGGTTCTGGTATCAGGGATTTTGATAGATTATACCGAGACCACCGAGCGCATCTTCTCATCGAGCATCGAGTCGATCAATACCGTAGGCAACGTGCTCTTCACCGAGAATGTGGCAGAATTCTACCGGTGTCGCCAGATGTACAAAGCGCAGGTCTGCGACTCCGTGCTCAATAAAATGGCCGGAGCTCCGTTTACCAGCTTAAAGGGCACCCTTGACTTTGACTACATGGGATATGCGCTCACAAGCATTGGACTGACGAAGTCGATGAAGCAACAGTATGCCCAGTGCAAGCAGATGATGGAAGTGAGCGACGAGGAGATAGACGCCTATCGCCAGCAACGCGAGCAGATAGACCGAGGCTCCTCGGAAGATGAATCGACCGACTCGATGATCAATGAAATCATACAGCATCAGCGGTATATAGAACGGCAAAAGTCCAAACTGAAATTGGAATAAAATTAGGTGAAATAAAAATAGATGCCTGATAGAGAAAGAGTTAAAAGGTAAAAGATGGCCTTCGTATTACGATTGAGCAACATTCGTATTACGATTGAGCAGCATTCGTATTACGACTGAGCAGCCTTCGTATTACGATTAAGTACCTTATTGAGCTGTTTTCAACAGATGAATGTGAGTTTTCTCAAAATAAATTCGTAAATTTGCAGCGTATTAAACTGACATTCGACCTATGACTAGAAAACTATACCTCAGAATCATAGCTATCAACCTTTCTATCTGCTGTTCGCTTGGCATTCGGGCACAAAAAATTGTGTTTACACCCCAATGGACGGCGCAGGCACAGTTTGCCGGCTACTATGTGGCCCTGGAGAAAGGTTTCTACCGCGAAGCAGGCATAGAGGTGGAGATAGTGCATCCCTCCGTGACACAATCGGCCATCAACCGTCTGCTGAACAACTCGAGCCAGGCTACAACGTTGCAGCTGTGCCAGGCGCTGGAACTGATTGACGAAGGGGTGAGCCTGGTGAACATCCTGCAGACATCGATGAACAACGCGATGGTCATCGTGTCGGCACGCGACAAAGATCCGCTGACACAGAAAGGTGGGCGTGTAGGCATCTGGAGCGTGGGCTTCGGACAGCTGGCCATCTGCATGAGCATCAAGGAGAACCTGGACTATGAGTGGATTCGCTTTGCCTCGAACGTCAACCTCTTTGTAAGCGGTGCCCTGGATGCTACGCTTGCCATGAGCTATAACGAGTATTACCAGCTGGCACAGGCCGGCATGAAGCTGACCGACAAGAATGTGTACCGCTTCTGCGACCATGGCTACAATGTGCAGGAAGACGGTGTGTATGTGACCCAGAAGTACTTTGACAGCCACAAGGAACAGGTCCAACGCTTTGCAAAGGCCAGCAAGAAAGGCTGGGAGTGGGCCGCAGCACATCCGGAAGAGACGCTCGACATCGTAATGAAATACGTGAATGAGAACCGTATCGCCACCAACCGCATCATGCAACGGCTGATGCTGAAGGAGGTGCTGCGCCTGCAGGTAGACCGCGAGTCGAAGAAGCGCGAGTTCAGACTGCGTCCCGACATGGTGAAGCGCGCCAGCTTCCTGATGAAGGAAAACGGCATGCTGCAGCGTGAGGTAAGATACGAAGAACTGATAGAAAAATAAGAGCAGAAGACGATGAAACGATTTACGAAATATATCCATAAGCAATTGTCTGTCAAGGTCAGCCTGTGGGTGGTGATTTTTGCCGCCATCATCTTCCTGACAGCCCTGGGTTTCATGTTCGTACAGTCGCGTGAGGCAGTCAGGCAGGAAGCCGTCAACCGAGCCTCACAGATTCTAGACAATACAGCTCTGCGCGTAACGGGTATCCTGAACCGCGTAGAGGTGGCCTCGGACATGATAGAGTGGCTCGTCATGAGACACCCGGAGAATGCCGACTCGATGTTTGTTTACAGCCAGGGCGTGCTGCAGCGCAACCCCGACTTCTACAACTGTTCCATCGCCTTCGAGCCTTACTATTTCGAGGAGTATGGGCGCTACTTCTCGGCCTATGCACGGCGCGACAGCGACAGCATCAAGGTGAGACAAGGCGGCAGCGACCGCTATCAGTACTTCTTCATGGACTGGTTTCTGATGCCCAAGCTGCTGGGGCGCTCATGCTGGACGGAGCCTTACGTAGACATGGATGTGGCAACAGGAGCCAAGGAGATGCTGACATCTTATACCAACGCGCTGGTAGACCAGAAGGGACAGTATGTCGGAGCCGTCAACATCAGCTTGTCGCTAAACTGGCTTTCGCAGACCATCTCAGCCGTGAAACCCTACCCTAACTCCTACAGCATCATGCTGGGACATGGAGGAACATACTTTGTACACCCAGACTCTACCAAACTGCTCAACCAGACCATTTTCACCGAAATGCTGGAGCATCCCGACACAGCCAAGACCGCGCTGGGACATGCCATGCAACGCGGAGAAGATGGCATGAAACAGCTGAAAGTCGACGGACAGGACTGCTACGTCTTCTACAAACCGCTCGGAAAGACGGGCTGGAGCATGGCTATCGTGTGTCCTGAGAGCGACATCTTCGGAGGTTTCGACCGTCTGCGCCATACCGTAATGGGCATTGTGGCCGTCGGCCTGATACTGATGCTCTTCTTCTTCATCCGCATCATCACGAAGGAGCTGAAACCGCTGCGCCAGCTGGCCAAAGAGGCAGAAACCATTGCCTCAGGACAATTTGACACGCAGCTGCCCGACTTCAAGCGTACCGATGAGATAGGTCAGCTGAGTCATTCGTTTGGCAATATGCAGCAGTCGCTGGTTAACTATATTGAAAAACTGAAAAAGACTACCGCCCAGAAGGCATCCCTGGAGAGTGAGCTCAACGTGGCCAGCAGCATCCAGATGTCGATGTTGCCCAGCTTATTCCCTGAGCGCAAGGACCTGGACATGTATGCATCGATGACTCCAGCCAAAGAGGTGGGCGGCGACCTGTACGGCTACCTGCTGACGGACGACAACCTGTACTTCTGTCTGGGCGACGTCAGCGGCAAGGGTGTGCCTGCCTCGCTGTTCATGGCACAGGTGACACGCTTGTTCCGCGTACTGGCCAGCCAGCAGATGCCACCTGCAGAGATATGCACGCATCTGAACGAGGCGCTCTCGGGCGAGGAGAATCCCACCAACATGTTTGTCACGCTCTTTATCGGACTCGTCGATCTGAAGAGCGGACACCTGTCGTTCTGCAATGCCGGTCATAACCCGCCCGTTATCGGAGGAAACGCCATGCACGGAGAATTCCTATCCATGTTGCCCAACTTCCCCATTGGTGTGATGTCGGGCCTGGAATTCAAGGGCGAGGAGATTGACAGCATCAAAGGCTGTCCGCTGTTCCTCTATACCGACGGACTGAACGAAGCAGAAGACGATAAACAGCAACAGTTTGGCGATGAGCGCTTGCTGGAAATTCTACGAAATACGGACTTTGAGTCCACCCGTCAGGTCATTGAGACGCTTGCAGCCGAGGTGGAACACCATCGCAACGGCGCCGAACCGAACGACGACCTGACGATGATGTGTATACATGTAAATTGAGAAAGGTCTGCTTAGCGGTTCTTGTTGCGGATGAACCAGGCGTGAGTATAGAGATGATACATCAGCAGGGCGGCAGCTGTGAAGCCCAGGCAGGTGTACAGCAGCAGGTCGCGCTGGTCGTAGACTGTGGCGTAGCCGAGGGCCAGTCCTAAGGCGACACCTGTCTCCCACCCTAAAAAGAAGGTGCTCTGCGAGGTGCCTCGCTTGCAATGACGGCTCAGCTTGATGAAGAACAGCAGGAAGCGAGCGCTGATGATGGCCATGCCGAGGCCTACCAGAACGGGTGCCACAGGACTGTGGGGATAGACCAGCAGGATGAGAAGAGCCGCTACGAGGAGTATGAGTCCGCTGACTACCTCGCTCTTGAGCTCAGCGTCGCGGAAGACGAAACGCTGGGCCAGCAGGGCCAGCAGGAAACCTACCATCATGAGTCCATAGAACATGGCTGACAGGGGAAGCGTAAAAAGCAGTCCCATGACGGTGCTGACCAACAGGAGGTTGACAAAGAGCACGAAGCCATGAGGCAGCAGAAAGCGGTCGAGGGAGGCCACATGGACACCTTCCTCAGGAGCGCGGAAGGGGAAGTCGACATGGCGGATGAAGAGGATAGATAGCAGGGTACAGCCTACAGCGGTCCACAGCACCTTGTCGAAGCCTACATGATGGTAGACGAGTACACCCGTCAGGGGACCCAGCGACAAGGCGAAGCGGGCAAACCATGCCGCGCTGTGGTTGGCCTCGGTACGCTGATAGGACTCGCAGGTGTCGATGATGAGCGTAGAGGAGAGCACCATCTGTGCCAGTCCGAAGGCGGCACCCAAGGCAAATCGGTGCAACAGGATGACCCAAAACTCGACAAACTCAGAGCGCAGACCGTCGATGTACCACAGCAGGGCGACATCGAGAGCTACGGCTATGATGGCCCACAGGCACACCTGGTTGCGGCGATAGCGCTGTACCAGCCAGGATACCAGCGAGCCCAGCAGGTAAAGGCCCAATCCGAAGGCTCCCATGCTGAATCCGGTCTCCTCAGGCGAGAAGTTCTCGGTCTGCATGAGCCATTGGGGCACCACGGGCAGCAGCACGTAGACGGACATGGTGAGCAGCAGGTTGGCTACCACCAACAGCCAGAAGTCACGGTGCCACAGCTTGATATGTACGGGTGTATTCTGTGTATTCAAGACTTAATAGGATTCGTTCTCGTTGGGGAAGTCGCCGCTCTTGACGTCTTCCACATAATGGCCTACAGCGTCGGTGATGACGGTGTTGAGGTCGGCATAGCGGCGCAGGAAGCGGGGCGAAAAGCCCTGTGTCATGCCCAGCATGTCGGCAACAACCAGCACCTGTCCGTCGCAGCCTCCACCAGCGCCAATGCCAATGGTGGGGCACTTGACCAGCTTGGTGACCTCAGAGGCCAGCTGGGCAGGGACTTTCTCGAGGGTGATGCCAAAGCAGCCTACGTCGCTTAGCAGCTGGGCGTCGTGCAAAAGTTTATCGGCCTCAGCCTGTTCCTTGGCACGGACGGCATAAGTGCCGAACTTATTGATACTCTGGGGCGTGAGTCCGAGGTGCGCCATGACGGGGATACCGGCATCGAGGATGCGCTTGACGGTGTCGAGAATCTCTTCGCCACCTTCCATCTTCAGGGCATCACAGCCACTCTCCTTCATGATGCGAATGGCGTTGGTAACACCCTCGGCAGCATTGACCTGATAGGAGCCGAAGGGCATGTCGCATACCACCAGGGCACGGTTGACGGCACGTACCACGCTGCGGGCATGGTAGATCATGTTGTCGACGGTCATGGGCAGCGTAGTCTGGTTGCCTGCCATCACGTTGGAGGCGGAGTCACCTACAAGGATGGCGTCGATGCCTGCCTTGTCGACGATGCCTGCCATAGTATAGTCGTAGGAGGTAAGCATGGAAATCTTCTCACCCTTCTGCTTCATCTCTAAGAAACGATGTGTTGTCACCTTACGGTTGTCACTTACTAAATATCCTGCCATAATCTTTATAATTATTTATTACCTTATCACAAAAGGAACGTATGGCCTCAGCGGAGTTGGTGGTGGCCAGTCCGACGACATACATGCCGGCTGCACGCCCTGACTTGAGACCATTGAAGGAGTCTTCGAAGACGACGCAATGCTGGCTGCTGACACCCAGGCGGCGGGCAGCACGCAGGTAGCAGTCGGGATCGGGCTTCGAGGCCGAGAAGTCCTCGGAGGTAAGGATGGCGTCGAAGAGCTGTCTGAACTCGGGGTGCTTGGCGTAGACGGCCTCCATCTTGGCCTTGTTGGAACTGGTGACGACAGCGGTGGCTATGCACTGGCAGTGCAGGTGGTCCATGAAGTCGCGGAAGCCGTCAATGTAGTCGTAGCTCATCTGCTGCTCGTAAAGGTTCAGACGCTCGGTAATGAGCTGCTGCTTGTCGGCCAGGGCACCGGAGAACCAGATGTCGTAGATCTGCACCAGGGTCTGTCCCTTGATTTCCTGCTCCAGTCCGGGATGCTCGGGATGGAACTCACGACATTGCTCACCCCAGAAAACTGTGTACTGCGGTTCGGTGTCGAAAACAACCCCGTCGAGGTCGAATAAAGCGGCTTGCATTGTCATATCCTTCAATTTGCGGCTGCAAAGGTACACATTTCTTTTGATATCTCCAAAAAAGTTCTTACCTTTGACTTCGTCGAAAGTACTATCGTTCGGAAAAACTCAAATAAATTTGGTTTTTCGCTCACTTAATCGTACCTTTGCAGCATGAACGAAGAAATCATTTATAAATACTTTCCACAACTGACGGAGGAACAGCAGCGTCAGGTGGCCATGCTGGACGAGCTGTACCGCGACTGGAACGCGAAAATCAACGTCATCTCACGCAAGGACATCGACAACCTGTACGAACACCATGTGCTGCACTCGATGGCTATTGCCAAGATGGTGAACTTCCGAGCCGGCAGCAGCATCCTGGACTTCGGCACGGGGGGCGGCTTTCCGGGCATCCCGCTGGCCATCTTGTTTCCTGAGTGCCAGTTCAAGCTGATAGACGGCACGGGAAAGAAGATTCGCGTGGCCCAGGAGGTGGCTGACGCCATAGGGCTGAAGAACTGCCAGCCGTGCCACCTTCGCGGCGAGGAGGAGAAGGGCAAGTACGACTTTGTGGTGAGTCGTGCCGTGATGCCTCTACCCGACTTGGTGAAGATCGTGAAGAAGAACATCAAGAAGGAGCAGCGCAACGCCCTGCCCAATGGTGTCATCTGCCTGAAGGGTGGCGACCTGCAGGAAGAAATGCGGCCCTTCCGCCACATCGTAGAGACTGCTGCGCTGAGCCTATGGTTCAACGAGGAGTGGTTTAAAGAGAAGAATGTAATCTACCTGCCTGTGTGAGCTGGCTGTTCTCTCTTTGAGAGTGTGGCGTTGCGAGGGCTGTTCTGTTGGCAGTTAGCTTTATCTGATGTAGGGATTATATAACAGTTCGTCGGCAATCGTGCTTTGGGGACCATGTCCGCTGAGCACGATAGTTTCTTTTGGGAGCTTGGACACAACCTGATGAAGCGATTGTTCCATCTCGGCCCAACTGCCCTCGGGGAAGTCAGTACGGCCAATGCTCATGCGGAACAGGGTGTCGCCGGTAAAAGCGGTATGTTCTGCCACGCAATAGAAGATGGCAGAGCCGTGGGAATGGCCTGGAGTGCGAAGTACCTTCAGCGTATGGGAGCCAAAAGTGACGCTGTCGCCGTCAGCCAGCAGACGACCTGTAGGAGCCTGCGCGTCGTCCAGATCAATGCCATAGAGCTCGCGGGCCTGTTCAGACAGGTGCTCCACCAGCGGCAGGTCTTCGGCACAAATCTCCACCTTCAGTCCGTATTCGCTGAACAACAGGGCATTGCCGAAGTTATGGTCCAGGTGGCCATGGGTGGCCAGCAGATGAACAGGCTTGAGCTGTTGCTGGCGGATATAGGACAAGAGGGCACTCTTCTCTTCCTGGAAGAAGGCGCCACAGTCTATGATGACACACTCACCACTCTCGTCGCTCACCACGTAGCAGTTCTCCTGCAGCGGGTTGCACATAAAACGCTTAATAGTCCACATCACTTATCACTCAACACTTATCACTCAACACTTATCACTTAATCTTCACCTTCACACCCTTGCTCTCGTTCTGCATGCGGTCCAGGGCGGTGACCACGTAGACGCAATTGCCTGGCTCTGAGGCAGGCAGCTCGTAGAAGGTATCGGGGGTGAGGGTCACCAAATGGCTGTTGTCGTCGATGCTGACACGCTCACGCTTGTCAAAACGGTAGATACCATAGAGCACGGCCTTGTTCTTCCAATCGTCGCCCTTGGGAGCTGTCCAGAAGATGACACGCTGGCCGTCAACATCGAAGCGCTTGACCCTGCGGGGTTTCTTGGGGGCCTTGCGATCTATATGTTTCATGGCGGGCTGCATGGCAGGGATACGCCAATAGTTGGTGCGCAGCGAAGTGCCATAGTTGCCGACATTGTCGACGGCAGCCTTGGCATACCACAGCACGGTACCTTTCACACGGGGCAGATTGCGGTGCAGGTTCATCTTGGCTGCCAGCTGATGACGGCTCCTGTTCTGCAGGTCCTGATGCTTGACGGTGCGCTCCACGTCCTCGCCAATATAGAGGTCGGTATTCTTCAGGTTGTCGTTCCACCAATGTATGAGTTCGTCGTAGTCGGCTGCCTTGTGGCCTATCTCCCAATAGAGCTGGGGCACGCAGTAGTCCATCCAGCCCTCACGGTCCCACAGCAGAATGTCGGCATAGAGGTCATCGTAGTTCTGCAGTCCATTGGTGCGACTGCCATTGGGGTCGCTACGTTGGTTGCGGTAAATGCCGAAAGGCGAGATGCCTACCTTCACCCAGGGCTTGGCCTCGTGGACTGTCTTATAGAGCTGCTCTATAAAGAGGTTGACATTGAAGCGGCGCCAGTCGCCACGGTCTGCTATGCCGTAGTTGTTGGCACGGTACTGGGTATCGTCGGGAATGGCCAAACCGGGTGTGGGATAGGGATAGAAGTAGTCGTCGATATGCAGACCGTCGACATCGTAGCGGGTGACGATGTCACGTACCACGTCGCAGATGTAGTCGCGACATTGTCGCAGGGCAGGGTTCAGCAGTATCAGACCGTCGTACTGGAAGGTCCACTCCGGATGCTGCACCACCACATGGTTGCGGGCATTGAGGTGGGCCACCTTAGTCTTGGCACGGTAGGGATTGATCCAGGCATGCAGCTCCATGCCACGCTTGTGGCATTGCTCTATCATCCATTGCAGGGGGTCCCAATAGGGATAGGGACGGCTGCCCTGCTCACCTGTCAGGTAGTAGCTCCACGGCTCGATGGCACTCTCGTAAAGGGCGTCGCACTCAGGACGCACCTGGAAGATGATGGCATTGCAGCCATCCTTCTGCAACTCGTTGAGCTGGTAGGTCAGCGTGCGCTGCATGACCTCGGTACCTACTCCTTTAAACTGTCCGTTGACACATTGTATCCAGGCGCCACGGAACTCACGCTTTTGCTGGGCCTGCATACACAGGGAAACCAGCAACATACACACAATGATTCTTATTCGTCCCATATCTTTGGTTTGTTCTTTCTTGCTTCTTCCAGGCTCAGCAGCTGTTGCTGTTCCTGTTGGTAGTTTTCGCGCAACTGCTCATATTTGGCATCGAGCTCATGCTCCATCTTCTGCTCCTCGGCATGGTCCATCAGACGTGCTGCCACCAAGGCATTCTGCGAGGCATCCTTCATCCAGACAACTGGACCGCCATAAACGGGGGCAATCTTCAGAGCAACATGCAACTCGCTGGTAGTGGCACCGCCTATCATGATGGGGATGTCCAGTCCGGCACGCTCCATTTCATGGGCTACATTGACCATCTCCTCTAGCGAGGGGGTTATGAGCCCCGAGAGGCCTATCATGTCAACCTTCTCCTCCACAGCCTTACGGACTATCTGCTCAGCAGGTACCATGACTCCCATATCGATGACTTCGTAGTTATTGCAGGCCATAATGACGCTGACAATATTCTTGCCTATGTCGTGAACATCGCCCTTGACGGTAGCCAGCAGTATCTTGCCGCTTTTACGGGCTCCTTCTTCGCGCTCTTGCTCTATATAAGGCTGTAGGATGCTGACGGCCTGCTTCATGGTGCGGGCTGTCTTGACAACCTGAGGTAGGAACATCTTACCCGCACCAAAGAGTTCACCGACGCGGTTCATGCCTGCCATAAGCGGACCTTCAATAATATTGACAGCCTTAGGATATTGTTTAAGTGCTTCTTCAAGGTCTTCTTTCAGGTAGTCGCCCACACCTTTAACAAGGGCTTGCTGCAGGCGTTCCTCGACGGAACCGGAACGAGAAAGCTGCTGAGACATGTCTTGTCCCTGACTAACAGGGTTTGCCTGCTGCGCTTGACTAGCTTCTGCTAAACTAGAGGCTAAGGCAATGAGACGCTCACTAGCACTAGACTTTCGATTCGTGATGACATCTTCTATTACCCCCAACTGATCCCGTGGAATATCCGTGTAAAGCACTTTCGCTGCAGGATTCAAAATAGCAAAGTCCATACCGGCCTGGATGGCATGATAGAGGAACACGGCATGCATGGCCTCGCGGATGTAGTTATTGCCTCGGAACGAGAATGACAAATTGGAAACACCACCGCTAATGTGGGCACCTGACAGATTCTCCCTGATCCAGCGAGTGGCACGTATGAAGTCGGCAGCATAGCTATCATGCTCTTCCATACCCGTAGCCACAGCCAACACATTAGGGTCAAAGATAATATTTAATGGATTCAGACCAACTTTCTGAGTTAGAATACGATATGAACGTCGTGCTATCTCTATTCGACGTTCATAGCTAGTAGCCTGGCCTTGCTCGTCAAAGCACATCACCACCACAGCGGCACCATAGCGCTTGACGTCTTCCGCGTGGCGGATAAAGACTTCCTCACCTTCCTTCAACGAGATGGAGTTGACGATGCCTTTTCCTTGCAGGCACTTCAGACCTGCGGTAATGACATTCCAGTCGCTGGAGTCTATCATGACAGGGACGGAGGCAATATCGGGCTCCGATGCTATCATGTTTAGGAAATTTACCATCTCCTGACGAGCATCCAGTAAACCGTCGTCCATATTGACATCTATCACCATGGCACCATCAGCCACCTGCTTGCGGGCTATTGCTACTGCCTCGTCGTACTGCCTATCCTTGATCAGACGCAGGAACTTACGCGAGCCAGCAACGTTACAACGCTCTCCGACATTGGTAAAGGTACGTACCTCCAAAGGGTCCAAGCCACTAAGCTGGAGATATGGTGAGGGGGCAGCAGGCTGATGGGGAGTCTTGCCCTGTACCAAAGGAACATACTTGGCGATAAAGGCTGGCGTAGTGCCGCAACATCCGCCAATAATATTGACAATACCTTCATCCGTCATCGCTCCCATCTTAGGAGCCATGCTCTCTGCCGTCTCGTCATAGAGTCCCATGGCGTTAGGCAGTCCGGCATTGGGATAGGCGCTGATATAGTAAGGTGCCTTTTGGGCCATCTGGCGCAGATAGGGAATCATCTGCGTGGCACCAAAGGAGCAGTTCAAACCTACTGAGAAGATGGGGTATGTACTGATGCTGGCCAGGAAGGCATCGATGGTCTGGCCACTCAGCGTACGGCCTGCCATGTCGCTGACTGTCATGCTGAGCATCAGCAACACCTTACGGCCACGCTGCTGCATGGCATGCAGGGAGGCGTCAATGGCCACCTTGGCATTCAGCGTATCGAAGATGGTCTCAATGAGCAGGGCATCCACCCCACCCTCAATCAGCGCGTCGGCCTCCTCCAGATAAGCCTCATAGAGTGTGTCGTAGTCCAAGTCACGCAAGGCAGGATTACTGACATCAGGCGACATGGAGCAGGTCTTGTTGGTAGGACCAATAGAACCTGCCACGAAGCGCGGCTTGTCTGTCGTAGCATACTCGTCGGCACACTTACGGGCTATGCGGGCACCTGCCAAAGCCATGTCACGAGCCTGGTTCTCCAAGTGGTAGTCAGCCTGTGAGATGCGCTGAGCATTGAATGTGTTGGTGGTTATGATGTCAGCACCTGCCTCGAGGTACTGACGATGGATGTCAGCGATGATGTCAGGTCGTGAGAGGTTCAGCTCATCAGAGTTTCCCGTCTTGCCCATCACCTCGCCAATCATGGTACCCATGGCACCATCGAGAATCAGTATGCGTTGTTTGATTACTTGTTCCATACCTTCATAGCGCGATCCATCTCGCGTTTGTCCTCTTTCTCCTTCAGCGTCTGGCGCTTGTCGAACTCTTTTTTACCCTTGCACAGAGCAATATCCATCTTGGCACGTCCCTTCTGGTCGATGAACACCAGCAAGGGCACAATGGTGTAGCCTGTCTGCTTGGTGGCCGAGGCCAGCTTCTGGATTTCCCGCTTTGTCAGCAACAGTTTGCGGTCGCGTTTCATCTCATGGTTGTTGTAGGAGCCATAGAAATAGGGCGAGACATTCATGCCCTTCACCCACAACTCACCATTGATGATGGTACAATAGGTATCAACCAGCGAGGCCTTGCCCAGACGGATGCTCTTAATCTCGGTACCCGTGAGTACAATACCTGCTGTATAGGTCTCGATGAAAAAATATTCAAACGAGGCCTTCTTGTTCTTTATGTTAACAGGACTTTTCTTCCTGATCAGTTCTTCTTCCTTATTCAAAACTCCTAATTCTAAATTTCCTAACTATTTACGGATGCAAACTTCTCTATGTTCTCATCGATGTAGCGTGCTATCTGTTCCGTCCAGGCTTCCTCCTCCTCGACAAAGGTGTCGTCGAACTCGTCGAACTCGGGATACTGCTCAAACAATGCCATGAACTCGTCGTCGGTACAATCGCGCTGCAGGACCTCACCGTATTTATTATATAAGGTATGGACGTCGTATATCAGCTTCGACAACTCGCGTAGTCCCCATAGCTTCAATGCCTTAGCCAGCGGATTCTTGAAGATAAATGGACCATAGCCGTTATGAATGAGCTGTACGAAACCTCCGTCCATCACCTCCTCATGCAACACATCCCATGCCAGCAGGGTAACCTGGTCGCTGCTCAGCTGAGCCATGGTGTCTGCTGTCAGCTCGCCACCAATGGCCTGCTTGATAGCTGTCACAAAGGCTCCGACAAAAGCATCCATGCCTTCGCTTGCCGCCTGGCGCAGCACAGCATCCTGAATGGTCACCTGTATCATAGCTCGTCACACTCCATTAACCACAAGGCACTACTGGCATCACTCGGCATACGCCAGTCGCCACGAGGCGACAGCGAGACGCTACCAACCTTTGGACCGTCAGGCAGACAGGAGCGCTTGAACTGCTGCGAGAAGAAACGACGGCAGAAGGTCGTCAGCCACTTCTTGATGGTACCCCTGTCGTAGGCATCGCCAAAGGCCTTTTGAGCCAGGAGGAATATCTTGGCAGGACGGAAGCCATAGCGCAGGAAGTAGTAGAGGAAGAAGTCATGCAGCTCGTAAGGGCCTACCAGGTCTTCTGTCTTCTGCTGGATATTTCCCTCTGCATCGGCAGGTGTCAGCTCTGGCGATATGGGGGTATGGATGACATCTATCAGCGTGTCGCGCTGGGCGCTGAAGGCCGGCAACATAGCGATATAGTTAATCAGATATTGGATGAGCGTCTTGGGAACGCCACCATTGACTCCATACATCGACATGTGGTCACCATTGTAGGTGGCCCATCCGAGTGCCAACTCGGAGAGGTCGCCAGTACCCACTACCAGCGCATTAAGCTTATTAGCCAGGTCCATCAGTATCTGAGTACGTTCGCGAGCCTGGGAGTTCTCGTAGGTAGCATCATGCTTCTTGGCATCATGGCCTATGTCCTGGAAGTGCTGGGTGACAGCCTTTGAGATGGATATCTCCATCTGTGATATGCCCAGCAACTGCATCAGCGAGGTAGCATTGGTATGCGTTCTGTCTGTCGTGCCAAAGCCTGGCATAGTGACACCCACGATGCCCTTACGGTCATAGCCCAACTTGTCGAAGGTACGGACGCACACCAGCAAGGCCAGCGTAGAGTCCAAACCTCCGCTGATGCCAATAACGACATGCTCGCAGTTGGTATGGTAGAGGCGCTTTGCAAGTCCTGCCGTCTGGATGTTCAGTATCTCCTCGCAGGTCTCTGCCATCTCGCTGTCTGCGGGGATAAAGGGATGGGCCTCGATAGGACGCTCCAGCTGGAAAGAATGCTCCGCCTCAGTAGGTTTGGCATGGATGACGAGAGCATGAGCCTCTCGCTGAGCATTGATGAAGGTCGAGTTGGTGTGGCGCTCGGTACGCAGACGCTCCACATCAATCTGGGCTGTCTGCAGCTGGGGCTGGAACGAGAAACGGTCGCCCTCGGCAAGCAGCTTGCCATTCTCGAAAATCATGGCATTTCCACCATAGACAACATCCTGCGTCGACTCGCCAAAGCCACAGGAGGCATATACATAGCCACTCATGGTGCGGGCACTCTGCTGAGCCACCAGCGAGCGCAGGTAGCGATGCTTGCCTATGAGTTCGTCAGAGGCAGAGCAGTTCAGGATGATGTCTGCCCCTGCCATCGTCAGGTTATTACTGGGAGGGATAGGAGCCCATACATCCTCACATATCTCAACGCCAAACTTCACTCCGTCAGTAGTCTGGAACAGCTTAGGTTCCGACGACAAGGTGACGGGAGTGCCTGCCAAATAGATATCGGTAGGATTCAAGTCCTGTGCCGAGGCAAACCAACGCTTCTCGTAAAACTCGTTGTAGTTAGGCAGATAGGTCTTGGGCACTATTCCCAGTATGTTGCCATGCTGGATGACAGCAGCACAGTTGAGCAACAGGCCTTCAGCCAGCACAGGCAGTCCCACGACGCAGATGACATCGAGCTTGCGGGTAAAGTCGAGCAGCATCAGCAGGCCCTCCTCGGCTTTCGAGAGCAACAGCTGTTCCTTGAACAAGTCCTGGCAGGTATAGCCAGTAATGCAAAGCTCAGGGAAACATACCACCTCGACATGCTCATCGTCTGCCATCGCAATGAGTTTCTCCATCTCCAGGATATTGAATGCAACGTCTGCCACTTTCACAGCAGGAACGGCAGCAGCCACTTTAATGAATCCGTACTTCATATTTACTATTTGACAATTTACTATTTACATCGTTTAAGGTATGAGCAACGACGAGTCGCCATAGCTCAGGAAGCGGAAGTCGTGGGCCAAGGCATAGTCGTATATCTTGCGCCAGTCGCCATGCACAAAGGCACTTACCAACAGTAACAGCGTAGACTGAGGCTGATGGAAGTTGGTAACCAGCATCTTCACAATCTTGTAGTCGTAGCCAGGAGCAATGATAATCTGCGTAGACGAGTGCAGAACAGTCAGTTCATGACGCATCATCCAGTCCAGCAGGGCCTGCAGGCTCTCCAGGGCAGTAGTCAGCTTACCACTTACCACTTCACACTTTTCACTCCCATAGGGTTCCCATTGCTCCACATGTAGCTCTTCCTCTTTGACATCGGGGTTTGCCAGCACCTTCAGACCCATGTAGTACAGGCTTTCCAACGTTCTTACGCTGGTGGTACCAACGGCGATAGCCTGGCCTTCGTGGGCTAGCAGGCGCTCTATGGTATGACGACGCACAGCTATAAACTCGGTGTGCATGGGGTGTTCACCAATGGTTTCGCTCTTGACAGGCTTGAAGGTTCCGGCACCAACATGCAGCGTCACCTCCTCTCGTTCTATGCCTCGAGCATCGATATCTGACAGCACACGCTCCGTAAAGTGCAGGCCAGCAGTAGGAGCAGCCACGCTACCCTTGATTTTAGAGTAGACTGTCTGGTAGGACGTCTTATCGCTCTCCTGTGTCTCACGATTCAAATATGGTGGGATAGGCAATTCACCCAGCTGGTCTATCACCTCGGCAAACGACAGCCCCCCACTCCACTCAAAGTCTATCCATTGGCTTGTGCCTTGCTCCCCCTTGCGGGTGGCAGTAATGGTTAACGGCCCATGCTTCATCGTCAGCGGACCACCCTTCCACTTTTTCAGGTTGCCCACCAGGCAGAGCCATGAACAACGGCTAGTCTGCTGGAACATCTGCTCATAGTCAGCTGGCTCGGCAGGCTCCAGCAAGAACACCTCTATCAGCGCTCCCGTAGGCTCTCCGTTGGCATCAGGCTTGCGGAAGTGCAGGCGGGCCTGGATAACCTTCGTGTTGTTCATCACCATCAGGGCACCCTTGGGCAGGTACACCGGCAGGTGGTAGAACACATCCTCGCCCACTTCGCCTCTATTGTATAAAAGCAGCTTCGAATGGTCGCGCTCCGCCACAGGGAACTTCGCAATCCGCTCGTCAGCCAGCTCGTAGCTATAATCACTTATATGTATCTCTTTCGTATCCATACAGGTTGCGAAGGTACGAAGAAAAAATGGACTGACCAAATAGTCTGCCCATTTTTTCATTTACTCAGCCCATAGGCAGGCAACAGAGAATCGTATTACGACTGAAGCCTGCTCGTATTACGACTGAAGCCTGCTCGTATTACGACTAATGCCTGCTCATATTACGACTGAAGCTTTACTGATGCTGGTCGCGCAGCAGGTCGTTGACTGTCTTCACGGGGTTAAACGTCGACAGGGGAACCTCTACGAAGACGGTTGACCAGTCGCTCATAGCGCCGTTCCACAGACCTGGCAACTCGAGTGCCTGCAGCTCCTTGCCCGACTTAGACTTCTGCGAGATGAAGCCAGTCGTTGGATCGACATACTTCGGCAGGTCGAAAGCCTGACCCTTGTAGTCCTTGACGGCACAGACGAGGTCGACAGGATTGAAATGGGTGCCCTTGGTGAACATCTCCATATACTCCTTGTTCGACTTGTCAATCTGGCTCGACTCCAGAATCTGAAGGCTCACGGTACCATCCTGATTGTAGGTGAGGAACGGGCCACCACCAGGCTCGCCAACATTCTTCACAACACCACAGACACGCATGGGCCTGTTCAACTTGTTTCGCAGATAAATCACCAAATCGGCATCCTCCAGCTGCTTGATGTCCTGCTTGCGGCAACACAGGTCTTGCTGAACGAAACGGATAATATCTTCAATCTGTTCATGTGTGTACTTGCCCGTATCCAGCAGACGCAGGTAGTCGAAGGCCTTCTGCTGCAGCGTCACCAGTACACCGGCAATGATCTGCTTCCACTCAACGGTGTCACCCTTCAGACGGTCGGGTACCACATTGTCAATATTCTTCACAAATATAACATCAGCTTCTATCTCGTTCAGGTTCTCTATCAGAGCACCATGGCCACCCGGGCGGAAGAGCAGCGAGCCGTCTGAGTTGCGAAACGGGGTACCGTCAGGATTGGCGGCAATGGTGTCCGTCGAGGGCTTCTGCTCAGAGAACGAAATGTCGTACTTGATGCCATACTTCTTTGCATACAGGTCAGCCTTCTGAGCTACCTTAGCCTTGAACAGCTCCATGTGCTCGTGGCTTACCGTGAAATGCACGTGAGCTTCGCCATTAGAAGCAGCATACATAGCACCCTCCACCAAGTGTTCCTCCATCGGAGTGCGAGCACCCTCGGCATAGTTATGGAACAACAGCAGCCCCTTGGGCAGCTGACCGTAGTTCAAGCCCTCGTCCTTCAACATATTAGCAGCAATAGCCTTATAGTTGCCTGCAGCAATGAGCTCCTTGATACCCTTGCCCTCGTTCTTCTGACAGGCTGCATCGAGGTCGCCATAGAAAGCAAACTTCTCAATGTTGTCAAAATACTTCTTCTCAAAGTCAGTCGTCGGCACGTCATATTCGGCATCAACAAAGGCAAACATGTCCTTGAACATACGGCTGGCGGCACCCGAAGCAGGTACAAACTTCACCACCTTCTTGCCAGCTGCCTTGTATTGCTGCCAAGCCTCGACATACTGCTTACCCTCAGCGGCTGTTGGAGCCACAATCCCCTTGCCGATAGCAGCTGCTGCTTCAAGCTTCAAGAATGGGAAACCGGTTTTAAACTCGCCTAACTGTCTCTCAATTTGTGCCTCAGAGATACCTTTCTGAGCCAACTGATTCAAATCCTGTTGTGATAGCATAATATTAATAGATTTTTAGATAGTTTGTCATACTATTCTGCAAAATTACAAAAACCCTCGCAAACTTCCAAAAAATTTGCGAGGATTTTTTATTCCTTATGATAATAAGAGTTATCTTACTCTATCAACTTGCCAATAGACATGATGTCGTTAACCGACACACCCATACTCGCAAGAAGGGTTATCAAGTCATAGTCTCCACCACCCATTATCTCAGCCTTAAGCATGATAGTTGGTTTGAAAAGAGCAGTTGTTGAATCATACTGAGTGCCCATATAAATGTCACCAATCTTTAACTCCTCCAAATATAACTCAAGAGTCAGATTCTCATTAAAATCATTAGCAAGACTATTGCAACGTTCCTGAGTAGTACCTTCCTTCATGAACTTAGAGAGCTCTATACCATCAACCACAAGATTGTTCACATTATTAACCTTACCCTTCAATATCAGCAGATTATCCATAGCACTAGAAATAAATTCTGCTTCATAAGTGACGTTGTGTGTGATGGTCTTCCATATATTGGCATCATCCGTGACCTGTGTTGTCAGTACAATAAGAGGTTTGTTGGAGTTTGCCTTACTATAGGTAATATTAGCATTACGCTCAGAGACATGAGGACGCTGATAAGTCAATGTAATATTGTAGTCGCGATAAGTAATTTGACCAGCCATAGTTTCCCTAACTTTAAAAGGATTATACAAAGGACGGTTGGCCTCATTATCTGTAATGATACTCAGCAACAGTTCTTCACCCTTATATATGGTCAATTGACGTGCACCAGCAACTGTATAACTCCAATTCCTTATATTCACATCCTTGTCAAACTCGGCAGAAATGGTATAAACGGTGCCATCACTAGCAGTATAGACTGCATCGCCCTTAATGTTAGAGTGCTTACCTAAGAAATAAGTATCAGTTTCACGTCCTGCCTGCAACGTTCCGGACACTTCCCATGCCATATCCAACACATCGTTGAACGACTGGTAATTGAAACGTGCACCATAAGGTAGCTGAACATTGATATCACCCTTCAACAAATCAAGCAATGACAAGAGTTTCTGCTGGAACTCATTTAAAAGGTCACTCACACCATTACGCGTTGATGTGCTGTTAGTAATCTCTGCCTTCACGGCATTTTCCAATGGTTCAAGCTCGACAAAGTCCAAATCAGACATGTCATTATTCAGCGTCACAGCTGCTGTTTCCAAAGGGCCATTAGACACCTCTTCTTCTTGATTAGAGGATGCATTTGTATCATCATGGTTACTGCATGCAGAAACCATAATCATTCCTGCCACCATCGACAGCACTAAGAAAAGTGAATTGATTGTCTTCTTCATAGAGGTAAACATTAATGATATTTTTTATCCTTCTATTTCTTATTTAGCAATTTCGAACCAAAGTTGATACCCATATACACAAATCATTATCGATTATCATGTTAATCGTGTACTACCCTTACGTTTCGTTTCTGCATGCAACATTTTCAGCTGCAAAGATAATGTATTTACTTGACTTCACCAAACAAATCTAAAATTATTATCTCTCATAGCTGACATCCACAACAAAAAAACGAAGTCCTCTCATCATTACTGACGAAAGGACTTCTCTCTCACTTTAAATGAAAAGTGGCGGCCTCCTACTCTCCCGCATTGCATTGCAGTACCATCGGCGCAGGCGGGCTTAACTTCTCTGTTCGGAATGGGA
>JAFPEE010000253.1 GCA_017389705.1 Prevotella sp.
GCCAACCTTCAGGAATTCCTGAGCTGAACGGAGGTGCTGGCTCCATGACATTTCGCTAACGTGGATCAGACCCTCAACACCAGGCTGAATCTCAACGAATGCACCGTAGTCGGCAATAACGACTACCTTACCCTTTACGTGGTCGCCCACCTTGAGGTTAGCATCCAAAGCATCCCAAGGATGAGGAGTGAGCTGCTTCAGACCCAGAGCGATGCGCTTCTTCTCCTCATCGAAGTCGAGGATAACGACGTTGATCTTCTGGTCGAGCTCAACAACCTTGTGGGGATCGTCTACGCGGCCCCAAGAGAGGTCTGTAATGTGGATCAGTCCGTCAACACCACCCAAGTCTACGAATACGCCGTAGCTGGTAATGTTCTTAACGGTACCTTCAAGAATCTGACCCTTCTCGAGCTTAGACATAATCTCCTGCTTCTGAGCTTCAAGCTCAGCCTCGATAAGAGCCTTGTGTGATACAACTACGTTGCGGAACTCCTGATTGATCTTCACAATCTTGAACTCCATGGTCTTGTCTACGAACTGATCGTAGTCGCGTATTGGGTGAACGTCGATCTGTGAACCAGGAAGGAATGCCTCGATGCCGAATACGTCGACAATCATACCACCCTTTGTGCGGCACTTGATGTAGCCGTTGATAACCTCCTGACTCTCAAGAGCTGCGTTGACACGCTCCCAAGACTTCGACATGCGTGCTTTCTTGTGTGACAGGACGAGCTGACCCTTCTTGTCCTCAGCGTTCTCTACGTATACCTCTACGATATCACCGGCTTTCAGCTCGGGGTTGTAGCGGAATTCGCTGGCGGGGATAATACCGTCGCTCTTGTAGCCGATGTTAACGACTACCTCTTTCTTGTCGACGCTGATAACCTTACCGTCAACAACCTGATGCTCGCTGACCTTGTTAAGGGTTTCGTCGTACGCCTTGTCAAGCTCTTCCTTGCTGACATTGGCGCTCGTGCCATTCTCGTACTGTTCCCAGTCGAAGTCCTGTAATGGCTGGACGTTCTTTGTTAATTCTGACATAATTTTAATAAAAGTTTTGTTTGTAATTAATAAAGTTAGACTTTATGTTTATTCGCGCCTGCGCCCATATATGCGCAAAAGCGGCTGCAAAGGTACGCATTTTTCTGTTTACCACCAAATATTTACCTTATTATTTTCTGTTTTCCTTAGGCGCCATGCACTTTGTATCGTTATGAAGAGTTACTGTTAATACAGCAAATTGTTGCTTTTTTGCAAAAAAGTGTGAGATTTATTTTGTTGTTTCATGGAAAATACGTACTTTTGCAACCGAAATAAGCGAAATAGTGACAATGACGAGTCTTCATCTGATTAGCAACCTGATTATTATTCGACTGCGTAAAGTAGTCGGAAGTGATAGGGCATGCTAATAATAAAGGTATAGACAAGATAGATACAAACAACGCGAGCCTTTCTCACTTCCGAGTGCGAGAGGCTTGTTTCGTTTTTGGAAAATAAGTTCACGACATCGATATGACGACATCACTCAAATAAAACAAAATAGACAACAACAACAATGACAGACAGACTTTACATTTTTGACACGACGCTTCGCGACGGCGAGCAGGTGCCTGGATGCCAGCTCAACACGATTGAGAAGATTCAGGTAGCCAAGGCGCTCGAACAGTTGGGCGTCGATGTCATCGAAGCAGGATTTCCAGTATCAAGTCCTGGTGATTTCAATTCCGTTATAGAGATTTCAAAAGCCGTCACGTGGCCTACTATTTGTGCCCTGACTCGTGCCGTCCAACACGACATCGACGTAGCTGTTGAGGCTTTGCAATATGCCAAACACAAGCGCATCCACACAGGTATTGGCACCAGCGACGAGCACATCAAGTATAAGTTCAACACAACTCGTGAGGACATCATCGAAAGAGCTGTGTGGGCCGTTAAGTATGCTCGTCAGTTTGTCGACGAGGTCGAGTTCTATGCCGAGGACGCTGGACGTACGGACAATGAGTATCTGGCGCAGGTCATCGAGGCTGTCATCAAGGCAGGTGCCACCGTAGTTAACATTCCAGACACTACGGGCTATTGTCTTCCCCTCGAGTTTGGCGACAAGATAAAGTACTTGAAGGAACACGTCGACAACATCGACAAGGCCATCATCTCCACCCATTGCCACAACGACCTCGGAATGGCTACAGCTAATACGCTGGAGGGTGTGCTGAACGGTGCCCGTCAGGTAGAGGTGACTATTAACGGTATTGGTGAGCGTGCTGGCAATACCTCGCTTGAAGAGATTGCAATGATTCTGAAGTGCCACAAGAATATCCACATCGAGACCAATATCAACACTACGAAGATTTATCCCGTTAGCCGCATGGTGTCGAGCCTGATGAACATGCCTGTCCAACCGAACAAGGCCATCGTGGGTCGTAACGCTTTTGCTCACTCCTCAGGCATTCATCAGGATGGTGTGTTGAAGAATGTGCATACCTATGAAATCATCGACCCGAAGGATGTTGGCATCGACGACAATTCGATAGTGCTTACAGCCCGTTCTGGTCGTGCAGCATTAAAGTACCGTCTGGCCGCTAATGGCGTAGAACTATCGGAGGAGAAATTGGACAAGGTTTACGAGAACTTCCTCCAGCTGGCCGACCAGAAGAAGGAGGTGACCGATGCTGACGTGCTGATGCTGGCAGGTGCCGATATGGCCGATGCTCATGCCGTAAGGCTTGATTTCCTGCAGGTGACGACGGGCAAGGGCGTGAAGAGTGTGGCCTCCATCGGACTCGATATATCAGGTCAGAAGTTCGAGGCTGCCGCATCAGGTAATGGCCCTGTCGATGCTGCCATCAAGGCATTGAAGAAAATCATCATGAAGCAGATGACGCTGAAGGAGTTTACCATCCAGGCCATTTCTAAGGGCTCGGACGACGTAGGTAAGGTGCACATGCAGGTGGAGTACGACGGAAGCCTGTACTATGGCTTTGGAGCCAATACGGATATCGTGACGGCCTCAGTAGAAGCATACATCGACTGTATTAACAAGTTTA
The DNA here is from genome assembly GCA_017389705.1 of Prevotella sp. GTDB lineage: Bacteria > Bacteroidota > Bacteroidia > Bacteroidales > Bacteroidaceae > Prevotella. Next base: position 3,045 of record JAFPEE010000253.1, read on the forward strand.
AGAAATAATGGTATGAATACGCTATTCGACAAGATATGGGACCGGCACGTGGTGCAGGTAGTGGAGGACGGTCCAACTCAGCTCTACATCGACCGACTTTACTGTCATGAGGTGACTACGGCTCAGGCCTTCGACGGCATGAAGGCTCGCGGGCTGAAGTGTTTCCGTCCTGACCAGATTTTCTGCATGCCCGACCACAATACGCCTACGCACGACCAAGATAAACCCATTGCTGACCCTACGTCAGCCAAGCCTGTGGCTGTGCTGGAGCAGAATGCTCGTGAGTTCGGACTGACGTACTATGGCATGAATAGTAAGGACAACGGCATCATTCATGTCGTGGGTCCGGAGAAGGGGCTCTCGCTGCCAGGCATGACCATCGTTTGTGGCGATTCACACACATCGACGCATGGTGCTATGGGAGCTGTGGCTTTCGGCATCGGTACTTCGGAGGTAGAAATGGTACTGGCGTCGCAATGTATCCTGCAACAGAAGCCCCAGTCGATGCGCATCAGCATCAACGGACAGTTGGGTAGGGGAGTGACCCCCAAGGATGTAGCCCTATACCTGATGGCCCAGTTGACAACCTCTGGGGCTACCGGCTACTTCGTGGAGTATGCCGGCGACGTGGTGAGCTCGATGTCAATGGAGGGTCGACTGACGCTCTGCAACCTTTCTATCGAGATGGGAGCACGAGGCGGATTCATCGCTCCCGACGAGACTACCTTCGAGTATATCAAGGGACGTGAGTATGCCCCAACAGGCGAAGCCTGGGATCAGGCTGTCAGTTATTGGAAAACGTTGCGTAGCGGCGACAATGCTGTCTTCGATAAGGAGCTGGTATTCAGCGCAGAAGATATAGAACCGAGAATCACTTATGGAACCAATCCGGGTATGGGTATTGGTATTACAGAGGCGATACCAGCTACAGCTGAAGAGGCCCGTTCACCTCAGCAAAGCTTTGAAAAGGCTCTCTGTTACATGGGTTTCAAGGCTGGTGAGAAACTGCTGGGCAAGAAGGTGGATTACGTTTTCTTGGGTGCCTGCACCAATGGTCGCATTGAGGACTTCCGTGCTTTTGCCTCGATGGTGAAAGGTCGTAGGAAGGCCGATAGTGTGGTGGCCTGGCTGGTTCCTGGCTCGTGGGCTGTCGACAAGCAGATTCGTGAAGAAGGACTCGACAAGGTGCTTCAGGCATCAGGTTTCGAGATACGTCAACCTGGTTGTTCTGCCTGTCTGGCTATGAACGACGACAAAGTGCCTGCTGGCAAGCTCTGCGTTTCGACTTCGAATCGTAACTTCGAGGGGCGTCAGGGCCCAGGATCGCGTACCATCCTCGCTTCACCATTAGTAGCCGCAGCCGCAGCAATAACAGGAGTAATAACCGACCCAAGAGAGCTATTATGAAACAGAAATTCAACGTTATAACAAGCACCTGCGTTCCTCTGCCGTTAGAGAACGTAGATACCGACCAGATTATCCCGGCCCGATTCCTGAAGGCAACGACAAGGGAAGAGAAGTTTTTTGGTGATAACCTGTTTCGCGACTGGCGATACAATGCTGACGGAACGGTAAACGAACATTTCGTGCTCAACGACCCTACTTACTCAGGTTGCATCCTCGTGGCTGGCAAGAACTTCGGAAGCGGAAGCAGTCGCGAGCATGCCGCATGGGCCATTGCAGGCTATGGTTTCCGTGTGGTCATCAGTTCGTTCTTTGCTGATATCCATAAGAACAACGAACTCAATAACTTCGTACTGCCTGTAGTGGTCAGCGAAAGCTTCTTGAAAGAGCTTTTCGACAGCATTCAGAACGACCCCAAGACATTGGTCGAAGTTGATTTGCCTCGCCAGACCGTGACCAATAAAGCCACAGGCCACTCTGAGCAGTTTGAGATTAACGGCTATAAGAAACATTGTCTGATGGAAGGACTTGATGACATAGACTTCCTCGTTCAGAACAAAGAGAAGATAGAACAATGGGAACAGCACAACAAGTAAACAGCTACAAGCGCATCGCACCCTTCATTGAGATTATGGACTCGACGTTGCGCGATGGCGAACAGACCAATGGCGTCTCGTTCTTGCCCCATGAGAAGCTGGTCATGGCCCGCAAACTGCTCTATGATGTCAACGTAGACCGTATCGAGGTGGCTTCGGCACGTGTCTCTGAAGGCGAACGCGAGGCCGTGACCAAGATATGTACCTTTGCCGAGAAGACAGGCCTGCTGGAGCGTGTCGAGGTGCTGGGCTTCATCGATGGTGGTAAGAGCATCGATTGGATAGCTGAGTGTGGTGGCCGTGTCATCAACCTGTTGGCCAAGGGCTCGCTCAAGCATTGCACCCACCAGTTGCACAAGACTCCTAAGGAGCACATTGCCGACATTAAGCGAGAGTTGGAGTATGCCGCCAAGCGCGGTATCAGCGTCAACCTCTACCTGGAGGACTGGTCGAACGGTATGAAGGATTCTCCTGAGTACGTCTACCAGCTGATGGATATGCTGACCGTCGATAGTCAATTGCCAACAACCATCAAGCGTTTCATGCTGCCTGACACCTTAGGCGTGATGAATCCTCTGCAGGTGGTGGAGTACTTTCGTAAGATGGAAAAACGCTACCCACAAGTACACTTCGACTTCCACGCTCACAACGACTACGACCTGGCAGTATCCAATTCGCTGGCAGCTGTATTGAGTGGTGCCAAAGGATTGCATGTGACAGTTAACGGGTTGGGAGAGCGATGCGGCAATGCGCCGATGGCCTCTGTGCAGGCTATTCTGAAAGACCAGTTCCATGCAAAGACCAATCTAGTGGAGAGTCAGCTGAACGACCTCTCGCGAATGGTCGAGAGTTTTAGCGGTATCAACGTGGCCCCCAACCAGCCGATAGTAGGCGAGAATGTGTTCACGCAGGTTGCTGGTGTGCATGCCGATGGCGACACGAAGGACCAGCTCTACTACAACGAGCTGATGCCAGAACGCTTTGGTCGAAAGCGTGAATATGCCTTGGGCAAGCAGAGCGGACGTGCTAACATTGCCAAGAATCTGGAGGAACTGGGTTTGGAACTGACTCCTGAACAGACACGTCGAGTGACTGAGCGTATTACCGAGTTGGGTGACAAAAAGGAGATTGTCACTCAGGATGACCTTCCTTACATCGTCAGCGACGTGCTGAAACATGACGGTTCGGAGGATAAAGTGAAACTCATCAGCTACGTGGTCTCAACGGCTTACGGCCTGAAGCCTGGAGCCAATGTACGAGTAGAGATTAATGGACAGCAGTATGAGGCAGGTGCTACAGGCGACGGCCAGTACGACGCCTTTGTTAAAGCCCTGCGCTTCATTTATAAGAAGTACCTTGACCGTACGTTCCCCATCCTGGCCAATTACCAGGTTTCCATTCCTCCTGGCGGACGTACGGATGCCTTGGTGCAGGCGGTTATCTCGTGGCACTATAAGGATGGATTGCTGCGTACCCGTGGCTTGGATGCCGACCAGACGGATGCAGCCATCAAGGCAACGTTCAAGATGCTGAATATTGTAGAGAACGAAACAACGAAATAAGCGAATATAGTTAAAAGATAAAGTTATGAGACTGAAAATTGCCGTATTGCCAGGTGATGGCATAGGACCAGAGATTATGAGGCAAGGTGTCGCAGTAATGGATGCAATAGCAGCCAAGTTCGGACACGAGTTTGAATACGAAGAGGCCATAGTGGGAGCCTGTGCCATTGAAGCCTGTGGTGACCCCTATCCAGCATCTACCCATGAGGTATGTATGAAGGCCGATGCGGTACTCTTTGCTGCCGTGGGCGATTTGAAATACGACAACAATCCCACGCTTCCCATTCGTCCTGAGACGGGCTTGCTGGCTATGCGCAAACAGCTGGGACTGTTTGCCAACGTTCGTCCGGTTGCTACCTTCGACTGCTTGTTGCACAAGTCACCCCTGAAGGACGAACTGCTGCGAGGTGCTGACTTCATCGTGTTGCGTGAGTTGACAGGAGGTATGTATTTTGGTGAGAAGTATCAGGACAATGATAAGGCCTATGATACCGACATTTACACCCGTCCTGAAATTGAGCGTATCCTGAAGCTGGCCTTCGAGATGGCTATGCAACGCAAGCGTCATCTTACTGTCGTTGACAAGGCCAACGTGCTGGCATCAAGTCGTTTGTGGCGTCAGATTGCACAAGAGATGGAACCTCAATATCCAGATGTAAAGACAGATTATATGTTCATTGACAACGCTTCGATGCGAGTGTTGACCGAGCCTCGCTACTTTGATGTTATCGTGACAGAGAACACCTTTGGCGATATCTTGACGGACGAAACCTCGTGCATCACAGGTTCTATGGGTCTGCAACCTTCATCGTCGCTGGGTGAGCACACGCCACTCTTCGAACCCGTTCACGGCTCATGGCCACAAGCAGCAGGTCAGAATCTGGCAAACCCGTTGGCACAAATTCTCTCAGCTGCCATGCTCCTTGAGCATTTTGGGCTGAACAAGGAAGGCGCCTTGGTGCGCGATGCTGTCAACGCCTCACTCAATGCCAATGTCCGCACCCCTGAGATTCAGGTAGAAGGTGGCGAAAAGTATGGAACAAAAGAAGTAGGACAATGGATTGTAGACTATATCGAAAAGGCTTAGGCTTTTGGCTGTTAGCTATAGGCTTTTGGCTTGCTCCGCAGGCAGCAGATGGCCAAGAGCTGAATGTCGCCACTCCCAACTGGCGTGACACGCTGAACATGCTGAACAAGCAGATTAATGAGTCGCCCTGGTCTACCGACTTGCACCTGCGCAAGGCTGCGGCCAACCTGGAGTTGAAGCAATGGCAGTATGCCGTCGACGAGTATGCCCTTATTCTGCAAAAGGATTCACGCAACCCTGCCGCTCTGTTCTATCGGGCCTATGCCAACACCCATCTGCGTCGCTTCGACCTGGCTCGCAACGATCTGAACGACCTGCTGACCTTCCTGCCGCGACATTTTGAGGCCCGTCTCTCGCTGGCTGTCGTATTGCAGCAGTTAGGCAAGAAGCAAGAAGCACTCGACCAGCTGAACCAGACCATCGAGATGTATGCTGACTCAGCTGTGGCCTATGCCGCTCGAGCTAATCTGGAGCGCCAGATGAAGCAGGACGAGGCTGCGTTGTATGACTGGGAATGTGCTGAGAAGTTGTCACCTCGCGATCCGACCTATGTCGTCTCGCATGTCGACTTGCTGCTGGTGCTTGAGCGTCGTCAGGAAGCCCGTCGTGTGCTCGATGCAGCCGTCAAGCGAGGCATTCCCAAAGGAATGTTGCTCGAATGGTACGATAAGACGAAAAGGTAAACGCTAAACACATTGCATTTCCATGAAGAAAAAGAAGAAAAGTCTGACCAAACGCCAGTTTGTATTGTTGTTTTTCGCCATTGTCGTCTTGTTGGCAGTGGCTAAAAAGTTCTCGTATAGCTCCAGCCATCCCCAACCTGTCAGCAGCTCTTTGAACATTACTACCCCTCATCGCATTTTGAGCGTCCCTAACTACAAGGCCGCTTTCCCCGATAGCCAGAGTGTACAGATAGTAGCCGCAGAACGCTGGGGTGTGCGGCCCGTCAAGAACCGTGAGGATGCTGAGAAGCGCAAGAAAGAGTTGGTGTATGTCGGCGAGAGTCCCTACTACCATGTTGACCGCCTGAACAGCAGCATTCCCTATCTGGTACCACGTGCTGCCGTCCTGTTGCAGGACATCGGCAAGGCGTTCTACGACAGCCTCTACGTCAAGGGTATTCCCATGAATCAGCTCATCGTCACCAGCGTGTTGCGCTCTATGGACGACGTGGAAAAGCTGCAGCGCCACAACCAGAATGCCACAGAACGTTCATGTCACCTCTTTGGAACCACCTTCGACATCTGCTACAACCGGTATCATCCTGTGGTGCAACCTGTTCGCGACGATACGCTCAAGTGGGTGCTTTCCGAGGTGCTTCGTGACAAGCGACAAGAGGGACGTTGCTACATCAAATACGATGTCAAGCAAGGTTGTTTCCACATGACCGTCAGGTAAGAGGTGTCTGATTTATCAAGAAAAAGTACGTTCTCCTGATTCACATGCCGACAAAGCAGCAGTTACATTACGACAAACGGGTGGTTACATTACGAGAAACCGATGCTTACATTACGAGAAACTCGAAGTCTGCTCCGAAGGTACCATTCTGAGCCCCCTAAATCAATTGCGGTAAAGGTGCGAAAACCCTTTAGAATAAAGCTTTGAGCGCCCTTTTCGGTTGTCGATAGCCTCACCAACAACGATCATGGTGGTCAATGTCAAATTATTGTCATGAACGATTCTGGCCAGGTCTTTCAGCTGACCACGATAGATGTGCTGGTCGGGCCAGGTCAGATGATAGCATGCTGCTACGGGCGTATCCTCAGGATATTCCTGTAGCAGTTCTTTTTGCACTTCGTCGACAATAGCTGCTGAGAGGAAGATGCACATGGTGCTTTGACTGCGCGCCAATAGGTGTAGCTGTTCCTTCTCCGGCATGGGAGTCTTGCCTTCGCCACGGGTCAGGATAATGGTCTGGGTGCGTTCCGGGATGGTGAACTGCGAGCGCAGCTCAGCAGCAGCAGCCAGGAAGGAGGAGATGCCCGGGGTGATGTGATAGGACATGCCCTCAAGGTCGAAGAACGCCATCTGTTCCTGTATAGACCCGAAGATGCAAGGGTCGCCAGTATGCAGGCGGACGATGTACTTGCCCTCGTCGTAGAACTGCTTCATCAGCAGACATTGTTCTTCAAGGGTCATGTCGGCCGACGAACGTACTGTAGCGCCAGGCTTGTGGCATTCGGTAAGCGCCTTGGGCACCAGCGAGCCAGCATAGAGTATCAGGTCTGCCCGCTCCAGCATCTTACGGCCACGGACCGACACCAGGTCAGGGTCGCCAGGGCCGGCACCTACTATCTCTATATGGCCCTTCTGCTCACGCAGGTATTGGTAGTCAATGGCCAGGGCTGCAGTCCAGTTTCTGCCCTTCACCTTGGGAACGATGAGCTTGCCGTTGTTAGAGCCCAGGATGGCTGCTGCCTCGCAAACGCTAGGCGTCCCCACATGCTTCTCAACCGTCTTGCTGGGATTGGGCACTTCTACCTTTGCCAGTTCCTCGGCAGCGTAGAACACCAGCTCTTCTCCCAAATCGTCTGTAAGCATGGCACAGAATTCCTCGTCCTTCTTCACGTCAATCGTACAATAACGCTTGTAGCAGGGCAATACTCCAATACGGCTCATGGCCTCGTCTATCTCGTCGTAGATGTCCTCATAGTCGTCAGGGTGGTTGGCCAGGCCGAAACCCAGAGAAGCTATCATGGGTACGAAATGCAGCTCAAGCAGGCCTGCAGGAGCACAGAGACTGTAGGGTGTCACCATGATGAGCAGGCTGTACTTCTTGGGATCAACCTCTTCGAGGCTCTTGACGATGGTGACATGCTCCGGCAGCGTCTTCTCCAGATAGGTCGTACCCTCGTCGCAAATCTCCATCAATAGGGCGGTAGGCTTGCGGTTGACAAAGGCAAAGATGCATTCATTCATGTCGTCGTCGCCGGCGATGGCCCAACCGAAACGTTCTGCAAAGGTATCGAGCGCCCATAGTCCGGCGTTGTCACTTTGGGTGGTGATGACGGCATGAGCACCCAAGATGGCTGCAACCTCGTTGGTCAGCTCGTTGGCTCCCCCCACATGCCCCGAGAGTACGGAGACGGCATGCAGTCCGAGGCTGTCGACACACACTACGGCAGGGTCTTCGTGCTTGTCCTTGATGAACGGGGCAATGGTGCGTATGCAAATGCCCATGGCGCCTATGAAGACAAAGGCATCAAACTGTTGCCACTTCTTGCTGACCTCCGAACGGTTGATAATTTTGGCATGGAGCTCGCGCTGGAGCACGTTGGCTATGTCGCTGCCTTGCTCGCTAATGGGGATAATAGCTATCTTCTGCATCGTAGTATTTCTATGGGATGGTTGTCGTTGAGTATGATTCTTGTCGGGTTGTCTTGAGTTAGATGCAGCTCCTGACAAGTCTCGTCCCAAAGCTGGTGGCTGTCGACGAGTACTTTGGGAGCCTTCACGCTGTTCATCACTATACAGCCATGGGGAGCCAGCACGGTCAGTACCTTGGCCATGATGTCCTTCAGCTGGCCTCCATGACCTCCGATGAAGACGGCATCAGGCCGGGGGAGCGTGCTGATGTCGGCAGCAAGGAAGTCGCCGATGTGTACCTCAATGCCTGGTGCTCCGTGGCGACGGGCATTCTCTTGAATGATGGCCTCGCATGCTGGACGTATCTCAAAGGCCTCGATGTGCAAGTGGGGAAACTGCAGACGGGCCTCTATGCTGACGCTGCCCGTGCAGAAGCCAATGTCCCACAAGACCTGGCGATGAGGCAAGTCAAGCGCCTGAAGCGTCAGCAGTCGGACGGGCATCTTGGTAATCATCTTCTCCCGTCTGTCGAGCAAAGCAAAGTCACGCTCGGGAATGCCAAAGGGAGGTGCTGAATCAACAGTCGTGGTAGATACCAATATCAGACAATTCGGATAATCGAATGCCTGCTGAGCGGCTTCTTCAAGTGTCAGGGTGGTGATGCGCTCCCGTTCTGGATTTCCTAAATGTTCACCCATATGCATGGTGTAGTCCTTGTAGCCGTAGTCCAACATGCGTTGGGCAATAGCGGCAGGGGTATGCTCACGGTCGGTTAGCACGCCTATCTTCCTGGTTCTCTCAATAAGTGCACGGTCGAACTCAGGCCAGGGACGACCTGTTAGTGAGACGATGCGCATATCGTGATAGGGCATCACCAACCCATGAGCCAGCATCTGCAAACTGTTGAAAGCAGGATAGAGCACGATTTCCGCATCTGCCATCTTGCGCTGAATGGTATTGGCAAAACCATAGAACAAAGGGTCGCCGCTGGCGAAGATGATGATGGCAGTTAGCTTTTGACTTTTAGCTTTTAGCGTGTATTGCTCGAAGACGTCGTCGAGTGGGGTAGTGATGTCTATCCATTCCGCATCAGCAGGCAGCAAGGAGCCTACTATCTTGTGATGGCGCTTGCCACCAGAGAAAATCTTCCCATGCCTGATGGTGTCGAGCACCTCAGGAGGAAAGAATGGCTTCGGATGGTCTGTGATACCAATTACGATAAACTTCATAGGTCGCGACCGGGCTTTAGTTGTGCGGCATCGTCAAAGGTCAGGATGGCATTGCATAGTGTGGCAGCAAGGTTAGAGCCACCTTTGCGACCTTCAACAATAATCTTGGGAATGTGGTGGAAAGGCTTCACCATGTGTTTCGACTCACAAACATGGACGAAACCTACCGGGGCAGCAATGATGCCTGCAGGGTGGGCCTTCCCCTTGCGAATCAGGTCGCAGAGTTCCATCAGGGCCGTAGGTGCGTTGCCAAAGGCAAAAAGCGCATCGGGGTGCTCTTCAACAGCCAGACGGATGCCAGCCTGCGTTCGGGTGATGTCTAAGGTGGAGGCCATCTCAGCTACCCTTGGGTCAGCGAGATAGCATTTGGCTTCGATGCCCAGTCGGCCGAGGGCACCTTTCCGGATGCCGCTGGTCACCATGGTGACATCGGAGATGATGGTCTTTAGCGTGCCATTGTTTACCTGTTGATAGAGGGTCTCGACAGCATCGTCGTCAGTATGCAAAATGTTCTCCATGTCGAAGTCTGCCGTGGTATGAATAGCATGCAGCAAGGCCCACTTGTGACCAAGGGGATAGTCCTGGCGTTTCAGCTCACGGCTAATGGTGCGGAACGACTCCATCATAATCTGCTGCCCTTTCTTTTCTGCCTCAGAGGAGGTGTTGCGATAGTAGCCTCGGGGCGTGATGAACTTGCCGTCAGCGATGTACGATTGGGAGTTGCCGATGATGATGACCGTAAACATATCGACATCCTCAGGGTCGAACGTGCCAAGGGTGGTAACCTTCACCTGCTGTTCGTCGCGTCCGGCCTGACGGACATAACCTACAGGAGTGTCAGCTGAGCGCTCTTGCAGAAAGAGCTCCTGCAAACGGTAGAGTTGCCAGTAACGGTCGTGCGACTTGGGATTGTAGACGGCAGTAACGAAGTCGCCTGTTGCTGCAGCATGGATGCGTCGCTCTATCGCCTCCCAAGGTGTCATGAGGTCTGATAGCGAGATGAGACATAGATCATGACCGATGGGTGCTCCCAGCAACGATGCAGCCTTTTGAAAGGCCGAGATGCCTGGCAGTACCTCGATGGGAAGTTCCTTGTGGTGCTGACGACTCATCTCATAGACCAAGGGTGCCATGCCGTAGATGCCGGCATCGCCTGAGGAGATGACCACGACGGTCTTGCCTTGCTCGGCCAGCAGGAAGGCTTGCTCGGCACGTTCTCGCTCGCGTTTCATTCCGGTATCGATGCACTCACAGCCTTCCTTTATATAAGGCGTCACGAACTGGAAGTAGTATTTGTAGCCTACTACGGCATCAGCTTCGCCAACTGCCTGGAGTACGGCGGGGGTGATGTCTTCCTTGCTGCCAGGACCAATGCCTGCTATGATGATTTTTCCCATATTGGTGACAAAGTTACAAAATAAGTGAGAGAAACGAAAGAAAAAATGGCGTTTTTTCTTTCATTTCCGAGCGAAAGGTAAGTTCGATGAAGTCAGAGTTACAAATTTAAATTGAAAAAGGAGGCATAATCTCACGACAATCCTCCTATCTTTATATAATAATACACGTTTTTTACTTCACTTTCAGCCTCAGTCCTACCACCAGCATACGTCCTGGACTGTAGAGGGCATACTTCCTGTTACTGGAGTCTATGCGACGGTCCACCCGGTCGAAGATGTTCTCAATGCCAATGCTGGGCTCTATGTCGGCCCACTTGACAACCCGGAAGGTATGGATGGTATTGATGTTCCAGATGCCGAAGCCTGGTGCATCCTCATAACTGGTGTAATAGGTCTTCGATTGCAGTTTTCCATTCAGGTTGACGTGCAGGTCGTACCAGTTCCAAGTATGGTGGTAGTTGGCGGCAATGGTAGCAGCATGCCGGATGCTGCGCTCCATGGTAACCCACTCGTCGTCAGTATTGTTGCGGGCATAGGTGTATGCGTAGTTAGCAGAGAGGTTGAATCCTTGGAAGATGTTGGCCGAGACATTCAATTGCAAGCCCTTGACATCCCCCAGGTCGCTATTCTGATAGAGCGAGTAGCGCTCCAGCTTGGCGGCCTGATCGTCAGTCATCTCAGGAAACTCGCCACGCAGCATCTTCAAGGAAGCTTCATCCACCTTGATGTCCTTTCTGACTACCATGTCGTTGATGCGGTTGATGAATCCTGTCACGCTGACGGCAATGAGGTCACTACGATATTCAGCATTGAGCGATGCGTAGTGGCTGTGTTCTGCCTTCAGGTCACGATTGCCGAAGATGATTTGTGCCTTGCCGCGATTGACGGAAAAGTAGTGATAGTATATCTCGTCCAGTCCTGGGGCGCGGAAGCCTGTAGAGTAGGTGGCACGGAAGCGGAAATTGCCGGGTGCATACATCAGTACGGTCTTGGGCGTCAGCTGGTTGCCGAAGGTTTCATGATGGGTATAGCGCAGCCCGACGGTTGCCGTGACGTCTTTCAGCAAGCGATGCTCATGCTGGGCATAGGCTGCCAGGGTATAGACATGCTGATTGATATTGCCTGAGGTAGCTGTCAGGTAGTCTTTGCGCCAGTCGGCACCAAAGATAGTGGTGCTGTTTTCCAGCAGTCCAAGGATGGCTTTTACCTCACCGTCCATGGTGCGTTGTTTCTTCGACTGCACATAGTCGCCTACTGCATAGGTCTTGGTGGCTACGTCATACTCCTTGCCATAGCGGAACCGGTCAACGGTAAAGTGGGCCTGTAGAGAGTTGCGGTTGGTGAACTTATAGATGCCGCAAATGTTCCAGCGCAGGCCCTTATAGCGCATCTCGTAATCAGTACCGCCTGTGATGTCCTCACGAGTGTCGGGACGGTCTGTTATCTTGTATGAATAGTCTAAGCCCGCATTCAGCGCCAGATGCTGGTTGGGGGAATAGGTAAATTTCTGTCCTATGATGCTGGAGCGATAGCCTGTAAAGTAGGGAGCTATGGTCTCCTGCGTTTCTGTGTCGGAGCCTTTCTTGTACTCCAGGTTGTTGTTTTGATAGCTGTTGGCACGGTCATGGGCGAAAGAGGTATAAGAGCCAAAGCCGTTCTTGTAGATATCCAGGTTGACGCTTTGCGTCAGCGTGCCATATCCGCCAACCTTGGTGTTGCTGGTAGCGCTGACAAGCGAACTGGTAGGCTGGTCGGTAATAATGTTGATGACACCACCAATGGCATCACTACCATAAAGCGAGGAAGCTGCTCCGTCCAAGATCTCGATGCGCTTGACACGAGACATGTTGATACGGTTCAGGTCTACATTGTTGGAAATGTCGCCCGAGAGCTTCTGGCCGTTGATGAGAATTAGAATGTACTTGTTGCCCAAACCGTTCAGACGGAGGAAAGTACCCATGGAATTGGGGGCCATCGATACTTGGGGCAACATACGGGTCAGGGCAGCATCGAAGGTGGTAATGCCCTGTTCGCTGATTTCTTGTGCTGAGAGCACATGGACGGGAGTGGCTGTCGACTTCAGACGCTGATGGTGGCCAGAGCCTGTGACTACCACGGGGTTCAGATTGTAGGAGTGTGCTATGGTATCGCTCCGCTCCATCTTGTGGATTTGGGAGAAGGCGGTACTCCCCGAGAGGAGTACCACCGTCAAGGTTGCTATTATCTTATTATGAGTCATCAGGAAATATTATTCTTCTGTTGATGTTGTGGGGGTAGACAGGGCTTCGTCAGTACCCAGCTTAGCGATAGCATCCTTGGTGTGCTGAATCCAGAGGGCGCGCACCTTAGAGCGCTCAGCCAGGCCAGGGATATATTCTTCGCCACTCTTGTGCTTTGACCAGCAAGGCTCGGTGAACAGCGTCTCGTAGGCTTCCACTTCATAACCGGCAGCTTCGAAAGCATCGACCCAGTCTACGCACATGTCGTTATGTGCATGGTCTCCGGCAATAGACATCAGGGGGAACAGCTGTACGTCACCCTTGGTGAAACCTAAAGCCTTTGCACGCATGATGACATCTGCTACGTAGTTGTCCTCCATGTCGACAGTACCCACGAAGAAGCGAGGATACATAGTCTGGAGGGCAATCTCGAGTTCGCTGTAGCGGATATTGGCTCCGAAGTAGTCGTAGTTCTCAGGATTGCCATGGCCCATGAAGGCAATGATGCTGCCGTTGTCGATGAAACTCCGGATGTCGCTCTCTTGTACCAGCGTCGTTGCCAGTTTGGCTACATCCTGGTCTTCACCCATCAAGGGCACACCAACGACAACCTGCTTGTCAATGCTGTGCATGTAGTCCGTAGTGAAGTCGCCGTTGCGGTTGTTCATGAAGTCCTTGACATAGCTGTCGCGAACACGACGGTACTCCTCTCCAGGAATCACCTGCAGCGACTGCACTGCAATCTGCTTATAGCCAGCCAGACCGATAGCAGTCAGGAAGTGCTCGGGGTCATAGTAGTCGCGTGGTGCTACATTCTCGCCGGCACGGGCGTTGTTGATGCAGATTGCACTTGAGAAAGAGAGGAACACGTCCCATCCGGGGAACTGAGCCTTGTAGTCGCTCACCACCTTGTCGAAGGTGTCGTAAGCCTGCTCCCAGGTTGAACCGAAGGCCACCACCAGGATCACCTTGTTGCTCGACTTCTGGGTGTTCACAATGTTGTTGACAGCCTGCTGATACTTGTCGTAGTTAGACTGATTGTTACCATTGTTGTTACCATTGTTGTTGTCATCGTCACTACCACAGGCAGTAAACGTAGCACATGCGATGATGGTCAGCATCACCAGCATCATACTTTTAATCTTGTTCATTGTTTTGATGTGAATTAAAGTTAGACTTATATTTGTTTGTGAGTTTCTTTCCTTGGTTCAGCCTTACCGTCAACGAGGCATAGACTGTACGCCCCGGAGTAGTAGTACCCAGATGCAGACCATGAGGGGTACGGTCTACATAGTCAAAAATGTTGTCCATGCCTGCTTCTATGCGCACGTTCTTGCCCAGCTGGTGGGTAGTGGAGAGGCGCCATAGCTGATAGCCCTTGCCATCGCCGTTTATCTGGTAGTAGCGCTTCGAACTAATACGTCCATAGATGCCGATGCCCAACTGGTAGAATTTAGTGAAGTCGTGTTGCCAGGTGGCATAGATATTGGCTTTATGGTGGGCCATGCCGTCAATGGTAACACGTTGCATCATGTCGTTCTCGGAGTCGTATTGGTTGGCCTTGGTGTCCAGATAGCTGTAGGAACCACCAGCAGTAAAGAAACGTCCCTGATAGCGGATGGTGAAGTCTACACCATAGGTCTTGGCATCCTCGATGTTCTGATACTGGCGTACACGATGTGGGTCGTATTGCACAATCAGATCGCCTGGAGCCTGGCTGTTAGGGATGGTGACCAATGCTATCATGTCATCCACCTTATTATAATAAGGAGAAAGCGTCATGGTCAACTTACCGATGGTGTACTCTGCACTCAATCCGAAGTAGTTGCTGGTCTGGGCCTTCAGGTTGGTGTTGCCCAGATAGAGGTATACGCCACTCATGTTGCGGATGTACTGATAGTGCAACTCCTTGGGTGTTGGGGTCTTGTAGCCTTGGCTCCAGGTGGCTCGCAGTCGCAGCTCACCAATCTTCAGCATAGCCGACAGTTTAGGGGTAAGGCGTGTGCCGAAGCCTTGGTTACGGGTCAGGCGCAATCCTGCGGTCAGGTATAAGGGCTTCAGCATCGACCATTCGTCTTGAACATAGAGGGCCTGCGTGTTGTCAGTAGCCTTGCCGCCCTTGACACGCATAGGAGCTTCAAGCCAGTCGTAGCGATACTCCAGACCAGCTGACAACTGCTGGTCATAGGGTAGGGCAAAGATACCTTTGAGCGACACTTGCGTCAGCCTTTGGTCACTTTGCAGCTCCTTGTCGCCCGGGAAGTAGGGATAGTAGTTGGTGAAGCGCCCGTTGACGTATCCATCCGTCAAGGTCGTGTCGGTATAGGCATACCGGTAGGCATGTCGCTTCCAGTCTGCATCCAACGTCAGCACATCCGTATCGTTCAGCTTCCACTTGCCACCTGCAGAAATGGAGGCATTGTTGTATTGCAAGTCGTAGGTCCTGACGTCTACACCAGGATGATGACCGCAAGGACGGTAGATGCGCTTCCAATAGATGCTGCCCGCGGCATAGAGCTCAATCTGTGGTGTCAGCTGGTAGTTCAGCTGCTCGGCCAGCTGCCAGTTGGTATGACGATTGACCGTCTTGTTCCTTGAGTCTGTGATGTGGTACTCGGTCTGCGCAGGGTCTTCCTCGCTGGTGTTCTGCCATCCGTCAGAATGTTGAAGCTGAAAGTTAGTATAGCTCGATAACTTGCCGTATTTTAACGCAATACCGTTATGCTGACGAATGTCTCCGTAAGAGCCTACACGACTGGTATTCTCCACCATTACCCCTTGCTCACGATGCTTGCGGGTAATGATGTTGATGACACCTGCTATGGCGTCGCTGCCATAGAGTGCGCTGGAGGCACCCTTCACAATTTCTATACGTTCAATGTTGTGTGGGTCGATGAGTGAGAGATCGTTCTCGCCACCATTGTCGCCATGCAGTCTGCGACCGTCAATCAGTATCAGCACATACGAGTTGCCCAGACCATTCATCTGCAGGTGGGACCCCATATCGTTCTCGTTGAAGTCGAACGAGGCTGTCAGTCCGCTCAGGATATCCTCTATCGAGCGACCTGCGTACTGTTGTAGCTGACGATGGCTGATGACCTCCGTCTGTACAGGAGCGTCCTTCAGCAGGTGCTGGGTACCAGTACCTGTCACGACCACCTCCTGGATGGAATCCATCTTCAGGACGTCTTGCGCCGATTGTGTCTGGGCCAGGCACAATGATGCCATCCCCAGCAATAGTTTCTTCATAGTCCAAAAAGTCTTTTCGGCGTTGCTTAATCCTGAGCACGCTTACTTTGATTTTCAAGGCAGGTCTTCTGACTTTCCCCAGTCTGCTCTACCTTCCCGACGAATGCGCCAGTGGCGTTATACGAGCAAACCCTTTTGACGGGGATTACAGCTGCAGGTACAGTTCTGGACTCTCACCAGATTCCCTTGCATCAGGCGGCATCTGCCGCCAGATTGCCTTTAACTGGCGACAAAGGTACAACTTTTTTCTGAGATAGTGCAATTAAAACGAATATTTTTTCTAATTTTGCAGCATGAAACCAAGTTTTATGGTAGCAGCTCCTACGAGTGGCTCAGGCAAGACAACCGTTGCCAGAGGCCTGATGGCTTTGCTGA
The DNA here is from genome assembly GCA_017389705.1 of Prevotella sp. GTDB lineage: Bacteria > Bacteroidota > Bacteroidia > Bacteroidales > Bacteroidaceae > Prevotella. Next base: position 19,469 of record JAFPEE010000253.1, read on the forward strand.
CGCAGAAAGGCTATAAGGTTCAGCCCTTCAAGTGTGGCCCTGATTATATAGACACCAAGTTCCATGAAGCTGTATGTGGACGCCCCAGCATAAACCTCGATACCTTCATGGCGACCCCGCAACATGTGTCAGACCTGTTCCGTCGCTACTCTCAGGATGCCGATGCCTGTGTGGTAGAGGGTATGATGGGCTTGTTCGATGGCTATGACCGTGACAGAGGCTCGTCTGCTGAGATAGCCCGTGTACTGGGTATTCCTGTCGTGCTGGTGGTCGACGCCCGTTCTGCTGCTTATTCCATGGCAGCACTCCTGTCCGGCTTTGTCCATTTCCGTCCTGACGTCCACATTGCCGGGGTACTATATAATAAGGTGGGAAGTGAGCGGCATCGTCAGATGCTGCAACAGGTATCCGACGACTTACAGGTGGAGTGCTTCGGCATGCTGCCTAAAACGGTCGAGTTGGAGCAAGGCTCGCGATATCTGGGCCTCGACTTTTCTGAAACAAAAGAAACAGGTACTTTGGTGCCGTTAATAGAGGAGCACGTAAGATGGAAAAGACTGTTAGCGCTTTGATAGCACGCAACCAGGAGTCGTTCTCTTTCCTTTATCAGGAAATCATCGACGGCTTCAGCCAGGTTCGCTTCTTCGACCCGGAGATGGAGATACCCTGCTTCGACGGTATCGACTTGCTGTATCTGCCAGGTGGCTATCCCGAGAAACACCTCCAGGCGCTAGTAGCCAACGAAGCCTGTCGCCAGGCCATCCGTTCCTTTGCTGAACGTGGAGGTCGCATCCAGGCTGAGTGTGGAGGCATGATGTACCTCTGCCAAAGTATAGTTACCGACGAGGGCGAATATCCTATGTGTGGCGTCCTGCCTTATACCATAACAGCCCGCAAGGCAGACAGAAAGTTGTCGTTGGGCTATCGTCGTTTTGAGCTTGACGGCTATGAGTACCGTGGCCATGAGTTCCACTATACCCAGTTCATGGGCGATGTGCCTCAAAGCATCGTACAGGTGTATGACGCCAAGGACAGGCCTGTTGTCACACCCGTCTTCAGATATAAGAATGTTTTAGCCAGCTATATGCATTTGTATGGAATCGTTAAATAACATCATGTTTGTCGGAACAGGTTCTGACGTAGGTAAGAGTGTCATTGCCGCTGCGTTCTGTCGTATCTTTAAGCAGGACGGCTACCAGCCGGCACCCTTTAAGGCACAGAATATGTCGCTCAACTCCTATGCCACTCCCGAGGGCTTGGAGATAGGGCGTGCCCAGGCTGTACAGGCTGAGGCTGCCGGCATTCCGTGCCATACAGATATGAATCCCATCTTGCTGAAGCCCCAGTCCGACCATACCTCACAGGTGGTGCTGAACGGACGCCCTGCGGGCAACCAGAGTGCAGGAAGCTATTTCCGTCGTGAGGGTAGGGAGGAGCTGCGACAGGTGGCCTGCGAGGCTTTCGACCGCCTGGCCCGGCGCTATAACCCTATTGTGCTGGAAGGTGCAGGCAGCATCTCCGAGCTGAACCTTCGCGATGTTGACCTTGTCAATATGCCCATGGCGCTTCATGCCCATGCTGATGTCATACTGGTGGCCGATATAGACCGCGGAGGAGTCTTTGCCTCCGTCTATGGCAGCATCATGTTGCTTTCTGAGGAGGAGCGCAGGCACGTCAAGGGCATCATCATCAATAAGTTCCGCGGCGACCTGACGCTCTTCGACAAGGGACGTCAGATACTGGAAGAGCTCTGCCAGGTGCCGGTACTGGGCGTGGTGCCTTACTTTACGGATATCCACATCGAACAGGAAGACAGCATGTCGCTCTCCGAGAAGTCTCATAGCTCCAAGAGCTCATCAGCCACGTCGCAGGTGCATGTCGCCGTGGTGCTGCTTCGGCATATCAGCAACTTCACCGACTTTGATGTCCTGGAGCGCGACCCTCGCATCCATCTCTATTATACCAATAATCCCGGCGACTTCGAGGAGGCCGACATCGTCATCCTGCCTGGCAGCAAGTCAACCATTGACGACCTGTACCAGCTTCGTCGGAGTGGGGTTGCTGAGGCCATTATCCGTGCTCGTCGAAGAGGAGCCTCTGTCTTAGGCATTTGTGGCGGTTACCAGATGATGGGGCGTGAGGTCTGTGACCCCAACCATGTGGAGGGCGAGACAGAGCGTATGCCGGGTCTTGGTCTCTTGCCTGTCACCACAACCATGAGTGGCGAGAAGCGCACACGTCAGGTAACCTGCGAATATGGGCAGGGTTATGAAATCCACATGGGTGCCACCACGCCTTTGGAGAATCCTCAGCCTTTGCTCCATCTGCACGACGGCACGACCGATGGCTACCTGGTGGACCAGAAGTGCATGGGAACCTACGTGCATGGCATCCTGGACAACCAGCCCTTCATCGACTACCTCCTTCAGCCTTATGCTGAGAAGCTGCAACAGACGGAGGCCTTCGACTATGCTACCTATAAACAACAGCAGTATGACCTTCTGGCCGACCATGTGCGTCGTTATGTCGACATTCCTGCCGTCTATCGCCTGTTAAATTTGAAAAAGCATTAATAAATTTGGTTTTTTATTCAGATATTCTTAATTTTGCAGGCGCTTATAATAAAATAAGGTATAAAAGATAAAAAACTAAATGACAACAATACGAGTTTTCATGATAACATGCGCCAGCCTGTCTTCTATGGTATGCCTGGGTCAGAAGAAAGAGCTGAACCAAGCCGAGGCTTACCTGAAGAGTGGCAAGGATTTTGACAAGGCTGAGAAGCTGATGACCGACCTGCTGAAGAAGCCGGAGCATCGCAGCAACAAGAAGATTTATCTCATGTGGTATCGCTCGGTAGTGGCCCAGTACGAGGCTGCTAACGAGAAGCTCTACCTCAGGCAGAAATGCGACACGGCCCAGTTCTTCGGACTGATACAACGCATGTACCACGTAGCGGAGACCCTGGACTCCATAGACGCCCGTCCCGACAAGAAGGGTAGGGTGCGCCCCGACTATCGCAAGCGCCATGCAGAGTACCTGGACCACATGCGCAAGAACCTCTATTTCGGAGGTACCTACCACGTCCGCAAGGCCGACTACGACAAAGGCTACGGCTTCTTCAATACCTATCTGGACGCAGCCCGTCAGCCCTTGTTCAAAGACTACGACTACGCGGTCAAAGACTCGCTCATGCCTACCGTAGCCTATTGGGCTACCGTCTGTGGCTACCAGCTCCAACGTCCTGACTCGCTGTTGCATTATTCAGAAATAGCCATGGCGGATACTGCCCGACGTGAGTATGTGCTGCAATACATCTGCGAGGCCCATCGTTGGCAGAAGAACGACTCGGCCTATGTGGCATCCCTCAACCGCGGTTTCGACGAGTTCCCCGAGCATCTCTACTTCTTCCCCCGTCTGGCTGACTGGTATACCGCTCACGTCATGCCTGACTCCGTGCTGCAGGTGGCCAATCGTGGACTGAAGGTGAATGCTGACAACCAACTGTTCCTGCTGGCCAAGTCGGTAGCCCAGCTGAACCTGAGCGACGACGAGGGGTGCATAGCGACCAGCGAAAGGCTGATAGCCCTGAACGACACCCTGCCTGAGGCATACTTCAACATCGCGACGGTCTATCTGAACCAGGCCCTGGCTATAGAGATGGAGAATGAGCCTCGCAAGAACCACTCCCGCCTGGTTGGGATCTACCGGCAGGCTCGTCCCTACATGGAGGCTTACCGCAAGCTGGCAGCTGACGACAAACGCCGCTGGGCACCTGCTCTCTACCGCATTTACCTGAACCTGAACATGGGTAAACAGTTTGAGGAGATAGACAACGTGCTGAAGAAGATGAAATAGCGAAAACATTAAAAAAATTAAAAAGAATAGGCCAAAGGTACTGACTTTGCGAAAAAGTCAGTATCTTTGCGTTTAGTATGAACTAAATCTAAAACATATCATTTTTTAATTATGGAAAATAACGCTCAGCTCATTGCTACGTGCGAGGCACAGGCAAAGTTATGGCTCTCTCCGGCCTTTGACGAGGAGACACGTAAGGAAGTTCAGGCTATGTTGGACAATCCCGACAAGACAGCCCTCATCGATGCATTCTACCAGAACCTGGAGTTTGGTACTGGTGGCCTGCGTGGCATCATGGGTGTAGGTACCAACCGCATGAACAAGTACATCGTAGGTATGGCTACCCAGGGTTTTGCCAACTACGTGCTGAAGGCTTTCCCTGGCAAGCAATGTTCTGTAGTGGTAGGTCACGACAACCGTAACAACGGACGTATGTTTGCTGAGACCGTAGCAGACATATTCTCTGCCAACGGCATCAAGGTATATCTCTTCGAGAGCCTGCGTCCTACTCCTGAGATTTCATTCGCCATCCGTCAGCTGGGCTGTCAGGCTGGTGTCAACGTGACGGCTTCTCACAACCCACGCGAGTACAACGGTTACAAGGCTTACTGGGACGACGGTGCCCAGGTGCTGGCTCCCCACGACAAGGGAATTATCGACGAGGTGAACAAGGTCACCATCGACCAGGTGAAGTTCGAGGGCAACAAGGAGCTCATCGACATCATTGGTGGTGAGATGGACTGGGACTACCTGACAGCTGTCAAGGAGGCCATGGTCGACCAGGATGTCATCTTGCGCCAGAAGGACCTGAACATTGTCTATTCTCCTATGCACGGCACAGGTCGCGTCATCATTCCCGAGGCCCTGCGCTCCTGGGGTTTCCAGAACATCCATGTGGTGCCCGAGCAGATGGTTATCGACGGTAACTTCCCAACTGTTGTAAGCCCCAATCCTGAGAATGCCGAGGCTATGACCTTGGGTATGAAGCTGGGTACACGCCTGAATGCTGACCTCGTGATAGCCTCCGACCCCGATGCTGACCGTCTAGCTATTGTCTGCCGCAACGACAAGGGCGACTGGGAAATCCTGAATGGTAACCAGACCGCCATGATGTTCTCGTGGTACATCATCACCAACAAGAAGAAGCTGGGTCAGCTCAAGGGCAACGAGTTCATGGTGAAGACCATCGTTACCAGCGAGATGATTGCTGACATTGCCAAGAAGAATGGCGTGGAGATTTTCGACGAGTATACGGGCTTCAAGTGGATTGCCTACCGCATCCGCGTCAACGAAGGCAAGAAGAAGTACATTGGTGGTGGCGAGGAAAGCTTTGGTTTCCTGCCGTTTGATAAGGTAAGGGATAAGGACTCCCCCGCATCTATCTGCCTTATCTGCGAGATTGCCGCCTGGGCTAAGGACAACGGCATGACGCTGTACGACCTGCTGATGAACATCTACGCCGAGTATGGCTTCTCTAAGGAGACCACCATCAACGTGGTGAAGCCCGGTAAGAGCGGTGCTGACGAGATTAAGCAGATGATGGCCGACTTCCGCAAGAACCCGCCAACGGAGCTGGGTGGCTCGAAGATCGTGCTGTGGAAGGACTACCAGACGCTGGAGGCTGTCAAGGCCGATGGCTCTAAGGAGAAGCTCGACATGCCCGCTACCTCTAACGTGCTGCAATGGTTTACCGAGGACGGCATCAAGATTTCTGTACGTCCTTCAGGAACGGAGCCTAAGATCAAGTTCTACTGCGAGATCAAGGATGCTTCCTTCAAGTGCGCAGGCTGCTACGAGCGTTGCACCAATGCAGCCATAGAGAAGATTGAGGCCATCAAGAAGAGCCTGAATCTGTAATCTAGAATCTGATTAGATAATATAATTATAATGTTTTTTTGGGTGGGGGCATCCGATGTGAATCGGGTGTTTCCTTTTTTGCTGTCATGAAAATCCCTATAAATGGGGATTGTGGGGTAGGGGATAATGTTGTACCTTTGTACCCGAAATCAAATCATGGACTATTTATGAAGAACAGATATTGTTTGTTGTCCCTGGCTCTTGCGCTCTCTCTGCAGTCATGGGCCCAAAAGCAGGATGACATGAAGCAGACCGTGGAATACCTGGCTTCACAACAACTGGGTGGCCGATACCCTGGTACTGCTGGTGACACCCTTGCCTCGGAGTTTATCACCAAGAAGCTTTGCGACCTGAGGCTCAAACCTATTGTCAAGGGTAAGAAGAAGATAGGCTACTTTCAGGACTTTACCTATGGTAAGACCAAAGAGGAGGAGCGGACTACCCATAACATCATTGCCGTTCTTCCGGGAAAGGACAAGAAGCTGAGGAATGAATTTATCGTTGTCGGCTCGCATTACGACCATTTGGGCATGGGAGGAAAGGGCTCTGGCTCGCGTCGTCCTGATACCCTTGGCGTGCATCCTGGAGCCGACGATAACGCCAGCGGCGATGCCGTCGTACTCGAACTGGCTAAGTATTTTAAAAAGGAACGCGCGAAGCGAAGTATCATTTTCGCCTTCTTCGGGGCTGAGGAACAAGGCCTGATCGGTTCGAAGAACTTCCTGGAGTGGATGAAGAAGGACGATGCCAAGCGTATCAATCTGCCTGCCGACAAGAAAGGTGTTGTGGCGATGGTGAATCTCGACATGGTAGGCCGCATGCGCGACAACGCCATGAGTGTTTCCGGTACTGGCACCAGCTCTGACTTCAAGGCGATGGCTGAGGCTGTGGCTGAGCAGACCAAGCTGAATATCTCGTGTACCCCCGATGGCTATGGCCCCAGCGATCATGCCTCGTTTGTGGCGCAGGAGATTCCTGTACTCTTCCTGACCACAGGTGGCCACATGGAGTATCACACGCCCGACGATGTACCTGCAACGCTGAATTACGACGGTATGCAGCAGACATTCGACTTTTCTAAGGAGCTGATAACGCGGATAGCCAACATGCCCACGACGCCCAATTATATCAGCGTGCCGAGTACCAACAAGATGAAGCACGGCAGGTTTAAGGTGACGTTAGGACTGATGCCCGACGTGATGGGTGCCAGTCGTATTCCTGGTCTTCGTGCCGATATCGTGGTGGCTGGTAAGTCGGCCCACAATGCCGGAATCCGTAGTGGTGACATCATTCAGGAGATTAACGGCAAGCCTGTTACCAATATGGACGACTATATGCAGCGCCTTTCGGAACTCGAGCCCGATACGACCGTGCCCGTGAAAGTGCTTCGTAACGAAGAGACCTTAACGTTTGACGTTTACCTGATGCCCGCAAAGAAGAAATGAAGAAATTTGTCTATTGGCTTCTGGCCATTGTCATCACCTTGGCGCTGAGCATCTATCAGCGCATGACGGGACCCACGCATCCCATGAAGGTCGATATCGAGCTGCGTGGAGAAAGCTACAAGGTTAAGCTGCCCAGAAGTGGCGTGCAGAAGGATGAGGTCGTGATGCTGAAAGTCGTGCCCTCGACTGCTAAAGCCCAACTGCATTACCGCCAGTATCCTACAACGAACGACTACACGACCGTTGATTTCGAATGGAAAGATGAGGTGTGGCAGGCTGCTTTGCCCGTACAGCCTATCGCGGGGAAACTGCAGTATTATCTTACTGTCGATGGCAAGGACTATCTGAAGGATGAGCCCGTGGTCATTCGTTTCCGCAACGATGTGCCTGCCTATATCCTGATTCCCCACATCCTGCTGATGTTTGGCGCTATGTTGTTTGCCGTCTATACTTTCCTGCTGGCTTTTACGCGCAAGGAGTATGGCAAGTGGCTGAAAATCACGGTGGCCACCTTGTTCGTGGGCGGATTCATCTTCGGCCCACTCGTTCAGCATGCGGCCTTCGGACCCTGGTGGACGGGATTCCCCTATGGTACTGACCTCACGGACAACAAGACGCTCATCTCCTTCCTGTTCTTCCTGGCAGCCTTGGCTACCTTGAAGTGGAAGTACAATAAGTGGATGGTCGGTCTGGCTGTCTTGGTGATGATAGCCGTTTTTACGATTCCGCATAGCGCTTTCGGCTCGGAGTATGATTATGAGAAGCAGGAGCTGGGAACGGCGAGGTAGCTTACGGCTTACAGCTTACAGTTTATAGTTTAGAGTTTATAGTTTAGAGTTTATAGTTTAAAGTTTATAGAATATGAAAAAGAAGAGTATTATGATGATGATGGCCGCAATGGCCTTCGTGTTTGGGATGAGTTCATGTGGTAGTGACGACGATGCACCTGAGGCACCTTTAGCTACCCAGGTGGCAGGTTCGTATAGTGGTAATGAGGTGGTTATAGTCGATAACGAGGAATCGTCAAACGAGACCAAGACTTACCAGATTAACAAGGCTTCTGATACGAGCATCGACATCGTGATTCCTAGTGTGGGAATGGGCATGATGACCATCCCCGCCGTTACTGTGAAGAATATTCCGCTCGTGAAGGATGGCAACACCATTAAGGGTGCGCTTGCTAATTACGAAGGCACTTTGACGGCCGACGACGGTACTGAGAAAGCCTATACCGTCAGCAATCTGGTCATCTTGTTCAGCGACAAGACCGTTGTTGCTACATTCGCGGAGAAGTATGGTAGGATGCCCTTCAGCCTTTATACTACATTCACAGGAACCCAAAAGTAATTCATAATTGACAATTGATTAATAGGTTTTTACATATCCTCTTAGCTGGCATGGTGCTTACTATGCCAGCTATTACACTCTCTGCACAGACCAAGCAAGAGTCAGCCTTCCGCGACTCTGTGGAGCTGGACCAGGTGGTGGTCACGGCATCCTATACCCCTAAGGCCCTGAAGGATGCTCCCGTGGTGACGCGACTGATTACCCTCCGCGACATCAAGATTACCGATGCCACCAATATCCAGGACATGCTCACGCAGGAGATGCCCGGCCTGGAGTTCGGCTTTGCCATGAGTCAGGAGACGTCGCTCAACATGAGTGGCTTCGGGGGCAATGCCGTGCTCTTCCTCGTCGATGACGAGCGCATGGCAGGCGAGACGATGGACAACGTCGACTACAGCCGTCTGAACCTCGACAACGTTGGGCGTATCGAGATCGTGAAAGGAGCTTCGTCGGCCCTCTATGGCTCGAATGCCGTGGGTGGGGTGGTGAACATCATCAGCCGCGAGAGTCTCGAACCGTGGACTGCCAACGTCAACTCGCGCTACAGCACCTTCGGCCGCGAATGGCGCAACGGAGCCAGCTTCTCGTTTAATACGAAGAAATGGAACTCGCAGACCAATTTCCAGCACACGAAGATTGACCCGATAGACCTGCCTAAGCCTTACTCCTCTGAAGAGATTGCGATGGAGCTGCTGAAGAAGGCACAGGGACTGCCCTATAACGAAGCCGTGCTCAGCGACGACGACTCCAACCTGAGCCGTCTCTACGGACAGAAGACCTATAACATCAAGGAGCGGCTGACCTGGCGTGCTACCGACCGCCTGACGCTCATCGGACGCGGCAGCTACTTCTTCCGCACCAGCGAGCGCGACACCCACAACTACCATTTCAATGCCTTCAGCGCCGGTCTGAAGGGCAAATGCGCGTGGGAGACGGGGCGCAACCTCGAATTCTCCTATGCCTACGATCAGTACGACAAGGCCAACTTCCAGCCCGACGGCACCCGTACCCACGACCACGACTACACCAATCGGCAGCATGTCGTCCATGCCCTCTACCATCATGCCTTCGGTAAGAACAGCCTGATTCTGGGAGCCGACTACATGCACGACTATCTGTCTACCTATCAGTTCATCGATAATACCAGCCATGCGCAGGACAATGTCGACGGCTTTGCACAGTTCGACTGGAACATTACCGACCGTCTGAACATCGTGGGTAGTGTGCGCTACGACTACTTCTCGGCCTCTTCGAAGAAGGCCTTTACCGGGCGACTGGCCGTCGTCTATAAGTTTCCGTGGATGACCTTCCGGGCCAACTATGCAAGCGGCTTCCGTGCACCTACGCTCAAGGAGATGTATATGCACTTCGACATGGGCAACATGGGCTATATGCTGATTGGAAACCCTGACCTCAAGCCTGAGAAGAGCAACAACTTCAACATCGCCTTCGAGCGACAGCATCGTGTCAGGAAGGGAAGCATCGTCGATGGTGTCTACAGCTTTACCCTCATGGGTTCCTGCAACATCTTCGACAAGCGTATCACCACAGCGGACTATGATTATATCAATCCGCAAACCAACGAGAAGACGCCTGGCGCACTCTACGTCAACGCTGACGGCATCACGGTATGGGGCATCGATGCCAGCCTGGGGCATGTGCTCGACTGGGGACTGTCGCTCAAGCTCAACTACTCGTGGATGTACGAGAAAGGCGACGCCTTCTTCTCGCAGTTCAACCAGCCACGTAATCACTCCATGACCTGGCGCGTGGGCTACAACCATCGTTTCACAAGCTTCTACGCCCTCGATGCCGCCCTCTCGGGCCGTTGGCAGGGTAAGCCCCAGTCGGGACGTACCGATGTCGACCAGGGTTATACCATCTGGAAGCTGATGCTGCAGCACCACCTCTGGCGCGGCATTCGTCTGAATACCGCCATCGACAACCTCTTCAACTACAAGCCCAGGGTGTACTACTACAGCTCCCCGCTAACCACAGGGACATCGTTCAGCATAGGTTTGTCTGTTGACTTGGATAAGGTTATCTGAATGCAACTTAATAATTCTGTATTTTGAATTAAAATAGCTGATTTTTGTTAAAGTCGTTAAATTTAACGGAAATTATTAACCAAAAGACTTTCTCGTAACGGTAAATACATTAACTTTGCACTCGTTATGAGAAAGTCTACTATTTGGATTATAGCCATCATCATGGGATTCTCGTTCCTGGCCTTGCTTTATCTGCAGTTCTCCTATGTCGAGGAGATGGTCAAGATGAAGAAGGAGCAGTTCGACGAGAGTGTCAACCGTTCACTCTACCAGGCGTCACACAACCTGGAGATGGACGAGACCTTGCGCTATTTGGAGAAGGATGTTAACGAGACAGAACGCAGAGCCTTCCAGCAAGACTCAGTCACGGTCGACGGTATTGGTGGTACCATCAAGCATAGTCACCAGTTTGCCGTAGCAGCCGACGACGGAACGGTTTACTCGTCGTTCCAGGTGAAGGCCTTCCAGATGAAGCCATCCAGCGTGCCCAAGGCCATGATACTGCGCAAGGACAAGAACTCGCTGGTCGATGCCACCAGGTCCATGCAGGAGATTGTGCGCAACCGCTACGTCTACCAGAAAGCTCTGCTCGACGAGGTCGTCTACAACATCCTCTATACCGCCAGCGACAAGCCCCTCAAGGAGCGCGTCAACTACCGCATGCTCGACCAGGACATCCGCAACGAGCTCTCCAACAACGGCGTGAACATACCCTACCATCTGAAGGTGTCAACAGCCGACGGACGCGAGGTTTACCGTTGTCCTGACTATAGCGACGAGGGCGAGCAGTACACCTACAGCCAGGTGCTTTTCCGCAACGATCCGCAGTCCAAGATGGGCGTGGTGCGCATCCACTTTCCCGAGATGAGCAGCTACATCTTCTCCTCCGTTCGCTTCATGATTCCCAGCATCATCTTCACCATCGTGCTGCTGCTGACCTTCCTCTTCACCCTGGTGGTCATCTTCCGTCAGAAGCGCTACTCGGAAATCAAGAACGACTTCATCAACAACATGACGCACGAGCTGAAGACACCTATCGCCTCCATCTCGCTGGCAGCACAAATGATGAACGACGACTCCGTCACTAAGTCGGAACAGATGACCAAGCACCTCGGACAGATCATTACCGACGAGTCAAAACGCCTCCGCTTCCTGGTGGAGAAAGTGCTGCAGATGTCCATGTTCGACAAGAAGTCCGTGGTCTTCAAGAAAAAGGAGCTCGACCTCAACGAGATGGTGGAGCAGATAGCCCAGACCTTCACCCTCCGCGTGGAGCATACCGGAGGCAAGATATATACCCAGATAGAGGCCGTCGACTCGGCCATCTACGTCGACGAGGTGCACTTCCAGAACGCCATCACCAACCTCATGGACAACGCCGTGAAGTACCGCAAGCAGGACGAGCCCATCGACATCTATATCCGCACTTGGAACGACGAGCACAACCACCTCTGCCTCTCTATCCGCGATACAGGACAGGGCATCAAGAAGGAAAATCTGCGCAAGATATTTGACAAATTCTATCGCGTGCATACTGGCAACAAGCACGACGTCAAAGGCTTCGGCCTCGGACTGGCCTACGTCAAGAAGGTCGTCGACCTGCATCAGGGCGACATCAAGGCCGAGAGCGAACTGGGCAAGGGTACCAAGTTCACCATCCAGCTGCCCGTATTTAGCGAAGAGTCATAACCAACAATTATACAGAAATTTAGTATTAACATTTAAAGATAACTATTATGGACGAAAAACTGAAAATTCTTCTTTGTGAAGACGACGAGAACCTCGGAATGCTGTTGCGTGAGTATTTAGCAGCCAAAGGCTATGTTGCCGAGCTCTGCCCTGACGGCGAAGCAGGATACAAGGCTTTTCTGAAGACAAAGTTTGACATCTGCGTGCTCGACGTGATGATGCCCAAGAAGGACGGCTTCACCCTGGCGCAGGAGATTCGTCAGGCCAACCCCGACATCCCCATCATCTTCCTCACCGCCAAGACCCTCAAGGAAGACATCCTCGAAGGCTTCAAGATTGGTGCCGACGACTACATCACCAAGCCCTTCTCCATGGAGGAGCTCGTGTTCCGTGTAGAAGCCATCCTGCGCCGCGTGCGTGGCAAGAAGAACCGCGAGAGCTCAGTATATCGTATCGGCAACTTCACCTTCGACACCCAGAAGCAGCTGCTCATCATCGGCGACAAGCAGACCAAGCTCACCACCAAGGAGAACGAGCTCCTGGGACTGCTCTGCTCGCACGCCAACGAGATACTGCAGCGCGACTTCGCCCTGAAAACCATCTGGATTGACGACAACTACTTCAACGCCCGCTCCATGGACGTCTACATCACCAAGCTGCGCAAGCACCTCAAGGACGACCCGCAGATTGAGATTATCAACATCCACGGCAAGGGCTACAAGCTCATCACCCCAGAGGAAGATTAACCGCACACACCTCGATACACGATAAAAGAGACACAAGCCCGCGCCTGTGCCTCTTTTTTCACTCGTAATACGAAGGCTATTCGTATTACGAGTGAGCAAAACTTTGTCGGAGGTGGGGTTCGGGCTTATCTGACCACATGTTTCGAGCCATTGTCCGCTTGAGTACTGAAACTTTGCATTCGTTTTTTCGCCCCCCAAGGAGCGTAAAGCATGGGGTGTTCGGGCCGAAACATGCCTTTTTGTGGCTTGCGTGAGCAGGATTTTGATGCATTCTGTCCCTTTTCCAAGGTTTGGCATCGCGGGTGTTGTTGGTTTTGAAATGTCGTATCTCATTGATTTTCAGCTTTTTAGATGAATTACTAATGGCTGAGTATTCCAGTTATTCCAATTCCAGTTTATTTTTTTGATACCCCCACTCCTCTTATAATACTTATAACTATCTATATATCAATTAGTTATATAATAAATAAAGAGGAGTGGGGTGCTCATATTTTTAATTGGAATTGGAATAATTGGAATTTCACTTCTCTACCAGGCCCTCCAGCGCCCACAGCAGTTCGTTACTCACGTTGATAATCAGACACAAACAAAAACGTGACAGTTAGTAATTACCAACTATCACGATCTATCGTAATCAGAATAATCAGAATAATCCGAATAATCTGAAATAATAAGCTCAAAGGACTTTGTTGGGGGAGGTTTGCTGGAGGAGGGCCTGGCAGCCTTCGAGGACGTCGCGCCAGGTGGCTTCGAAGTCGCCTGTGTACCAGGGGTCGGCCACGTCGGCAGGCCGTGTGGTGTAGTCGAGCAGCAGGCGTATCTTGCCCTCGGGGTCGTTGCCGCAGATGCGCAGCATGTTGCGGAGGTTCCAGGAGTCCATGCCTATGAGCAGGTCGAAGCGGTCGTAGTCTGCACGGGTCATCTGGCGTGCCGTCTTGCCTTTGCAGCTGATGCCGTGCTGGGCCAGCTTGCGCTTGGCAGGGGGATAGACCTCGTTGCCAATCTCCTCGGTGGAGGTGGCTGCCGACTCTATGTGATAGTGTTGGCTGAGGCCTTCCTTGCTGACAAGGTCTTTCATGACGAACTCTGCCATTGGACTGCGACAGATGTTGCCGTGACAGACAAAGAGTATGCGCTTCATTTACTTCTTCTGGGCTTTGAGGGCTGCCAGCGATTCCTTGAGGGCTGCAATCTTCTCCTCGGAGTCGCTCTGCTTCTTGCGCTCGAGGGCTACTACCTGCTCGGGGGCATTGGCTACGAAGCGCTCGTTGGAGAGCTTCTTCATGACGCCGGCGAGGAATCCTTCAAGGTGCTTGAGCTGGGCCTCCTGCTTCTCAATCTCTGCGTCGACGTCAATCATGGCGCCCAGGGGCACGGCAAACTCGTCGGTTCCTACCATGAAGGCGCTGGCCGTGGCGTCTTTCTCTGTCACCACGCTGATGGCAGAGACGTTGGCCATCTTCTGGACGGCAGCTGCGAAGTGGGCATAGTTGAAGGCGTTGACGGCCTGCAGCTCGAGTGCTTCCTTGGGTGCGATGTTCTTCTGTGAGCGCACCATGCGGACGCCTGAGACAATCTGCTTGACCTGCTCGAAGCTGTCGATGAGCTGCTGCTCGTCCTTGGTGTGGGCATCAAGACGGAGACTCTCGCGCATGATGCTCTCGCCTGCCTGACGCTCGCAAAGCGCCTGCCAGAGCTCTTCGGTAATGAAGGGCATGAAGGGGTGGAGCATCTTGAGCAGCACGTCGAAGTAGTGCAGCGTCTGGTCGTAGGTCTGACGGTCGATGGGCTGCTGCTGGCCGTTGATGTAGGCTGGCTTGACCATCTCGAGGTACCAAGAGGAGAACTCGTCCCAGAACAGCTTGTAGACGGCCATGAGGGCCTCTGAGATGCGGTATTTTGAGAAGAGGTCGTCGAGTTCGGCATTGACTGCCTTGAGCTTGGCGTCGAACCAGGCTACTGCTGTCTTCGAGGCCTCGGTCTGCTCGACGTCGGCTACCTGCCAGCCCTTGACGAGTCGGAAGGCGTTCCATATCTTGTTGTTGAAGTTGCGTCCCTGTTCGCAGAGTGCCTCGTCGAAGAGGATGTCGTTGCCGGCAGGTGCTGAGAGCATCATGCCCATGCGCACACCATCGGCGCCGAACTTCTCGATGAGCTCGATGGGGTCGGGCGAGTTGCCGAGCGACTTGGACATCTTACGTCCCAGCTTGTCGCGCACGATACCTGTGAAGTAGACGTGGCGGAAGGGCATCTTGCCTACATACTCGTAGCCGGCCATGATCATGCGGGCCACCCAGAAGAAGATGATGTCGGGAGCCGTCACGAGGTCGGAGGTGGGGTAGTAGTAGTTGATCTCCTCGTTGCCCGGGTTGTTAATACCGTCGAACAGCGAGATAGGCCACAGCCATGAGCTGAACCATGTGTCGAGGGCATCC
>JAFPEE010000254.1 GCA_017389705.1 Prevotella sp.
ATCTTCAGCTCGGCCGTTCCCTGCGTCTTGATGCGCACGCCACCGGGACCGAAGATCTTCTCGGCAGGTCCCAGGTCGAAGTGCATGTCGGCAAACGAGAACTTATCCTTGCCTTGCGTCTGCACGTTCTCCGCGTCCTTCTTGCGGAAGAACTCATGCAGGGCCCGCTTCTCGCTCCACTTCGTGTACTCCTCGGGCGTCATCAGCACAGGGGCGTTCAGGTAGGAGTCGCCGATCTTCGAACCCACGTAGTACACGTTGGCCGAGTCGTCGTATTCCACCGTCTGACGGATATTGTCCGGGCGCTTCAGGTCGAGGGCGCTCGAGTCGAGATCAGCCACCTCCATCGGCGCCGTCTTCTGTATGCGCCACCGCGCGCGTAAAAGGGAGTCCGGTTCATCCCCTTCCGATGGGAGTGGTGTCTGATTACTCTGAGACTGTGTGGAAGCGCGCCGCTGGTTATTATCTTGTGGAGGAATGGCAAAAGACAACGCGATGAAAAAAGAAAAAACCAGATAAAGGATACTTCGAATCGAAATACCCTTCATCTTCATTCCATATCTCTTGTCTTTTCTCTTCATCCTTTAGTCCATCCAAACTCTCCTCCCTTTGGGAGGGGCTGGGGGTGGGTCTTACTTAATCTGTTTCAGCGCCAGTTTCACCACTTGCTCCACCGGCAGGTCGGGCTGTTCCTGCAGGATCTGCAGCACCACCTTCTGTGTCGGTGCCGGTGAGAAGCCCAGCATCGTCAAGGCACTCACGGCCTCTTCCTTCACCTGGTTGTTCACGGGAGCGGCCATCTGTCCGCCGGCAGGTATCTCGTCGGCGATGCCCAGGGCCACAATCTTGTCCCTCAGGTCAACGATGATGCGCTGAGCCGTCATCTTGCCGATGCCCTTGATGTTCTGAATCAGTCGCGCATTACCCGTCGAGATGGCGTTGCAGAGTTCGCTCACGCTCATGCCCGACAGCATCATCCGCGCCGTGTTCGCCCCCACCCCGTTCACCGTGATGAGCTGCAGGAACATCTCACGCTCCTTCTTGTTCACAAACCCGAAGAGCACATGTGCATCCTCGCGTATGGCCTCATAGACGTACAACTTCACCTCCTTCTTGCCCTGGATGGCGCTGAAGGTGTTCAGCGAGATGCTCAGGCCGTAGCCCACACCCCCTGCCTCCACCGTTGCCAGCGCAGGTGTCAGTTCTGTCAGTTCTCCTTTAATATATTCTATCATTTAGTTACGTTAATTCGAAAATTACCTCTATATAAACGTACGCAAGCGCGTTTTATTGCTTAAAGCCTCACTTTATTCACTAAGAACCCACGGGGACATGCCTCGTGGGTTCTTACTCAATAATCAATATTTCAATATTAGTTACTCGTTATTTCCTAAGAACGAGATGCGTTTCAAGGGCAACATATTTTTGTCATCGTCAGACATCTTATCGTAGTATAAGTACTAAAAGTTGGCAGGTCAGTGACGTATGGGCTCCCCCTTGAGGTAGTCGTAGAGCGTCAGTTGGCGCAGGTGGTAATAGCTGTTCCAGAAATCCTGCAGGGCTGTGATCTGATCGCGCCGCGCTTCCTGCCAGTATTGTTGTGCCAGCGACAGGTCGTTTACGGTGGCCTGGCCGCGGATGAATCGTTGCAGCATGGCGGTGTAGGCATCTTCGGCTATCTGCAGCGAGTGACGGGTGTCGTCGACCACGGCCTGTCGCTGATTGACCTCCGCTACCGTCTGTACGATATCCAGTTCGGTATCACGGCGCTGTTCCTGGCGCTGGCGGGCAGCCGTCTCTACCTTGCTCTGTGCGGCGAGCCACGCATTGCGTTTCTTACCGTGATCGCTGATGGGTACGGTCAGGTTAACCATCACCTGATTTTGCACCAATGGATTGCGATAGGCATATTCGAAGCGCTCAGACACCTGGTTGAGTCCTATTGACGCATCGATGCTGGCATTCAAGCCCTTTTTGCGCTTGAGCTGATCTGCATCGCGGCGGGCTTCCAGTTCCTGGAGTTCCATCGACAGATAGTTAGGATTGTGCTGTGTCGCCTGGCTGACAGCATCGCCGACGGTCACACTAAACTGCGGCAGGATAGAGGGGACGATCAGCTCCAAGTGCGTCAGTTCGTCCATTCCCAGCCAGACAGCCAGGCTCTTGGCAGCTTTCTGATGGTTGAGCAGGGCATTCTTCAATGCCGTAGTAGCCAGCGAGCGCTGTAGTGTCAGGATTTCGAGTTCTGCCTTGGAGATAGATGCGATACGAAAGCGTCGCTCGCCGATGGCAAGTATGCTATCGCACGACTGCAGCTGCTCCTGGGCCATGCTGAGCTGTTCCTGTGCCACAGCCAGCGTGAAGAATCGCCTGACGGCCTCTGCGCCTGTCTGCTCCACCGAATAGTTCATCTGCTGCTGGGCAACGTTCAGCCGCATGGGTTCCGTCTGCCGGTTCCAGCGATAGGGATTGTATCCTAACAGTTCCTGACGGTAGCCCACTCGGATGGGGGTGGTGGCAAACTGATGCTGGATGTAATCGCCATAGTTGCCCAGATAGGCCAGCCCCGTGGAGGCATAAAAGGATCCTCCCCATCGTTCCATCACCTGTTGAGCCTCCAGACTGACACTGGACAGAAGCCGCTTCTGCTCGCGATACTCATCATTGTCGGTATCACTGACATAACGCTGGGTCATGTCTTGCTCAAATTGCAGCGGTGTGGTGCTGAGGTCTATTTGCGGTTTACGGCCTGCCATCCATGAGAGCCAGGCATAGTGCGCCTCCTGGAAGACACTGCGGTAGCGGTCGGCAGTGATGCTGCTGTCAGTGGCCAGTTGGAAGGCACGCTCCATGTCGAGCCTTACCGACTGTTGTGCGGTGACGGTGACTGCGATACAGAGGAGGGCAAGAACGGCGAGGTTTCTCATTGAACATTGAACGTTGAACATAGAACATTGACTATTGAACATTGGACACGGTGACGTGCATGCCGTCGAAGAGCTGGTGTGGCGTGGCCACATGAGCACGCAGCATGACAGTTCCCTGTTCGTCAACGATGGGGTTGACTTCTGTCACCTTGGCATCATAGACCGCCTGTTCGTCGCCCACAGGCACTACCTGAAGGCGCGTGCCAACGGCAAAGCGGCTGAGGTCGGCCTCCATGATGCGGAACTCCACATCCATCTGCTGCGGAGAGATGACCCTGCACACGATGTCGCCCACTTGTGCCAGCTGGCCAGCACGGGCTGTGACATTGGCCACGATGCCGTCGAAGGGGGCTGTCACACGCGTAGTATTCAACTCGTGACGGGCAGCAGCCAGTTTGTTCTGAGCCAGCAGCAAGCCGCTCTTGACCTCGGCAATATGCCGCACGCGCTGAGGCACGTTACCGATATGCTCGGGGTCGTAGCCCTGTGAGATAATGACATCTTGCATCTGCAGATTTGCCTGCTCAATCTCCCGCTGATACTGTTCCACGGCATTCGTCTGTCTGGTGGCATCCTGCTCGGCCAGCAGTTGTCCGCGGCGAACGCGGTCACCGTTGTGAACCATCACCCGTAGCACGGGCAGCGAGATCTCAAACTTCACGTCCGCATATTGCGTAGCCACGACTTTGCCCATGGTCTGGAAAGAAGGAGGCGAGATACTGTCGGAGGCCTGACGTGCGCCCATGGCCTGACTGACGGTATCGGATGATATTCTTGTGTCCTGAGAATCATTCGGATGGCTCTGCTGCCGGCAGGCTGTCAGCAGCAAGACTATCGTGAAGGGAATCCATATTCTTTTCTGCATAGGGTATTCGTTAGTTTACTGGGTTCATATTCAGATCGTACACTATAGTTGTCGCAGGCTCATCTCGTAGAACAGTCCTTTCCTTGCCATCAGTTCCTCAAAGGTGCCCTCTTCGGCTATCTTGCCCTTGTCGAGGACGATGATGCGGTCGCAATGCCGGATGGTGCTCAGCCGGTGGGCGATGACCAGACGGGTGCAGTGCAGGCGGTCGAGATTGTCGCTCACCTGTTTCTGGCTGATGTTGTCGAGTGCGGAGGTTGCCTCGTCGAAGAAGAGGATGCTGGGCCGGCCTATCAGGGCACGCGCTATGAGCAGACGCTGCTTCTGGCCGCCTGAGAATCCCCCGCCGCCCTCGGTGATGATGGTGTGGAGCCCCATAGGCAGTGCCTCAACCTCGTCGTACATGCAGGCCATGCGCAGCGCCTCCCAGGCATCGTCGTGTGTAGCCCAGGGGGCCGTGATGGTGATGTTGTGGAAGATGTCGCCCGTAAAGAGTCTGCCGTTCTGCAGGCAGGAGCCAATGCACCGGCGCAGTTGGCCCTTGTCAGCCTTGGCGAGGTCGTAGTGGTCGTAGGCGATATTGCCGCGCAAGGGCGTCTCAAATCCCAGCAGCAGGCGCAACAGGGTGGATTTTCCGCATCCCGACACGCCCGCAATGCCCACGTATTCACCAGCCTTGATGTGGAGTGACAGATCGTCGATTACCAGTGGCATGTCGTCCTGATAGCGGAACGACAGGTTGTTGATGCTGATGCTGCCAGAAAGGCTGCTGATCGCTGCCGAGGGTCCCGACACCTCGGGCTCGGTTTCGGCAATAGCCATGATGCTGTCAAGCTGCGGTCCTATTTTAGCCATCTCGGGGATCTGGTGAGTTATCTCGGTGAGTGCGGCTGTCAGCATGCCGAAGGCAGAGGTGAAGGCGATGAAATTGCTGGTCTCGATGGAAAAGCGGCGAGTAAAGAAGTAGATGACCAGCAGGCTGACCACACCCATCAGCGCCAGTAGCGCAGGATAGATCCGCAACTGGAACTGGGGGTTGTAGATGATGTGCGAGGCATGTGTGTAGCGGTTGAGCCACTGGGTGAACGCCCGCGTCTCGGAGCCGGTGAGCCGGATCTTCTGAATACCGGCAAACATGTTGCACTCCATGCCGCTGAGGGCATCGTTCTTGCCGATAAACTGTTGCTGGGCGCGGTCAACGGTGCGGAAGTACAGCACCACCAGCAGTGCCTGGATGGCATAGAGTATGGCCGCCGGTGCCAGGAGCCGCCCGCCGTAAATGCCCACCTGGATGAAATAGACGACGGACAGTGCTCCGCCCAGCAGAACGCCGACAATCGACTCGTTGACCTGCTGGCACAGCTGTGTGAGGTTGTTCATCTTGGAGGTCAGTTCGCCGCTGCTGTGGCTTTGGAAGAATCTGGGCGGAAGGGAGAACAGTCGTGCCATGACGGCATTGTGCAGGTTCATCTCCAGTATGTTTTCCACCCTGACGATATAGAGATTGCGAATATAAGAGAACAGCATGACGGCTATGGCGGCACCAGCCAGTAGTCCGCCTATCGGGGCCAGGGCAGCGGGATTGCCGGCGGGTATCACCGTGTCGAACACGAACTTGTTGGCCATCGGGACGAGCATGCCTAAGAGCACCACCACCAGGGCAGCCAGACACATGTGAAGCAGGCTGTGGCTGTTGGCAGAAGTCAAGATGAAAGCGATGACCTCGCGCCTGGTCAGCCTGTGCAGTGGCAGCGACTTGGTGAAGGCGTATGCTTCTGGCTCAAGGTCGTGCTCCATCCGCTGTCGCGTCACCTTTTGCCGGATGCCATCCGCGTCAGTATAGTAGTAGCTGCGGCCAGTCCATTTGGGTAGCAGTGCTACCAGATGACCGCCCTGTGTACGTCCCAGCAGCGGGCCGCTGGCCTCCTTCCACCATCCGTTGTTGAGCTGCACCTTACGTTTCATGATACCATGGACATGGAGGATATTGGAGAACTGCTCCTCAAGGG
Source organism: Prevotella sp. (assembly GCA_017389705.1). Classification (GTDB taxonomy): domain Bacteria; phylum Bacteroidota; class Bacteroidia; order Bacteroidales; family Bacteroidaceae; genus Prevotella. Next base: position 5,802 of record JAFPEE010000254.1, read on the forward strand.
GCACTACTTCGTCGTTCTCCAGTTCGTAGTCGATGACCTTCAGCGCGCTGAGCACCTGACGGACAGCCAGTTGGTCTGTCTGGGGTACG
>JAFPEE010000255.1 GCA_017389705.1 Prevotella sp.
GTGTAGCGTACGCCGCTATATGGTGGGATGCTCTCCACATGCAGGTTGGGTGAGATATGGATGCGCTTGTTGCCAGTCACCTCAAACACCGTCGGCTGCACGTCGTACAGCACTTTGTCCGAACGGTTCATAATCTCGAACGTCACACGGCACTCCTCGCCGGCACGAATGGTGCCGTCGCGGTCAGCGTCAATGATGCGGGCATTCCTGATTTCTATCAGCTCATTATATTTCACATGGTAGCCAGGTGCCACTGAACCCTTTGTAGGGTCATAGGTACGCGGTGTCGCTGCCGTATAGCCACCATGACCGTCACGTGGACCAGCGCCGTCGAAGTCGATGCGGTCGTCGCCGCTGTTCGTACGGTCAAAACCGCTGTAGTCGCTGTCGTAGCGATCGTTGCCAGAGCGGTATCTGTCGTCGTTCCTCCCGTAATTGCCGTTGCGCTGCTGACGGTACTGCTCCACACGTTCCGATGCCTTCTCGTCGGCAGCGGCTCCGATGGCAGCACCCACTGCGGCGCCACCAGCCATACCAACAATAGTTCCAATATCATGGCCACGCCAGCCACCACTGATGTCGCCAATGGCAGAACCCAATATTGCACCGAACGAGCCGCCCACATAAGCACCCTGTCCTGTGTACGTGCCACAGCTGCTAAACAGCAGGGCAACACCTATAAGTAATAAACTGATTTTCTTCATAATCTTCACACTTCTTATGGTTTCACGGTGCAAAAATACGAAGAATCTTTCATTAGGCAAGGGGATTTTCCCGAAAAAAAGATAGGGGTATCCCTAAAACAATTGCGGCACCTTCCGTCGGAAAGTGCCGCTGTGGTATCTTCTACTATTGCGTATAGTATGCTTTAGTTGAACTTCAGAATCTGGCCAGCCTTGAGCTTGGCATTCTTCTTGAGGTGGTTGAGTTTCATGATAGCGTCAACGGTAGTGCCGCGATGTCTGGCGATGGAATAGAGGGTCTCACCCTTCTTGACCTTGTGGAAACGGGCCTCCTGAGCATAGGATGCTGCCGGAGCTGCGGTGGCAAGCTCAACTTCATCCTTGTCAAAGCCGAAGTTCATACCGTTGGCACCACGCAGACGAGTGGCAGCTTGAGACTCGCGCTGATAGGTAGACTTGCGGAAAGTGTAGTAGTCGTCGACCACATCCTGATTGCGGAAGTCGAACATGAGTGCGGGGTTAAGCGCCATACCGCAGAGACGGGTCTCAAAATGGAGGTGAGAACCAGTACTTCGTCCGGTATTGCCTCCAAGACCGATGGCCTCGCCGGCACGGACTTCCTGGTCTTCAACGACAAGCTGCTTAGAGAGGTGTGCATAGTAGGTCTCCAGACCATTGTCGTGGCGGATGACGATATACTTACCGTAGCCCTTGCCTTCATAGCGTACGACACGCACCTTACCGGCAAAAGCGGCGCGAATGGTGTCGCCAATGTAGACCTTGATGTCGAGACCCTTATGCTGACGTCCCCAGCGGGCACCGAAGTTACTTGTCAGCACGCGGCTGGTGGTGGGCATGCAGAAATTCTTCAGCGAGATGCGGAAGGTGTCGGGCATCTGTGCAACACGGCTGTGGGCATGCATGTTGTCCCAGTCGTCATAGAGGTCTGCAGAGGGGGATTCGTAGCTTTCTATCTCGATCAGGCGGTGCAGCGCAACGCTGTCAACAACCTTCATCTTACGGTCAATGGGTGCCTGTCGTGCCAAAAGGTCTTGTCCCATCATAGGAAGAGAACATACAGCGGCGACAGTCAAAAGGGCAATTTTCTTGAGTTGTTGTATCATAAATTGTTTCGGTTGCGGTTAAGAAAATGTCTCATTCTTGGAATAAAACGCTGCAAAGGTACACAATACTTTTCAGAAAACCTAAGCCTTTAACACTCTTTATGTGTGTTTTAACACTTTAAATGTCCCGCACCTTGATGGGTACGGGACATTTACCAGTATCGTTGTTCAATCAAAACATGCGCTGATTACTCAGCCTTTGCCTCCTCAGCGGCGGGAGCCTCAGCCTCAGCTACAGGAGCTTCAGCAGGTGCCTCGACAGCCTCGGCCTTGGGAGCAGAAGACTTGCGTGAACGGCGGGTCTTCTTCTCTGCCTTCGGGCTCTTCAGCATGTTCTCGTCGAAGTCAACAAGCTCGATGAAAGCCTTCTCAGCAGCGTCGCCCTGACGGAAGCCGAGCTTGATGATGCGGGTATAGCCACCGGGACGGTCGCCGACCTTCTGAGCTACAGGGCCAAAGAGCTCCTTGAGAGCTTCCTTGTTCTGCAGATAGCTGAATACTACACGACGGCTGTTGGTGCTGTCGTCCTTGGAGCGCGTGATGAGGGGCTCCACATATTTCTTGAGTGCCTTTGCCTTGGCGAGGGTCGTAGTGATTCTTTTGTGCATGATCAGCGAGATGGCCATGTTGGCAAGCATGGCACGGCGGTGGTCAGCAGTACGGCCCAGATGATTGAATTTCTTTCCGTGTCTCATTTTTCGTTTTTTTCTTTAAGCGGACAAACTTGAATTCTTCAATTTTTCAATTCTTGAATTACTCCTTGTCCAGTTTA
>JAFPEE010000256.1 GCA_017389705.1 Prevotella sp.
CATTCCCTTTCATCGTTTTGATGACGGTGAGGGTTCTCGAAGCGTAGCGGAGAGGTTCGTCATCGTTAGCAAAACGAAACCTTCTCCAGCGCACCTTCAGCGCTCAGTGGTAACTTTTCAGGTTGCAAACATAGTAACTATAGTGGCATCTGTGCGCAGCAACCTTTTTGTATTAGCGACAACCAAATCTGAAAATTGTAAATCTGTTCAGAAGGTGTCTGTCACCACATCGAAAAAGACACTTTTAGGCAAGAACTTAGGTATATATAGTTCGAGAGCGTGTAGTTTTGGCCATTTCTCATCTAAAATACATTAAATTATTTTGCCGCTTCAAAGATAATCTCTATCTTTGCCTTGTAATTCGGTATATGGCAGACTAAACAACAGATTTATGGCAATTGAATTATCATTTACGGGGCAGATAAAGAGTCGTAAGAAACTGGTAGATAATATTACCAAGTTATCTAAGCAAAGTCCTTTTGAGATTAATATTGACGATGAGGGAGACATCTCCGTAATCCTTTGTCCTACGGGTGAGATTAACTTTCATGTCGTTGAAGGTGGGTTACTGCGCAAGACAAAGGTTGAGGGCTACTTTCAAAGTACGCCAGCAGGTCCGGGATTTCACAAGGCAGCAGTCGATTTTATCGACTCTCTTGATTTGGGGAGTCTTGTCTATGAAGATGATTCGGAATATGCTAACGCCCGCGACTTCACAAAACTCTGTAACAATCATTTTTATCGATGGCTGGAGACGCTTGTTGAGCTTGCTTGTCAAAAAATGGATGAAGGTAATGAAAACCCTCTATTTGTTTGTTGGCAGACAAATCAGTATATGCCAGATGTGCGTGGAGCGAAAATAGTTACTCCTACAGGTTTTTGGGACATCAGATTCATAAACCAGTTGATACGTGATAAAGGTATTGAGGCTCTCGCTGATCGTTTTTTTGTATGGCCGCATGAGCAAAAGGATGCAACTTTCTATAGAAATAGCGCAATGAAGTTACTTTGGGAAGATTGCTACTATGTGCCATCAGAAAGAAGTGAAAGTGATGCAGACATCAATAGGTCGATCATCGAAAACCTTGAAAAGGCTTATGGGCTAAATCCCATGCTACCACTTCCTTATGATAATTATTGTGAAGCCTGCCACCTGGACGGCAAATCACCCATTATACCCCCAACTGCCGTCTGCTTGAATGACGATTATAAACCAGGCTATCGTAAAGGAATGGTCAAGGAAACTATCGATAGATTGACAATAACAATTCCTGGTTCATATCAACGACATCTCGAATTCAATGATGATGACTGGCCAATAACTATTTGGTATGACCAAAGTACGGATAGCCCTGTGTGGCGACTTACCATATTCGAGTTGGAGAAAGAAATAGGAAAGCCCAAACTGGACGGTAATCAGTATGATTATTACGAAGAGTTTGATGTTGAAGGTGGTAACGGCGTATTGGCCTCACAACAATGTCAAGAAGATGGTGACGATTTCTATTTGGTTATCTGTCAGATAGCTTCAGGAACATCACTTCATCTGATAACAGTATCCTATAAAAAGCAAGAGGAGTTTGACCAGATTAGAAGTCTGTTATTACTCACAACCTGTCAAAAACAAGAGGATTGATAAATATGTAATCAATGTTTATTATAAATATGATAATATGCAAATTCCCAATAAAAAAGAAGAAAATCAAAAGGTGAATGTGTGGTTCCCTGATGAGTCCTTTATATCTATTGATTATACTTATGAAAGCCACCCTGCTTTCGCTATTATCAATGAAAGCCTACGCCAATTTGAATTTAAAGACGTCTTCGGATGGAATCTCTCCATAGTTTTTGATTTAGAAGATGTATATGAGAATGGTATTCCCAGTAGGGAAGAAGTTCAGGTTATTCAAGATTTTTGTGAACATCTGGAGAAGCTATTCAATGATGGGTGGGAAAAGCCCAATGCCTTATTCCTCTTCCGAGAACATCTCGATGGTGTGTCTCATGTCGTTTGGAGGGTATATGATGCGGAGAAGGTAGAAGCTGTTCTGCAAAAGGTTATAGCAAAGAAACAGCACCCTCGAGAATTTAGCTATGAAATGGAATATGACGAGGAATGGAAATTGGTAGAGTGGTATTTACAGGATTTTCATAATAAAAGCAATTAGCCCCCCCGTGATTTAATTATACATATTAAGCATTAAAAATGAAAGAACTATTATCATCTTTAAATATAGGAATTAGAAACGCTAAACGATTCTGTTACATTTTATATATAATCGTAGGAATAATTCTAATGCTATGTGGCGTCATATGTATTACTATCGCTCTTCATAAACAGCAAAGTGTACCGTTTTACTTATTCCTTTTTTTAATATCTCTATTAGGATTCTTAGCCTTTTATAGAGGTTGGATAGGTAATAAGGCATATAAAAAATTTCCCTTACCAAAAGACAATAAAAGTTGGGTTGTTTTCCGTCCATATCCTTTATCATTCTGGAGTTATATACGCCGTGCGTTCTTTAATCCAAAAGACATGGGACTTCCAGTTGGAATCATCATTTTCTATTTTCTGTTTTTCTCTATTGAAATAGTAATAGATAAAAAAGAAATAACAGACTATAGTACGTTCATTATTATATGTGCTGTTTTTCTTATTTGGAAGGCAGTATTATTCTTTTTTCATTGGAAATTATGGAGAACTATTTGGCATGATGGACCGTTATTCTCGAAATTAAGTGATGAGGGCTTTTCTTTTGTAATGCCTTATAATGTAGATGATGATGGTGAAGTTATTCTAATGGATGATGAACGTTTTGATACATGGGACGACAATAACCATTGTCTGGTGACAGATCATGTTGATTGGAAAGACATCCAACGGGTAGATTTTTTCAAGACCTATGCAAAACTATGTACTTATTGGCGTAGTTATTATGTTTTTTATGATGATAATAAAGAACATAAGGATATGATACATCAGATTGTTGCATTGAACTTTCTTAGAAATCAAGAAGACAATCATAAATACACTATCAACAACATCAATTCATTGTTCCAAAAGTTTGAACGCTCGTCTGTTTCATGGTATTATACTGACGAGGGAGACTATATTACAGGTGATAGTAAGATATTTGGAGAACCAGATGTACCAGCAGATTTCAAATATCCAACAGTAGATGGTGACAGGCCTATGACATTTGTATTCCAAATTAATATGAAGGATGCTGCTGTTTTCGATACTAACCATTTTTTACCTTCATCTGGTATGCTATATTTTTTCTACGATTATGATGGATTGGCAAGTGAAGAACTGTCAGCTGGACATATTAATGATTGGTGGTATCAAAAAGGTAATCATGGTTATTTTCGTATCATTTATTCTGATTGTTCTAGAAATGAATTATGTCCTTCAAATAATGATGGAAATGGTCTGCGAATAGTATTTAACACTGAAAAGAGTTTGCCAGACTATATAGATATTTACCTTCTTCACATTAATGTAGAAGAAGACAGTTATCAATGGATGGCAGACACTTATTGTAGTGGAAAATATCCTAAACCTCAAAAAGAATATTGGACAGGTTCTATGTTAGGACATGCAGAATATTTAGAAGATTCAGTAATTGGTAACTGGGAGAATGAAGAAATAGATGATATTCAACAATATTATAATAATTATGTATTACTTTTCCAACTAGACTTTAACCTTGAAGTACCATCACGTCTTTTTTGCTATATTCCACGTTTGGATTTACAACATAAGAATTTCAGTAATGTGTATTTTGAATTACAAGAGGCTAATCAATAACCATGGGAAATCATGGGGGCGATCTTCCCAATCATACACATCATCCAGACCCCGTATGCATTATTGACTACGCATATTAGGGCAGAATACAACACCTTTCACCGCCCGTTTCTTATTCCGCAAACTGCTATAAAAACCAAAAGGAGTTTGACCGGATTAGAAGTCTATTATTACAAACACCTGTCAAAAACAAGAGGATTGATGTTTCTATTTACTTTAGCAGATTCCGGCCCTCATTCCCTTCTAGCACCTGCATTTGCTGAATGGCTATTTGATTGAGCTTCACTAGCCTTTCACCTTGTGGCACACCATCATTGATAAGCACTGCGTTGATATTCTCCATATTTGAGAGGCAGATGAGTTCATTGATTGTGGCATAGTCGCGGATATTACCCTTGAGGTCAGGATTGGCTTCCCGCCATTGTTTGGCTGTCATTCCAAACATAGCGACATTCAGCACATCGGCTTCCTCGGCATAGATGATACTTGCCTGAGCTGCCGTGATTTCTGCTGGAACCAAATGGCTCTTGATAGCATCTGTATGAATATGATAGTTGATTTTGGACAATTCCCGCTTTGCCGTCCAGCCAAGCATCTTTTGCTCCTCGGCTTTCAGACGTTGGTATTCCTTAACGAGTAAAAGTTGGAACTTGGGACTTATCCACATACCAAAGTGGTAAGCTATATCTCTATGAGCGTACGTTCCACCATATCGACCTGCCTTAGAGAAGATGCCAATGGCATTTGTCTTTTCTATCCAGGTCTTGACTGACAGAACGAAGTTGTTGCTACCCGCCATATTTCTAAATGTACCGAATTCGGTACAATTAAAATTGGGATTGTAGAGCATCTCCCATTCACCAAGATACTCAATCGTGCTTTTCAGACTGAGCCAACGGAAGATAATGTGCTCTTGCAACTGGCTACGAGCCATATCTGTCAATGAAATATAGTCATCGTCATTATGGGAAACGATGGTAATCTCCGTATTTTGGACATTAATCTTTGCCATAGGATAGTTTCTATTATGAATTATGTGTGCAAAGGTAGCACAAAAACATGAAACCAAAGAAGAAAGAGTGAAAAATCCCTCAAAAGTTTTGTTGTTTCATATATTCTGTGTACCTTTGCATTCGATGATGAGTCATAAAACGGCTGGTGGCTCTTCATCGGGTGTTCATTGAGCAATTTATAGCAGAACGTGGAATTGAGTACGGTCTCCAATTCGTAACCCGCTTTTTCCTCAATTCCCCAGACTGCCTTTATTTAAAGAAATCTTGCGAATCCTTTCAAAGTTACGAAAAGTCGTGAGCAATACAAAATAAATCGATTTATTTTTGTTGCCGAGACGGAGTATCTTCGCCGTTTTTGATGGCAAAGATACAAAAAAATCGTCATAATGATATGAAAAAGGCTATTTTATTCTGTATTTTGTTGATTATAGGTAGTCACGCACAGGCTCAGCCACAGGACTATGAGTGGACGACACCCAGCAAGAATTCGTCGGAGTCGATGCCCTGTGGTGGTGGCGACGTGGGCATGAATGTCTGGGTGGAGCAGGGCGATGTGCTGTTCTACCTGTCGCGCTCAGGGTGTTTCGACGAGAACAACACGCTACTGAAGCTGGGCCGCTTTCGCATCAGCCTCTCTCCAGGGCTGGATATGAACCGCTTCCGGCAGATACTGCACCTGAACGATGGCTATGTGGAGATAACAGACGGCACCGTGAGCCTGCAACTGTGGGCTGACGTGCAGAAGCCAGTGGTGCATATCGACATGAATAGTCCAGCACGCAAGCAAGTGATGGCGGTGACGTATGAGAACTGGCGTACTCACGACAGAGAGCTGACGAAACGTGAACGCTTCCAGACAAGCTATAAGTTTGCAGCCCCGAAGGGTCTGAAGACACATGCCGACAGCGTGTCGGCTGGCGAGCGGGAGCTGACCTTTCTGCATCAGAACGGTGCTGTGACAGTCTTTGACGCTACGTTGGCCCAGCAGCGCATGGAGACCGTGAAGAACCGCCTGTACAATCCGCTGGAGTATCTGGTGTTTGGTGGTCGTATGAAGGGGCGGGGCTTTGTGCTGGTGGATAAGATGGAAGGACGCTATGCCAGTAGCGACTACGAAGGCTGGATGTATGTGTCGCGACGAGCCTTGAAGCGCCAGCACCTGCAGATTACGCTGGCCACCAAGCAGGGCACGGTAGCAGAATGGGAGCAAGAGCTGAGTCGTGTGGAACAAAGTGTGCAGCGAGTGGCAGACTGCCAAGCCACACGCCAGTGGTGGCATACCTTTTGGCAGCGCAGCTTTATAGAAGTCCCCCGCCAACAGCCAAAAGCCAACAGCCAACAGCCAATAGCCAATAGCCAACAGCCAACAGCCATCGCAACGCCACACTCGTTTTGCGAGAACTACCAGTTCTTCCGCTATATGCTGGGGTGTAATGCCCAAGGACAATGGCCTACGAAGTTCAACGGTGGACTGTTTACCTTCGACCCAGAATATGTTAATGCCGCTGAGGAGTACCGACTGTCACCTGACTTCCGTAACTGGGGTGGGGGAGTGCATACGGCACAGAACCAGCGCCTGGTGTACTGGCCCATGCTGAAGAGCGGCGACTACGACCTGCTAAAGGCACAGCTGGACTTCTACCTGCGTATCTATAAGAATGCCGAGGAGCGCAGCAGGCTGTACTGGGGTCACGAGGGAGCCTGTCTGACGGAGCAGATAGAAAACTATGGTCTGCCGTGCTATCCGGAGTATGGTACGAAGCGTCCTGAGGGCTTTGACCCAGGCATGGAGCGCAACGCATGGCTGGAGTATGAATGGGACACGTGTCTGGAGTTCTGCATGATGGCACTGGAGGCTCACCGCTACAGCGGCATGGATATTCAGGAGTATGTGCCGATGATCGTGTCGTGCCTGCGCTTCTTTGACGACCACTACCAGTATCTGGCAAACCAGCGTGGGGCAAAACGGTTGGATGCTAATGGCAAGCTGGTACTCTACCCGGGCTCGGGTGGCGAAACCTTTAAGGGTGCCTACAATTCGACGTCAACTATTGCAGCGCTGAAAACCGTCACACAGGCGTTGATGACCTATGCCCGGGAGCATAATGACACCTCGCTGATGGCGTATCCCACTTCACTCCTTCAGCGTCTGCCGGCAATCACCATCAAGGACGGCATGATAGCTCCTGCCCTGCACTACGAGCGGGTGCAGAATGTCGAGACGACACAGCTGTATCCTGTCTTCCCGTGGCGTATGTACGGCGTAGGAAGACCTGACATAGAGATAGCCCGCAACACCTATCAGAACGACTCGCTGGCAGTGAAGTTCCGCTCGCATGTGGGGTGGAAGCAGGATGCCATTTGGGCTGCCTGCCTGGGACTGACTGACGAGGCTGAGCGTCTGGTGACACTGAAGCTGAGCGACGGTCCACACCGCTTCCCTGCCTTCTGGGGACCTGGCTACGACTGGACTCCCGACCACAACTGGGGAGGCTCGGGCATGATAGCCCTGCAGGAGATGCTGATGCAGGAGGTGGGCGACACGATATACCTCTTCCCCGCATGGCCCAGACACTGGGATGTTCGTTTCCGCCTGCATGCCTCAGGAGGCACCATCGTGGAAGCTGAGCTGCGTAACGGAAAGGTAGTGAGGAAAAAAGTAACCCCTGCCTCGCGAAAGGTAGAGGTTACTTGGTGAAAGCAGGATACTCTGTAAATGATTAGACATTGAAATAGTCGAATCCGACGATGGTGTCCACGAAGCGGTGCACGTAGTCGGCTGCGGTGATGGGCCACTGGAACCCCATTCGGTAGAGAACCTGCGTGGTGTAGTCGTTGGAGGCTTCTATCCAGCGCGTCTTATGACCGCTGCCCATGTCGTAGGCCATCAGCGGACGCAGCAGGGTGACGAGGTCGGGATTCTCCATCATCTTCTCTAATGCCTGTTGGTACTCCTCGTTCTCTACGCGCTTCAGCGTGATGCCTGCCTCGGCAAAGCCTGTGAGGATATCGCTGAGGAACTGGCGATGGGTGTTCGAGGGATGGAACACCATGCACTCCTTCGGTGTCTGTGCCAGCATCATGATAGCGCTGGCCACCTCGTCGATGGGCGAGAACTCGAAGCGCTGATCCAGTGCCTCGTAGGGCACCATGCCTATTACGACATAGGCACGCAGCTTAGCCAGGAAGTTGTTGGTGTTGAAGTTAATCTGGAATTCACCATCTCTCTGGCGAGCCGACAGGTTGCCCACACGCATAATCTTCGCATTCAGCCCATGGTGGGCTATGGCGTCCAGCACCAGCTCCTCGGCCTTGAACTTCGAATAGACGTACTTGTTGGCATCGATGTTCTGTCCGATGTAGAGCGTCTGTTCCGTCAACTTTACCTCAGGACCAGGAACATTATCTACGCTGATACCGGCAATGCTGTTGGTAGAGATATGAATAAGACGCGAGTTGGTGCGCAGACAGAAGTTTACCAGGTGTCGTACTGATTCAATGTTCACCATCTCAATGTCGTTACCAGCCGAGAAGTGTTTCACATTGGCTACGCAGTTGACAACGGTGAATGCCTTGTTCAGATGATCGTATGCGTTGGGTTCTGTCACCTCTGCAGCGAATGCGGTGACACGCTCGTCGAAATGGCTGAAGGCTGGAGTACGTCCGAAGTAGTAGAAATAGAGCGTCTTGATACGGCTCAGAGCCTCGTCATTACCCTTGGCACGTACAGGACAGAGGATCTTGCCGTGATAGTTGGTAAGCAACTCGTTGAGGATGTGGATACCGAGGTAGCCTGTAGCACCTGTCAGCAGCACATCGGCAATAGGCTGACGCTTGCCCTTGATGAAAGAGGCAAGGTTGTTGTTGGCAAGGAGGGCGTCGACAGGCCCCAAAGCCCCTCCTACTGCCCCCGAGGGGGCTTCATGTGCTATAGTGTTCCCCTCGGGGGACGAAAGGGGGGCTCCGGAGGCTTCTACATAGCTTGCCAGTGCGCGAGGTGTCTTCAGGTTGAAGAGGTCGTTGAAGACTATCTGCACTCCGTTCTTGCTGGCTTCTACAATGACCTTGATGGCATTGATGCTCGTGCCGCCAATCTCGAAGAAGTTGTCGGTGGCACCTACCTCCTGAATCTTCAGGATATTGGAGAAAATGGTGCAGAAGAGCTCTTCCTTCTCGCCCACGGGAGCCACATACTCGGTGGCGCGCTTCATCTCAGGAGCCGGCAGTGCCTTGCGGTTAATCTTGCCGTTAGGTGTCATCGGCATCACATCCATCTTCATATAGACATCAGGAACCATGTATTCTGCCAGAGAAGAAGCCTTGAGAGCAGCAAGGATGTTCTCATCGCCAATGGTGCCGCCATCCACTACAGTGTAGTAGAGCACCAGATGCTCGTTGCCTTGCACCTTACGCACCTCGGCAGCAGCCTGACGGATGCCTTCCAGGTTCAATGCCTTGCTCTCTATCTCACCCAGCTCGATACGGAAGCCACGCAGCTTCACCTGCGTATCGATACGCCCCATGTACTCTATCTGTCCGTCCTCCGACCATCGGCAGAGGTCGCCGGTATGGTACATCCGTACAGGACGTCCCCAGCGGTCTTCTTTCACAAACGGACAGTCGACGAACAACTTGGCGGTACGCTCCGGCAGACGCCAGTAGCCACGTCCCACCTGCACTCCGGCAAAGCAGAGCTCACCAGCCACGCCCTGTGGCACGAGATTGCCTGCGGTGTCGACAATGAAGTTCCAGTTGTTGGCCACGCTCTGACCTATGGGGATGTTCTCCACACGCTGGCCAGGTGCGATGCTGTAGTAAGAGGTATCGTCAGTACACTCCGTGGGTCCATAGACGTTGATAATCTCAATGTGGTCGCTATAGACACCATCCATCTTCTCGCCACCACCCGTCGTGAAGCGGATAGGCAGGTCGTCGAAGGCATTGAGCAACAGACAGGTCATTGCTGTCGAGTAACCGCCACCCGTAATCTGATGGTCAATCAGGAACTGACGAATCTGTGCAAGGTCTTTTCTGATTTCCGTCGGCATGATATGGAACGAGCCGCCCAGCGTCAGCACAGGATACATGTCCTCGATATGCGCGTCAAACGAGAACGAGCGATGTCCGCTGATACGATCCTCAGCTGTCAGCTTCTCCATGTCGATGACCACGGCAATGAAGTTACGCAGACCTGCCTGATGCAACATAGCGCCCTTGGGTTTACCCGTTGAGCCGGAAGTGTATATCATATAGGCCAGACCGTCGGGATTCGACAAGTCGATAGCGTCGGCGGGAGAACCGCTAACCACATTGGCCATGAAGTCGTCGATGAAGAAGGTCTTTGCGGCGGCAGTACTGAAGTCGCCCTCGGCCTGCTTGGCTTCCAGCACGTCGTGCGTGGTGATGAGCACCTTCGACTCAGAGTTCTCCAGCATGTAGCTCAGTCGCTCGTTGGGATACTCGAAGTCCAGAGGGGTATAGGCGGCACCGGCTTTGTGGATAGACAGCACTGCCAAAGGGAACTCCTTGAAGCGGTCGAGCATGACGCAGACGAAATCGTTAGGCTGTACACCGAAGTCGATGAGCTGATGGGCCAGCGCATTCGAGTAGCGGTCCATCTCACCATAGGTCAGCTGACTGTCGCGGTCTACCACCGCAGGTGCATCAGGTGTGCGCTGAGCCTGCTCAGTGAAGAGGTTGGCGAAGGTCTTGCTCAAGTCTACGTCAATCTCCTTACCCGTACCTATTTTAATCATGCGCTCGGCTTCCTCGTCGCTCACGATGCTGATGCTGGTCAGGGCAGCATCGGGCTGAGCAACCATACGCTCTACCGTTACCTTCACGGCATCAGCCAAACTCTGCATCAGATGCTCAGAATACTTGCCGTTGTCGTACTCCACGCAGACGGTAGGCGTTGCATCGATGTCGCGGATAAAGAAGGTGATGGGGAACTTAGGAACCTGGAGCTCCAGACCCTCCATCTGCAGCGGTGTGCCCAGGCAGACATAGTCGCTGATGAGTCCCAGCTGATAGACAAACTGTATCTCAGCCGTCAGGCCGTAGTCGGCGGCAATCTGTGCAAACGGATAGTTCTCGTGGCGCAGCGTCTCGTCGAAGTTCTCACTGACCTCTTTCAGAAAATCCTTCACGTTCTGCTTGCCGATATTAGCACCCAATGCCAGCGTGTTGACAAACATACCGACGGTGTTGCGGATGTTCAGGTTGGAACGTCCGCTGGAGACGGTGGTGATGCACACCTGGTCGCTGTTGGCAAAGCGGGAGAGAGAGTAGTAGACAGCCGACAGGATGAGGTGAGCCGGTGTGATGTTGTTGTTGCGGCAGAAGGTGTCGATGGACTTCATGTCAAGTGTCGCAAAGGCTTTGCCGATGGTGCCCTTGACAGGGTTGGGCAAGTCGGGGCGCACCTCAGTGGCTGTCTCGACGGCAGCCAGCTGCTCTTTGAAGAAGTCCTTGGCAGCCAGGTATTTCTCGCCACCCTCAGCAGTCTTCTCTTCGGTGACATAGGCGGCATAGCTCTGAGCCTCGGCCTCTATAGCCTCTCCATTCATCGTGTTGCAGAGCTCCTGCAGGAAGATGTCTACAGAGCCGCCGTCGAAGACGAGGTGGTGCACATCCATGAGCAGATAGGTCTGCTGGTCGGTAGTTACCATCTCAAAGCGATAGAGCGGACCCGTGCTGAGGTCAAATGGCTTCACGAAGTCGTGCTTATAGGCCGTCAGCTCGTCCTCGCTCATCTTCTTTAAAGGAATCTCCACAGACTGCTCCAAATCGACGGTCTGTATTATGCCATCATCACCATTCTCGAAGTGAACGGTCATCTCTGGATGCTGCTTCACAAGGGTCTTGATGGCCTCTGTCAGGGCAGTAGTGTCGGTACCCTGGGGGAACTTGATGCAGTAGGGAATGTTGTACAGTGTGGTTGTCGGGTTCTTCAGACAATCGAGATAGACGCCTGTCTGGGCGTAGCTTAGTGGTACAGAGGTTAGAGATATTTCTTGTGCCTGCTCTGGGGCTTCAGCTATTCTCTCACCTCTATGAAACGTCTGTTTAAGAATCTCGTTCTCGATGCTCTGCAGCGTACCTGTCTTCACCAGGCTCTTGGAGTCCAGCGTCACGCCATAGCGCTTGTTCACCTGTACGGCCAACTTGATGGCAGAGATAGAGGTCAGACCGGCATAGCCCAGGACGGTGGTGATACCGAACTCGCTGTTACTGATGATGCCTGCTATCATCTCGTGCAACTCCTGCTCCAGCACGTTCATGGGCACATTCGACTCTTCAATAGCTGCAGCCTTCTTCTCGGGTTTTGGCAGGGCTTTCTTGTTCACCTTCTGGTTCTGGTTCAGCGGTATCTGGTCAATCTGCATCGTCACGGCAGGCACCATGTAGGGCGGCTTCTGGCCGACGATGAAGTTGTTCAGGGCCTCGATGTCTATCTGCTGATCGCTGACAATATAGGCAGCAATGAATTTCCCGCCATTCTCGTCGTCGAAGGACTGCACGGTGGCGTCCTTGATGCCGGGGAACTCACGGATGACGGCCTCCACCTCCTTGAGCTCGATGCGGAAGCCGCGAATCTTCACCTGACCGTCGCGACGCCCCACGAACTGGATGTCGCCAGAGGGCAGGTAGCGCACGATGTCGCCTGTGCGGTAGGCACGGGCATACGGTCCTGATGCTATAAATGGATTCTGGATAAAGACCTCCGCATTCTTGTCGGGTCGGTTCAGATAGCCGAGAGCCACCTGTGGGCCGGCAGCCAACAACTCGCCCAAGGCTCCCACGGGAAGACGATGCCCCTGTGCATCGACGACATAGAGCTTCACGTTGTCTAATGGTTTGCCGATGGGGATGTCAGTGTCTTTCCTCGTGACGGGATAGACGGTGATGATGATGGTGGCTTCCGTAGGCCCATAGCCGTTGTGCAGCTGATAGCCCTTCGGCGGTGCGATGCTGGCCAGCTTCTCGTCAGCCACAGACATGTGCAGCAGCGAGTGGTTCTCGATGTTCGTCGCAAACTGATAGCCCACCTGTGTCGTCATGAAGGTGTGGGTGATGTGCTCGCGCTCGAAGTAGTCGTTCAGGGATACGAGGTCCAGCCGCAGCTCTTCAGGAATGATGTGTACGGTGGCACCTCCCGTCAGTGGCGGATAGATACCCTCCTGATGCACGTCGAAGCCGTAGCTGGCATATTCGGCCACGTTGTGTTCCGGCTTCAGGTCGTAGTATCTCCAGTACCAGTTGCAGTAGCACACCAGGTTGCTATGCGTCAACTGACAGCCCTTGGGCACGCCTGTAGACCCCGAGGTGTAGAGCAGGATGAAACGACTCTCAGGCTTGGGACCCTCAGGTAGTCTCGTCACAGCAGGCAAGGCAGCAATATCCTTTGTCAGCAGCACCTCGCCATCGTATTCGTCTACGAGCTCGCGCAGCTCCGCGTCGGCAATCAGCAGTCTGGCGTCGGCATCCTTCACCATGAAGTTCAGACGCTCCTTCGGATAGCTGGGGTCTAAGGGCTGATAGGCACAGCCAGCCTTCAGGATACCCATCGAGGCTATGGCCATCCACTCCGAGCGGGGGATAATGACAGACACGGCGTCTCCCTCACCCAGTCCCATGGATGCGATGTGTGCCGCAATGCGGTCACTGATGTCGTCGACCTCAGCGTACGTGTACCGATGATTCTTGAACACCACAGCCTCGGCATCGGGCGTAGCCTTGGCCTGCCGGCGGAACAAGGAAACCACCGTCTGCGTGTTGTCATAAGGCTTGTCGGTGTCGTTGAAGCTGTCGAGCAGCTCCTTTTGCGATGCGGTAGCAATGCTGATATCGCACAGCTTCTCCTGCGTCAGGAAACCTTCCGCCACAGCCTCGTAGCTCTCCATGAACTGGCTGATGAGCGCCTCGCCCAGCATGTTGGCACTGTACTCTGCCTCTACGCAATAGTGGCCGTCGTGGATGTACGTCTTCACGTAGAGGGGCATCTCTCGCGTGTTGTTGTTCAGGCGCCGGGCTTTCATGGGCTTGCCGCACAGCTGCAGACTGTCGAACAGTTCTCCGTGCCAGGCAAAGAGAGTGGCAGCCTGCAGGCCTAGGTCGGTGGCTATGTCACTATAGGCGTAGGCCTCATGCTGGCGCTGACCTGTCATCTGCTCTTGTCCGGCCTTCAGGAAGTCGAGCACGGTGGTGTCGGCAGTGAATCTGGCATAGACGGGCAGTGTCTTCACAAGCATCGCCACAGCGTGTGCGAGTCGCTTGTCGGCACGACCATTATGAATGGTGTTAAACAGCACCTGCTGCTCGTTGTTGTATTTCGCCAGCAGATAGCTGTAGACGGCGGTGAAGAAGGTACTCTTGAAGATGCCGTTAGCCTTGCAATAAGCCTCCACCCGCGCCGTGTCTATCTGCATGACACGCGTCAGCAGTCCTTCCTTCGGCTCCTGCCCGTCCATGTCGGGCAATAGGGGCGAGTAGCAGTCGCCAACATCAAAATTCCTGGCGTACCACTGCTTGTCCTCCTCGAAGGCTGGACGCTCGCGCACCGCAGTCTCAGCCTTAGCCACGTCAGCCAGCGTGCGCTCCTCAGCGGCCAGCGGCTCACCGTTATACGCTTTCTCGATATCGGCCAGCAGCACTTTTCTGGATGTCCCGTCGCTGATGATGTGGTGTATGTCCTGCAGCAGGTAGTAATGCTCCTTGTCCTTGAACAGGCGAAGGCGGAACAGACGGTCTTTTAAAAGATTGAAGGGCTGGACGTCTTCCATGCTCCACGTTCCCTGCTCCATGGCCAACGTAAACGTCTCGCTGTCGTCGATGGTCTGCACAGGGTCGCCCTGGTCGTTCAGCTCTATGCGGGTGAACAGCGTCGGGTGAGCCTTCACTGCGGCCTCGATGGCCGACGTCAGCTTCTTCTCGTCCAAGCTGCCGTCGAGTGTATACAGATAAGGAATATTATAGCAGGGTTCTCCCGCGTGGTTCATACACTCTACGTAGAGCCCATACTGGGTTTTAGATAGTGGCGCAACCGTCTTCATGTTTTTTTATTTAGTTATTCTGTCTGCAAAATTACGAATAAGTGAGTAGAAAACCAAATAAAATTTGAGTTTTCTCGAGCGGGAGTACTTTCTCCAAGGGTTCCCTATCCTCACGGACGGGGAACCCCACAAACAATTCGTTAATCTAAAAAATCTAACCTATGAACCTTACTTACTTAACTTTCGCAAGCTCTGCTTGCCTTGTAGAAGACGATGGTGAGTACCAATCGTCA
Organism: Prevotella sp.; assembly: GCA_017389705.1. Lineage (GTDB taxonomy): Bacteria > Bacteroidota > Bacteroidia > Bacteroidales > Bacteroidaceae > Prevotella. The sequence goes on from JAFPEE010000256.1 coordinate 15,113, forward strand.
GGGAGATAGAAGATTAAGTGAGAGAAGAACTGGGCGCCTAAGGAGTTAAGGTAGTTAAGGAGTAAAAAGTTATATGGAAAATTCTTTTTCATCGAAAATCGGAGTCCTCTTGGCCGCAGCAGGTAGTGCTGTAGGACTGGGTAGCATCTGGAAATTCCCATACGTCGTGGGAGAAAACGGCGGTGGAGCGTTCATCATCCTGTACGTCGTCTGTGCACTGGTCTTCGGCCTGCCCTTGGTCATGAATGAGTTTTTGATTGGCAAGCTGTTGGGCAGAGTGCATACGGTGCTCTCCGCGAGTTGAGTGGAACTAACCGATGGCAGTGGCTTTCATGGATTTTCCTGCTGTCCGTGATTGTCGTTATGAGTTTTTACTTCGTGGTCACAGGATGGTGCTTCTACTACATGGTTGAAGCTGCGTCGAACACGTTCACCGGTATGGATGCAGAATCCCTGAAAGCTCATTTCAATGCGTTTGAAAGTAATGCGCCGCAGATGATCCTATATGCCGTCATTGCCATTGCGCTAACGGCATCGGTGTTGTGGTTCGACGTCAACAAGGGTATTGAGCGGCTGAGCAAGATTCTGATGCCCATTCTGTTTGTGTTCCTCATCGTCATGGCCGTTCACATGGTTTTCATAGATGGTGGCACAACTGGACTGCGGTATTTGTTTATGCCTGACTTCTCGAAAATCACTTCGGAAGTTATCTTGCAGGCGATGGGACTGTGCTTCTTCACATTATCCGTAGGCATGGGCATCCTTGTCACGTATGGCGGCTACATGCCCGAGGGACAGGATGTCAAGAGCACCTCCTTACAGATGATCGTCCTCGTCATCATCGTGTCAACGCTGTCGGGTATGATTATCTTTCCTGCCGTTTTTGCCTATGGCTTCAGTCCCTCTGAAGGACCGGAACTGACATTCGTCACATTGCCGGCAGTGTTCCAGCACATGTTCAGTCCGACGCTGACCAGCGTGGCGTTCTTTGGCCTGATGTGTGTTGCAGCCCTCACATCAACCATCTCATTGATGGAAGTGGTAATAGCTTTTGTCTGTGAAGCTACATTGAAAACAAAGCGCCCGCTCAATCGTCATCAAAGTGTGATCGTGGTTGCACTGATACTGGTGGCTATCAATGTGCTGTGCATTCTGTCGATGACAGGCCATGCCGACTGGCTCACCGTGATGGGTCAGAACCTGTTCAATTCATTCAATATCTTGTCAACCAATATTCTGATACCGGTTGGGGCATTAGGAACAGCCTTGTTCTCAGGATGGTTCGTTCCCAAGGCGAGATATCAGGGGGCGCGCGTAGGATCGTTCCTATACTTGGTTGTGCTGCGCTGGCTAGTTCCCATAGCCATCGTCATCATTTTCCTCGACTCTGTCAACATTATATAGAACGATTCTGCAACCCTATTATGCCTGCGTTGCCAATAAGGCAATCACGGACACAGCGGGACAGTATCTTTGTGCGCATTGTTATTTTGTTTATTTTTTCTTTTTGATGGTCATGATTGTGATGTCATCCGTAGGCTCCGCCTCACCGATATATTGCATTACGGCATCCAAGAGGTCATCGTCCTGTGCAACCATCTCTATCCATTGTTGCTCGCCCAACATTTTTTGCGCAACATTGCGAGCCTCAGTGACACCGTCGGTGTAGAGCACCAGTGTATCGCCTTCTCTGAGCATAGAGCCCTCTTCTACAAACTCAAACAGGCCGTCGAAACCAAGTGGTAAATTGGGAACTATCTCTATACTTTTGGCACTACCCTCCCTGCTTTTCACCAAAGGAAGGTTATGGCCTGCATTGCAAAAGAGCAACTGTCCGCTGGGAATGTGCAGTCGGCCGATGAAGGCTGTCACAAAAGTCAGCGAGGGGTTGTTGTTGCTCAGCACTGCGTTCATCTCTTCCATAATGGCTTTGGGAGAGTGTTGATGGTTTAAGGCAGAACGGAACAGGTTGACGGCAGCCGACATGAACATCGCAGCGGGTACTCCCTTTCCACTCACGTCACCGACGAGAAACCATAGGAAATCCCCTTGACGGGAGAAATCATATAGGTCGCCACCAACCTCGAGCATAGGCAGCAGATCGGCATGCACGCCCACTTCGTCGTCGTTGGGGAAGTCATTCCGCAGAATACCCATCTGAATGTCATGAGCAATAAGCAGTTCACGGGATATCACCTCCTTCTCGGTCTCCAAACGTGCTTTCTCCCGCTGGTCGCGCAACATACGACTGACAAACACACCGATCAACACGGTACCAAGCACGAAAATGACAAATGGCGTCAGCACCCCCAACCAGACATACTTCCAGACATACTTTCTGGGCACGGCAATCACCATGTCTATGTCTACCGGCTTAAGAGTCTGCCGAGATATGATCCATCTGTCTTCGGTCAGATGTCCGGAATTGTCACTAGTAGTCAATACTGTGCCGTCGGAACTGTAGAGCAAGCAGACGGCTTCGTCAAAAGGTTTAAACTGTTCCAACATCTTCTGGATCCAGGGAAGGCTGAAATCCATGCCCACGACACAGATCAGGTTGCCATTCTCATCCAGTACATTGTCGGAATGAGTAATGATTGGTACTGCAAAATCCTCATCCCGATACGGTTTACTCCAATAGCCTTTATCACCGCTCTGCAACGCCCCTTTGTACCATTCCCGTTTGAAATAATCATGGCGTTCGTCGCCAAATTCTACCGTGAGGATGGAATCCTGCATACGGTACGAACACGGACAATACCACTTGCCCTTCTCAGGATAGTAATACTCTGGAAAAGCAGCATAACAATTAAATAAATTGGGATAGCGCTTAAGCATCGGGTATGTTTCTTTTAGCAGTTCGTCAGGTTGGTTCAGATGCTCCCTCACAAGACTCTCCATCTGATCTGCCACTTCGTATGCGTCATACAGTTCATACAGGATGTTTTCATGCGCAATCTGCGTCTTCAGATTAATACGCTCCTGTATGTGAAGTTTGGCCTGACGATACGACAGCACGAACTGTACTGCCAATGCGGCAATAAGAAACAATGCCGCTAATAAATGGATATATCTGTACCTCATATTGCAAAAGTACGTCTTTTTTTTGATATAGCATACAATTATGGCGAAAAATCTTGCAGCGGACGACAAAGGATTAACACGGAAGCCTTTTTAATCTTTATTCAGTTCCTGAAGCTCGAACTTGACATGGTATTTCTTGTGAAGTGCCAAGATGGCGAGTGTCTCGATGAAATATGCTACCAGATAGCTATACCACGTAAAGGCGGGCGCGAACTGTGCTATGAGCCACAACACGGGGATGACCGTCAGAGAGAGGGCGAAGGAGATGAACAACGCTATCTGGTGGTAGTTGTAGAGCTTATAGACAACCATGATGGTGTAGATGTAGCAGAAGGGGATGAGGGAGACGGCGAAGAGACGCAGCGCATTGCAGCCCTCGGCTATCAGGTCGGACTCGTCGGCTCCGAAGAGCATGACGACAGACTCAGGCCATATCCATACGAACACACAGGTGAGGCCCATTGCCACTGTGATGAAGGTAAACGACTTGCGCAGCACGAGCATGAAGGCCAGGTTGTCGCCCTTGCCTACCTGGATGGAACCGAACGACTGGATGGTGCGGCAGACGCCTGAGAGGAAGAGGTTGTAAATCTGCAACAGGTACATACATAGCGAGAAAGCAAAGATGCCTGCTCTGCCCAGGGTGGACACGATAATGCGGTTTGAGCTGAACATGAGCAGCGTCAGACAGACGGAGGCGATGGCCAATGGCGCGCCCTGGGAGAGAATCTGTTTTAGTGAAGAATGCAACGTCACTTCGTTCTCGCTTTCAGCTCGCGACCCCTTCGGCGTTCTTAATTCTTCATTTCCAAACGTGAACCGCAGGTTGTTCTTGGCTGACAGGAAGTGGAACGCCATGAAGGCGATGCCCACCACGTGGCCGATGACGGTAGCCGTTGAGGAGCTGGCGATGCCCCAGCCAAAGTACTTGATGAATACAATGTCGAGAACGAGGTGCACGGCATTGTCGACGAAAATGGAGAACGAGACCAACTTGGGACTTCCATCGACGCTGACCATGGTGTCGAGTCCCCACATCAGCAGATAGACGGGGGCGCCTATCATCATCACCCGCAGGTAAGCCTTGGTGGGCTCCATCAGCTGTTCGCTGTTGCACAGGAGCCGGGTAGAGGCATCAGGGAAGAAGAGACCACAGGCCGAGAGCGCCAGGCCGGCCACCAGACAGGCCAGCATCGATAGGGTGAAGATGTACGAGGCGCGCTGCGTATTGCCCTTGCCCAGCTGCATGCCCACCAGCATACCGGCACCCGTGGCCAGCAGCATGTTCAGAGTGAACATGAACTGAATCATGGTGCGGGCTATGTTAATGGCGCTGACGGAGTCTTCGTCTATCAGGTTACCCACGATGATGGCGTCAATCACATTACCCAGACACGCCGAGAGGGCTATCAGGATGGATGACCAAAGGAACACCCAGAATTCTTTATTAAATGCTTTCTCTCCTTGAACTCTCTGAGGGTGTGGCGATGCAGACATAGTGGCTTCTTATTTTACGGTTAGAACATGGTGGTAAACAGGCGGGGCGAGACGATGAGCGAGAACCAGCCCCAGCGGCTTATCTTGCTGCTGTTTTCTTGCTTAAGGCGTTCCATGGTCTCGGTGCCTGTCATCAGTGTATAGCCTGCAGCCAACGATACGTCTTTCGAGAAGCGATAGCTGGCTGTGAGTTCGACGGAGTGTCCCAGCGTGCTGTTGAGCTCGCTGAGCTTGGTAGCCGTAGCCAGATAGTGATAGGTAAGGCTGAGGTCGAGCTTAGGCGTGGGTTGGCCAAAGACGCCGACGAAGGCGTTTTGCAGACCTGGCGTGAAGCCGTTGATGTAAGCGCTCTCGTAGAAATAGTCCAGGATACCATAGAACTTAGAGCGTGAGCCATAGAGGGGTGCGAAGCCTCGTATCACATCGTGGTATACCATGGCCAGGTTGCCACCGTAGGGAACGGGGACGTAATCGTCGCCACTGAGGTGGTCGTAGCCCACGGTGAAACCATAGTACTCTGAGGGGTTGATGGTAGCCTTGGCGCTGGCCATCCAGGCACGGATGTCTATAGGCGCTTTTCCATAAAACACCGTCTTGCCTGTCTGCCGGTAGTACGAGGCTTCCAGCGTCAGGAACTTAGGATGGTAGTTCACATAACCGCCAAAGAGCTGTTGGTGAACGGTCTTGGCAGGATTGCTCTTGTAGTCCCACTCGCTGGGGTCGTCTTTTCCTGCCTGCAAACCGAAGTTCATGAAGAGCGCCGAGGCTCCCAAGGGGAAGTTGGGTACGTCGTAGTGGTACCACAGCGCCTGCATGGACTTGTAGTACTGCGAGCCTTCGTCGGCGTCGTAGTAGGTGGTCTGATAGACGTGGCTTGCGTTCTGGTTGAAGCCTAGCAGGGCGTGTACCTTGTGGCCATGACCTTCATAGCCCAGTTTCAGCACATCGTGTGACAGCGCTGCGGTGGCGAAGTCGTTGAGGCCGATGATGCGCTCGTCGTCGTAAGACAGTGCCACACGACCCACCTGTGCGAAGAGTCCGCAGTCGGCATAGAGCTTCACCCAGCCTTCATAGAGGTTGAGAGCCTGGCTGTTGCTGCTGCCCCAGACATTCTTGTTCTGGATGGTGGCATGGACCTGCAGGTTTGGACGCTCGTAGTCTACATTGAGGCGCAGACGGTTCAGCAGGAAGTAGGACTTGTCCTCTATGTCATGACCTGTGTCGGGATCCACGTCGCGGGGCAGAGCTCCTCCGCAGGCCTCGCCATGCAGGAGGTAGTTGACGCTGAAGCCGAGTTTATTCTCTTTTTGAGAGTGTGGCATTGCAATTTTCAGCGAGTCGCTCTCACCCTGTGCCCACCCCTTTGTGCTGGTCGTCAGTGCTATGCCGACGGCCAGCCAAAGGAGGCTCTTTGATAGTGTTTCTTTCATATGGTGACTTATACGGTAAACTTTTTTCGGGGTTTCCCCTTTACATTCTTTTACTCGAAGAAGCCAAAGCCGGCAATGGCTTGGAGCATCTGCTGGTCGTAATCCCAAGAGGTTGTAGACCAGTAGAAGCCCAGACGGTGCAACACCTGCGACGTGTATTGGTTGTCGCGACCGACCTCGTAGGCTACTTGTCCGTGAGCCATGTCCTGATAGGCCAGCATGCTGGACATCTGTTTGGCTTTAGTGGGGTCGTTCTTGGCCTCGTCCAGCACGCGCTCAAACTCATCGTCATCCACCATGCGCACTCCTCCCGTGATGTTGCCCAGCTGGGTGAGGATGTCGCCCATCAGCTGGATGTGGTTGTTGTAGGGATGGAACACGGTGCAGTCCTTTGGCGTGGAAGCCAGCACGACAACGGCACGTGCCGTCTCGTTGATGGGTGAGAACTCTGCGGGGTCGTCGTACATGGAATACGGACAGCATCCCAGCATGTTCAGCACCTTGATGCGTCCCATATAGCTGTTCGACTGGAAGTTTACCTGGAACTCGCCATCCGTCGAGCGTGCTGCCAGGTTGCCGACACGCATGACCTTTGCGTTGAGGCCATGCAGCGCCACAGCATCCAGGATAATCCTGTCGGCCATGAATTTCGAATAGCAGTATTGGTTGTCCAGGTTCTGACCGAAGTAGAGGTTCTTCTCTGTCAGTATCACGTCGGGGGCAGGTACGCCGTTCACGGAGAGTCCGCCAACGCTGGTCGTGGACACATGAACCAGGCGTGCTCCCGTCTTCAGACAGAACTTCACGCAGCTCATGGCTCCTCCGATGTTCACATCCTCAATGTCGGTACCTCTTGAGAAGTGCTTTACGTTGGCAGCGCAGTTGAAGACCGTATCAATATGGATGCCTGGCAGATCGTCGAAAGAGGTGACGTCGCCCTGTATCACGAAGAGACGCTGGCCGAAGAGCTCCTTGAATGAGCTGGAGAAATAGTAATAGAGCAACGTCTTCAGACGGCTTTCTGCGGTCTGCTGATCCTTGCCGCGAACCATGCAGTAGATACTCTTGGCATCGCTGTCGATGAGCTCGCGCAGCACGTGGATGCCCAGATAGCCGGTAGCACCCGTCAGCAGCACGTCGCCCAGCGTCTGACGCTCGCCTTTCTGGAAGGTTGCCATCGTATTCTTCTGCAGCAGGTTGTTGATGGCCGTATAGTCGAAGTCTGTAATCTCGTTTCCTGAAGCCGACGGAGAACCGTCGGGCACAGTAGCGCCGGAAACGAAGGCGGCCAGCTGACGAGGTGTCGGGTTGGAGAAGACATCACCATAGGCGATATGCATGTTGGCCTTGTCGGCTTCGATGATGACGCGTGTCACCATGAGCGACGTTCCGCCCAGCTCGAAGAAGTTGTCCGTAGCACTCACCTTGTCCATCGTCAGGATGTCGCCGAAGATCTTGGCAAACAGGCGTTCCTGGTCGTTCTTGGGCTCTACGTAGTCGCGGTCGGATGCCTGGATGACGGGAGCCGGCAGCGCCTTGCGGTTCACCTTCTGGTTCTGGTTCAGCGGAATGGCGTCAATCTGCATCGTGGCAGCAGGTACCATGTAAGGCGGCTTCTGACTGGCGATAAACTTGTTGAGCTCCTTGGTGTCCACCTGCTGGTCGCTGACGATGTAGGCTGCAATGTACTTGCCGCCCGTCTCGTAGTCGAAGGCCTGCACCGTGGCGTCCTTGATACCTGGGAACTCGCGTATGACGGCCTCCACCTCTTTCATTTCGATGCGGAAACCGCGAATCTTCACCTGACCGTCGCGACGGCCTACAAACTGGATGTTGCCATCAGCCAGATAGCGCACAATGTCGCCCGTACGGTAGCAGCGGCAACCATACCACTGGATATAGGTGTCAGCAGTCTTCTCCGGCAGGTTCAGATAGCCTCGGCTCACCTGAGGACCCGATACCAGCAGTTCGCCGGCAGCGCCTACAGGCAGACGGTTTTGGTCCTTGTCCACTATGAACAGCTGCAGGTTGTCGAGGGGTTTGCCAATGGGGGCGTTCTGCTCAAACTCCTTCTGCTGATAGGTCGTGGTAAAGATGGTACACTCTGTGGGACCGTAAGCGTTGTGCAACTGATAGGCCGTGGGCGGTGTGAGTGGCAGAATCTTCTCGCCACCCACCGACAGATGCTTCAGCGAGTGATTGTCACAGTTGACGGCAAACTGACAGCCCACCTGCGTGGTCATAAACGAGTGGGTGATGCCCTCCTGATTGAAGTAGTCGTTCAGCTGGGGCAAATTCAGACGGATGTCCTCGCCAATGATATAGACGGCAGCACCACATGTCAGCGCTGAGTACATGTCCATCATGCAGGCATCGAAACCGTATGAAGCATAGGCTGCCACCTTGTTCTCAGGCTTCAACTCGTAGTAGCGGTGATACCAGTGACAGAAAGCCACCAGGTTGCCATGCTCCAGCTGACAGCCCTTTGGCGTGCCGGTAGAGCCGGAAGTGTAGAGCAGGATAAACAGGCTGGAGGGCTTGATGTCGGCCTTTACTGGAGCTTTGGCTGCAGGCAAGGCAGCAATATCCTTGGTGAGCAGCACCTTGCCCTGATACTCGTCGACGATGGGACGCAGCTGTTCGTCGGCTATCAGCAACTTAGCATTGGCATCCTGCATCATGAAGTTCAGACGCTCAGCGGGGTAGCTTGGGTCGAGAGGCTGGTAGGCGCATCCGGCCTTCAGCACACCCAACGAGGCCACGACCATCCATTCGCTACGCGGAATCAGAATCGATACCACATCCTCGCTTCCGAGACCTAGCGACTGGACATACTGAGCAATGCTTTCCGATTGCTCATCCACCTGCTTGTAGGTCAGTCGCAGGTCGTGATAGACCATCGCGATGTTGTCGGGATGCTGCTCCACCTGGCGGCGGAACAGCGAGACGACGGTCTGCGTATTGTCGTAAGGCACCTCTGTCTGGTTGAAGCTGTCCAGCACCTCACTCTGGGCACTGTTCAGCAACGAGATGCTGCGTAGAGGAGCATCGGCAGCAGCGGCAAAGGCACAGGCTGCGTTACATACTGACTGTGCCAGGTTTTGCATCATATCGGCACTATACTGTCCGTTGTCGTATTCTATCGAGAGGGTAGGCTCGCCGTCGAAGTCGCTGACGTAGAAGGCAATCTTGAACTTCGGTGTGTTCTGCAGCACAATCTCCTCGGCTTTCACGGCCTTGCCGCCTACGCGGTAGTCGCTGAGCACACCCATCTGGTAGGCGAACATGATGTCGGCATTCAGACCAAAGTCGCTAGCGATACGGCTGAAGGGGTAGTTCTCGTGAGCCAGTGTCTGCTCGAAGGTATCACCACTCTCGCGCAGGAACTCGCTTACGCTCTGCGTGCCAATCTTCGTGGTAAGTGCCAGCGTGTTCACAAACATACCCATCGTGTTCGATACCTTCAGGTTCGAGCGTCCGTTAGAGATGGTGGTGATGCATACGTCGTCAGTGGCAGCGAAGCGCGAGAGTGTATAGAATACCGCACTCAGCATGACAGCCGACGGATTCACACCCTGCTCCTGGGCCAGTCGTGTCACCTTATCCCAGTCGATGGGGCATGCTACTTTAGCGTTATCTCCCTTTGGCAACGGGTTGCTCAGGTCGGCAGCCACTTCCGTAGAACTCTCCACACCAGCCAACCGTTCCTTGAAGAATGCTGCAGACTCGGCAAACGCCTCGCCATCCTCGGCAGCCTTCTGCTCAAAGACGAACTCAGCATAGCTGCACAGCTCAGGCTCAATCTCCTTACCTTCCAGTAGGTCGCATAGCTCATGAATAAAGAGGTCGTACGAGTAGCCGTCGCATATCAGGTGATGGAGGTCACTATAGAGGTAGGCGGCCTGTGGCGTACGTACAATACAGAAGCGGAACAGACGGTCCTTGTTCAGCTTGAAGGGCTGTACGAAGTCTTGGATGTAGGCCCGAGCCTCTTCTTCGCTCATGGTCAGTTCGGGAATATCGACAGGAGTCTCTCTGTCGCCTATCACCTGCACCACACCTGTTCCGTTGGTCTGGAACTGTACATACATGGCAGGGTGATTGTCGACAGCCTTCTGCACGGCTTTGCGCAACGAATCGCTGTCTGTTTCCGTGGGGAACGCTATGCATATAGGTGTATTATATAAGGTAGAAGCGGGATTCTTGATACTGTCGAAGTAGACGCCTGCCTGGGCGTAGGACAAGGGAACGGCCCCCAGAGCCCCTCTTTCGTCCCCCGAGGGTGACACGATAGCATATGAAGCCCCCTTGGGTGCAGTAGGGGAGGCTAGTATTGCCCTCAGTATCTCGTTCTCTATCGTCTGGACGGTCACGCCGCCCTTGGCCAGCTTCTTGGCATCCAGCTGTACGCCATATTGCTTGAACACCTGTGTGGCCAGCTTGATGGCCAGGATGGAGGTGAGTCCCAGGTAGCGAAGATCGGTAGTGATGCCGAACTCCTCGGTGTTCACAATGGTTCCCACCAACTTCTGGAGCTGCTCCTCCAACAGATTGAGTGGGGCTGCAGATTCCTGTTGCTCGCCGACTGCTCCAATGACGGGTTCTGGCAGGGCACGGCGGTTCACCTTCTGGTTCTGGTTCAGTGGTATGGCGTCGAGCTGCATGGTAGCGGTAGGCACCATGTAGGGAGGCTTCTGGTCGAGAATGAAGTTGTTCAGTGCCTCGATGTCTACTGGTGAGTCGCTGACGACGTAGGCTGCGATGTACTTGCCGCCCTGTGGGTAGTCGAAGGCCTGCACCGTGGCATCCTTGATGCCGTCGAACTGTCGGATGACGGCCTCCACCTCTTTCAGCTCGATGCGGAAACCGCGAATCTTCAC
>JAFPEE010000027.1 GCA_017389705.1 Prevotella sp.
AACCCGTTGCGGGCAGGACTCTTCTCCAGTCCTGGCAGCATGTTAAAGATTCCACCCTTGCCATTGTTGAGCAAGAGGATGCGCAGGTTGCCACGCAGGTTCTGGTTCCACAGGGCGTTCTGGTCGTAGAAGAAACTGAGGTCGCCCAGCACACAGGCCACCCTATCGTCGGTAACAACAGAAAAGCCTGCTGCCGTCGATAGTGTTCCTTCAATGCCGTTAACCCCTCGATTGCACCACACAGGATGACGTGCATAGATATTGGCCAGACGAATGGCCGTACTGTTGCCATAATGGATGGCAATGTCATCCGCCGTATTCTCAAAACACTTCACCACTGCCATCTGCGAGTAACGTGGTTCATACGTCTCTGCATGTTGGCGTACCTTGGCTAACAGCTCTTCCCACAGCTGTACAAAGGGATGGGGTTGCTTCTCCAAGAGGAAACGTACCTGGTCGGCTACAACATCACCCTCGCCCTGTAGGACATGCGTCACATTCTGAAAGGTATCTGTCACTGTTCCCGTCCGATTGACGACCCACGTCTCTTTGGCCTTGCGCAAAAAGCGTTTCAGGCTTTTGCTGACGATACTTCCACCCGTATACAACACGAAGTCAGGGACATACTCCTCATTGTCTGCCACCAGGCTGACAGCCTCATCCATATTCGGATTCCATGGCTGGCCAGCTATCAGCATCGGACGTTTAGCCTGCATGAACATACGACACACATGGCTCAGCGTTTGAGGCGTCATGTCTGACGACAACAGGGTTATCTTGCGTTCCTGTGGAAGACTGGGTACAGAGAAGTCGAACAAGGGTTCACTGATGGGTACATTGATATGGACAGGCGCATGACGTACTATCAGCGCCTCATTCACCAAGCGGTTGCAATACCAGCGTTCCTCCTCATCATGAGATTCTTTGACATTAAAGTCAATGTATGGCACGCATTCAGGCAAGGTGACGGAGCGTTTCACAAAGCGTCCCAAGGCATCACCCTGTGGCAGCGTCTGTCCATCCTGCTGGTCTATCCACTGTGGAGGACGATCAGCACTGATGACCACCAACGGACGCTCTTGATAGAAAGCCTCTGCCACAGCAGGTGCCAAATTGAGTAAAGCCGTACCACTGGTGACACAGACGGCTACCGGTTCTCCCAAGGCCTGCACCATGCCCAAAGCATAAAAGCCTGCAGAGCGCTCGTCCGTCACCGGATAGCACTGGATAGCCGGACACTCATGGAGGTTGTGCACTATCGGAGCATTCCTGCTGCCAGGACAGACCACGGCATGCCTGATGCCATGTGCCACCAGCAGACTGGTCAGTATGTTGACATTTGCTTTGTTGCTATACATTATTATATATAATATTACGCATGGTGTCTAACTTGGCCTCCGTCTCCTGCCACTCCTGTTCTTCGTCGCTACCCTTCAGCAGTCCTCCACCAGCATAAAGCCGATAGGCATTCTCATAGATACGCATACACCTCAAGGTGACGAACAATGACGTCTGTCCCTCCACGCCCATAGGTCCCATAAAGCCACTATAGTACGAGCGGTCGTGGTGTTCGTTTTGCATGATGAAACGAAGGGCGTCCTTTTTAGGCAGGCCACAAACCGCTGGCGTAGGATGCATGGCCTCTATCAGTTGTCCCGCATTGGCATTCTCTAAAAGCGTAAAGTTGAAATCGCTGCGCAGATGTGCCAGATGTCCTGCACGAACAGTCTGGGGGCCTTCTTCCGAGAACTCCTTAGCGAACTTCCCCAGCTGCTCGGCGATATAGGTAGCCACATAACGCTGCTCCTGCACATCCTTCTCGCTCCACTGCAACTGATCGGCCCATGCCATAGTACCTGCCAGTGCCACCGTTTTCCATTGTTGTCCGTCACCTGTCAGCAATACCTCTGGGGTCGCAGCAAGCCAAAGACCACTCTGCTCCGTAAAAACCAAAGCAATGAACATGCGCGGATAGTGTTTGCTGGCTCTCTGGAACAGTTCCACGGGGTTCGTCTTTTCTTCACGTTCCACCTCAACGCATCTCGACAACACCAGTTTCTGGAAATTGTCATTCAACAGATGAGCATGGAAATTCAAGAAGTCAATATGGTAGTCTGCCCGATAGTTCTTCGACCTAAGGGTCGAAGTGTGGCACGCATTCTTAGTGGTAACAGATGGCGAAGCATCCAGTTGCACCTCTTGCAGCAAACTGCAGACCTCGTCTTCCTTTACCGAAGACAGGCTGTCGGCCCTGATGACCAGAATAGGCTTCTCTCTTTGAGAGTGTGGCGTTGCCATCTCTGACGACTGCACGAAAGGCGCCATGACAAAGCCCTGAAGCGTATTCAGCTCATTGCATGAAGACACCTCAAGCACTTCGCCTGACAGCAACGTACAGTCTCCCTTTGAGAATGTGGCGTTGCTATCCCCGGCATACGGCATGCGATACAGTGCAAACCCCTTCATCACTTTGTCTTGATGATATAATTCGTCACCCTTACAGTACTAATCAACTCTCCCGCGGAATTAAGGATATCCACCTGCCATACGTGTAGCGTCTTGCCTTGGTGTTGCAAGCGGGCGTATGCTGTCACCGTATCGCCCTCGCTGACAGCCTGGACATGACTGCCACTAACCTCTATGCCTACGCAGGCACATTCGGGACAGAGGGCAGAAGAGCCCACACCGGCCACATTCTCAGCCAATGCCAGCGAGGCACCTCCACTCAGGAAGCCGAAGGGTTGCCTGTTACGCTCGTCCACTTTCATACGCGCCATACAGGTATCGTCCTCGGGTGTGGAGACGAACTCCATCCCGAGGGCGGTACTCAAATTGGGCTTTTCGTATATAATCTGGTTGATCCTTTCTACGTTCATGAAGACTATTTAAATAGAGAATACTCCTGTACTTCCCATGCCAGGGCACTGGCTCCCAGCACCTCACGCTCATGGTCGTTCAAACGAGAGACGATAATTCTGATATTGTCACGCATATTTTGAAACACATGTTCATCGAATGACTGACGCAAGGGTTCCAGCAGCCACTTGCCTGCATGCGAGATGCCACCAGTCAGGATAATGGCCTGCGGGTCTACAATAGAGGCATAGTTCGCCAAGCCAATACCCAACAAGTATCCTGTACGCTTAAAAACCTCAATGGCCATCTCGTCACCCTTGTCACAGCACTCTACGATGGTCCTGGGTGACAGTTTCTCCAACTGGCGCATCAGCGAAGGAGCATCACTCGCTGCCATCATTTCCTCTGCAGTCGCCACAATACCTTTGGCTGCGCAGTAGGCCTCCAGACAACCTTCCTTACCACAGCCGCATCTGCGTCCATGGTCTACCAGGCATGTATGGCCTACCTCGCCAGAGAATCCTCTGAATCCCTTATGTCCAAAACCATGCGAGAAGAAGCTACTGCCCAGTCCGACACCCAGACTGATGACAACGAAATTTTGCATGCCGTGGGCCATGCCATAGCTAAACTCACCCAAGGCTGACACATGGGCATCATTGCCCAGCGCAACAGCCATTCCCAGACGGTCGCGCATCATAGCAGCCAATGGGATGACACCCTTCCAGGGCAGGTTGGGAGCATTGACGATGCAACCCGTCAATGAATTGGCGCTGGGACTACTGACACCCACCGAGCGGATGCTCATGAAACCGCCATTAGCCTCCATCAGCTCCACCATGCTTTCCGAGAGCTTCGTCACGAAATCGTTGATGTTGGGATAGTCCATCGTTACAAACTCATCCTCGGCAATAATATTGCCTCGGATGTCCACAATGGCATACGTCGTACGCTCATTGCTGATGTCAATACCCATGACACGGGATTTAATAACTTCTTCTTCCATCATAAAAAATATTTGTATCGTTAGTTTATTATCACCTATTTAAATAAGGAGTACTCCTCCACCTCCCAGGCCAGCGCGCTGGCACCCAGCAGGTCCATCTCGTCCTCTTCCAGACCAGACGCCAGGAACTTCACCTTACCCTGGACATTGTGGAACACATGCTCGTTGAAGGCTTCCTCTGCAGGATTGAAAAGCCACTCACCGGCATGGGTAACCCTTCCGGTAAAGATGATGGCCTCTGGGTTCACCACCGACGCATAGTTTGCCAAGCCCACGCCCAGCATCATGCCTACTCTGCGCATGGTTTCCTGTGCCAAACCGTCGCCATCCTTGCAGAAGGCTATCACCTGCTGCCACGTCAGTTGCTCCACCTGACGCAAGGGCGAGGGAGCGTCTGAATCTGCCAACACCTCCTTCGCTGTCAGCACGACACCTTTCGTCGAGGTATACATCTCCAGACAACCCTTATTGCCACAACCACACTGACGACCATTCAGCTGCACACAGGTATGGCCTAACTCGCCCGAGAAACCGCTCTGGCCCAAATGGGGTTGACCATTCGAGTAGAAACAGCTACCCAGTCCGCCACCAACCGTGACCAGAATGAAATCCTTCAGACCATGAGCAGCACCATAGGCATGTTCGCCGATAGCCCTCACATGGGCATTATTGCCCAGAGCCACCGCCAGTCCTAAACGGTCGCGCAGCATAGCAGCCATGGGGACTACGCCTTTCCAAGGCATATTCGGCGAGTTGACGATGCTACCCATACGGAAGTTGCCGCTGGGAGCGCTGATACCCACCGAACGAATGGTTTCGTATCCGCCATTGCCTTCCACCAAAGTCAGGATATTCTCGCTCAGACGCGAGGTATAGTCTGCCACATTGGGGTTATCACCAGTAGGGAAGCTATCCTTGGCTAAAATGTTTCCACGGACATCGACTATTGCGGTAGTTGTCACATCAATGCCGATGTCTACGCCGACGACACGCGTCTTTAGTTGGGTATGTGCCATAGCCTTTCGTTATTTTTTAAGTTCGTACAGTTAGTATTGAGCCACAAATATAGTAAGATTTCCGCAAACCTCCAAATTTCTTGTCAAGAATTTAGCATTTATTTAACGAGCAATTCACGAAATACTACCTTTTAAGCTATTTTTGTATCCTTTTTCGTCGCATTTCGAAATTTTTTCGTAACTTTGCAAGCGTATTATGAATACAAAGAAGAACAAGATATGAATGTTTTAGAACTCAGTGAACAAGAGATTGGCAGACGTGAAAGTCTGCAAGAGCTGCGCGACATGGGTATTAACCCCTATCCAGCAGCAGAATTCCCCACGAATGCATTTTCAACAGAAATACGCGAAAGCTTCAAGGACGAGGACGAGCCTCGCCAAGTCTGCATCGCAGGTCGTATGATGAGCCGTCGCGTCATGGGTAAGGCCAGTTTTGCAGAGCTGCAAGACTCTAAAGGACGCATCCAAGTGTACATCTCACGTGATGACCTCTGCCCTGGCGAGGACAAGGACCTGTACAACAAAGTCTTCAAGCGTTTGCTCGACATTGGCGACTTCATTGGCGTCAAAGGCTTTGTCTTCCGCACCCAGACAGGCGAGATCAGTGTCCACGCCCAGGAGCTTACCCTGTTGTCGAAGGCCCTGAAGCCCCTGCCTATCGTGAAATATAAGGACGGAGTGGCTTACGACAAGTTTGACGACCCCGAGTTGCGCTATCGTCAGCGCTATGTCGACCTGGTGGTCAACGACGGTGTGAAGGACACCTTCCTCCAGCGTGCCACCGTCATCCGTACACTGCGTAAGGCGCTCGACGATGCCGGCTATACCGAGGTTGAGACCCCTACCCTGCAGATGATTGCCGGTGGTGCCTCAGCACGTCCGTTCATCACCCACTTTAATGCCCTCGACCAGGACATGTATATGCGCATTGCCACCGAGCTCTACCTGAAGCGCCTCATCGTAGGAGGCTTCGAGGGTGTCTACGAGATTGGCAAGAATTTCCGCAACGAGGGTATGGACCGCAACCACAACCCCGAGTTCACCTGCATGGAGCTTTATGTGCAGTATAAGGATTACAACTGGATGATGTCCTTCACCGAGAAGTTGCTCGAGACCATTTGTATTGCTGTCAACGGCAAGCCTGAGCGCGAGATCGACGGCAACATTGTTTCGTTCAAGGCGCCCTATCGCCGTCTGCCCATTCTCGATGCCATCAAGGAAAAGACCGGCTTCGACTGCGATGGCAAGACGGAGGAAGAGATTCGCGCGTTTTGCCTCTCCAAAGGCATGGACGTCGACGAGACCATGGGTAAGGGCAAGCTCATCGACGAGCTCTTTGGCGAGTTCTGCGAAGGCACCTTCATACAGCCCACCTTCATCACCGACTATCCTGTCGAGATGTCGCCCCTCACCAAGATGCACCGTTCTAAGCCTGGTCTCACAGAGCGTTTCGAGCTGATGGTCAACGGTAAGGAGCTGGCCAACGCCTACTCTGAGCTCAACGACCCCATCGACCAAGAGGAGCGTTTCGTTGAGCAGATGAAACTCGCTGACAAGGGCGACGACGAGGCCATGATTATTGATCAGGACTTCCTTCGCGCTCTGCAATATGGTATGCCTCCCACCAGCGGCATCGGCATTGGCATTGACCGTCTGGTTATGCTCATGACGGGTAAGACATTCATCCAGGAAGTACTCTTCTTCCCCCAGATGAAGCCCGAGAAGAAGATTCCCCAGTCCAGCATAGCAGAATGGGCTGAGGTAGGCGTCGCTGAGGAGTGGGTTCCTGTTCTGCGTAAGGCAGGCTTTAACCTGGTGCAGAACATCAAGGACGAGAAAGCTCAAGGTCTGCAACAGAAGATTGGCGACATCGTCAAGAAATACAAGCTCGACATGCAGAAGCCTTCTGTCGACGAAATAGGTCAGTGGATTGAAAAAGCTAACAGCTAACTGCCAAAAGAGCTAAGAGCAATATGTACGACTGTGGACGCATAGCGATTATTGGCGGAGGTTCGTGGGCTACAGCCATTGCCAAGATAGTGGTGGGATACACTCACCACATCGGGTGGTATATGCGTCGCGACGACCGTATTGAGGACTTCCAGCGCCTGGGTCACAACCCTGCCTACCTCATGAGCGTCCACTTCAACATCGACGAGATATTCTTCTCCTCCGACCTCAATAAGATAGCACAACTGTATGACACCCTCGTGTTCGTCACGCCCTCACCTTATTTAAAAGGTCATCTGAAGAAGCTCAAGACTCGCCTGCGCGACAAGTTCATCGTGACAGCTATCAAGGGTATTGTGCCCGACGAGAACCTGGTATGCTCTGAATTTTTCCATCAGGTGTACGACGTGCCATACGAGAATCTGGCCTGTATCGGTGGTCCCTCCCATGCTGAGGAGGTGGCACTTGAGCGCCTCTCCTACCTCACCGTTGGCTGTTCCGACCTTGAGAAGGCAGAGTCCTTTGCCAATATCCTGGCCAGCGAGTACATCAAGACCAAGACCTCTACTGACGTCATCGGCATCGAGTATTCCTCCGTGCTGAAGAACGTCTATGCCATAGCGGCAGGCATCTGCAACGGATTGAAGTTTGGCGACAACTTCCAGGCCGTCCTCATGGCCAATGCTGTGCAGGAGATGGCACGTTTCCTCAAGGTGGTACACCCCATTGAGCGCAACATCACCGACAGCGTCTACCTAGGCGACCTGCTGGTAACAGGCTACAGCAATTTCTCGCGCAACCGTACCTTTGGTACCATGATAGGCAAAGGCTATAGCGTCAAGTCAGCCCAGATAGAGATGGAGATGATAGCCGAGGGCTACTTTGGCACCAAGTGCATGAAGGAGATCAATCGTCACTGCCATGTCAACATGCCCATTCTCGATGCCGTATACAACATCTTGTACGAACGCATCTCGCCACAGATTGAGATTAAACTATTAACTGATTCATTTAGATAAAACAAACTATGAGTAACATCAAACTTGACATCACAAAGGCTGCCTGCTTCCTGGAAGCTGGTGCCGTGAAGGCTTTCGAGCCAAAGGTAAAAGCCGCTCAGCAGGCTTTGGAAGAGGGTACATGCCCAGGTAATGACTTCTTAGGTTGGTTGCATCTGCCCAGCAGCATCACACCTGCATTCCTCGACGAGCTTCAGGCTTGTGCCGACGTGCTCCGCAAGAACTGCGAGGTAGTTGTCGTTGCCGGCATCGGTGGCAGCTATCTGGGTGCCCGTGCCGTTATCGAGGCCCTCGGCAACTCATTTGCATGGCTGGTGCAGGACAAGAAGAATCCTACCATCATGTTTGCAGGCAACAACATCGGCGAGGACTATCTGGCAGAACTCACCGATTATCTGAAAGATAAGAAATTCGGTGTTATCAACATCTCTAAGTCAGGCACAACCACCGAGACAGCCCTGACCTTCCGTCTGCTGAAGAAGCAGTGCGAGGCACAGCGTGGCAAGGACGAGGCCAAGAAGGTCATCGTCGCCGTAACCGATGCCAAGCGTGGTGCAGCACGCACCTGCGCTGACAAGGAAGGCTATACCTCTTTTATTATTCCCGACAATGTAGGAGGCCGTTTCTCTGTTCTCACCCCCGTGGGTCTGCTTCCCATCGCCTGCGCCGGCTTCGACATCCGCGAGCTGGTAGCTGGTGCTCAGGACATGGAGAAAGCCTGCGGCAAGGACGTCGCCTTCGACGAGAACCCTGCAGCCCAGTATGCAGCCGTACGCAACGCCCTCTATCAGGGTGGTAAGAAGATTGAAATCATGGTGAACTTCCAGCCCAAGCTGCACTTCATGTCAGAGTGGTGGAAGCAGCTCTATGGCGAATCTGAGGGTAAGGACAAGAAGGGCATCTTCCCTGCCAGCGTTGACTTCACCACCGACCTGCACTCGATGGGACAGTGGATTCAGGACGGTGAGCGCACCATCTTCGAGACGGTTATCAGCGTAGAGGCTCCTGAGAAGAAGCTCCTGTTCCCTGAGGACGAGGAGAATCTCGATGGTCTGAACTTCCTTGCCGGCAAGCGTGTTGACGAGGTGAACAAGATGGCAGAGCTGGGTACCCGTCTGGCACATGTCGATGGTGGCGTACCCAACATCCGCATCACCATGCCTCGTCTGAACGAGCGCTACTTAGGACAGCTCATCTACTTCTTCGAGATTGCCTGCGGCATCAGCGGTAACGTACTGGGTGTCAACCCGTTCAACCAGCCTGGTGTAGAGGCTTACAAGAAGAATATGTTCGCCCTGCTCGACAAGCCTGGCTACGAGGAAGACTCCAAGGCCATCAAGGAAAGACTTAAAAATGAATAGTGCGAAGTGAATAGTGAGACATTTGCCTCCGCAATTCAGGAGTACTTAACCAAACACGGCTTCGGGCACTTCAGCCCGAAAGCCGTGCTTTTCGATATGGACGGCGTCCTGTTTAACTCCATGCCCTACCACGCCATCAGCTGGCACGACTCCATGGCTACCTTCGGACTCGACATGCCCATGGAAGGAGCCTATCGCTTTGAGGGTATGCGAGGCGTCGAGACCATCAGGTTACTGGTCCGTCAGCAATGGCATCGTGAACTCACCGATGACGAGGCCCAGCGCATGTACGAAGTCAAGTCAGCCTTCTTCAACCAGCACCCCGCACCACACAAGATGCATGGCATCATCCCGCTCATGCAACAGATTAAGGCCTGTGGCCTGAAAATATGCATTGTCACAGGCAGCGGACAACACACCCTCCTCGACCATCTGGAAACAGCCTTCAAAGGACTCATCCAGCGCGACCTCATCGTCACCAGCTACGACGTACAGCAGGGCAAGCCAGCCCCCGACCCCTACCTCATGGGCATGCAGAAAGCAGGCGTAGAGCCTTTCCAGGCTATCGTCGTCGAGAATGCTCCTTTGGGAATTCAGGCTGCTGTTGCAGCCTGCTGCTTTACCATTGCTGTCAATACGGGACCTCTCCCTGACCAAGTACTGGCCGATGCTGGTGCCGACCTCATCCTTCCAAATATCAACCGACTCAACAACTGCTGGGCCGACTTCATCCACGAGGCACTACCACGAAAGTAGTAGTCTGGGCTTACAAGCCATCGCCGTCATTCTCCGACTGTGGCGTTCCTTCCTGTGTACTGGCAGTGTCCATCTGCGTATCCTGCGCCACCTGTAAGACACCCATACGCGACAGCTTAATGACCAGCGGAATGTACTCGTCCGTCTGCGGATGCCCTACGCTAGCACCGAAAACCAGCCAGTCGCCATCAGCCTTATCGAAGACGATACCCTCCAGAATGCCTGTCTTCCGATAGTCAGCATTGATATATTGGGCAAAGCTGCTCTTCGTGAATTTACGGTTGAAGAATACCGAACCGTCACTGCGTGACACTGTTACCGTAAAGACATTGTCCACAAACTTCTGTCCTGTCTCGTCCTTCACCATAGCCAGTGTGTCGCAAGGCTGACGATGTACGGCAACATGGTACGTACGACCCTCTACCCATTTCACATCGCGATCGTCCGTATACTCCTGCATCTTGATGGGAGCCTTGGGCTTCACCTTCACCACCTTCTGGGCTATGATGTCCTCACTTTTCTTCTTATTACCACAAGCCGTCAGACCTGCCATCAGGCCTGCCAGTGCTACCAGACATAAAAACTTCTTCATACCGTTTATTCTGTTTCTGCCGCCAAAGGTACGAAAAAAAAACGAATATCCCACCATCTCTGGTGGGATATTTTGTTCTCCTGATCTTATATCCTTTTCCTATTTAAAGGTGTTACCAATCTTAGATACGGCACGCTTGCCTTAAAAAACACTATGTTAACCTAAATCACTATGATGTTTAACTAATTAATTGTGTCGTGCTTACAACTATTTGACCGCAAAGTTAGGAAAAAGTTTAATAAACATACAAAAATAATCGACTTTTTCCCACATTTTGATATTTTTTAGCTATCTTTGTGGGCAAAAGTTGCTAATCATGAGACAATTTCTATCGAAAACCCTCCTTCTGCTCCTGCTCAGCACCCTCATAGCTTGCAGCGCCAACGACGAGACACCC
This sequence comes from Prevotella sp., assembly GCA_017389705.1. Lineage (GTDB taxonomy): Bacteria > Bacteroidota > Bacteroidia > Bacteroidales > Bacteroidaceae > Prevotella. The sequence goes on from JAFPEE010000027.1 coordinate 10,954, forward strand.
CCTACGGTGATCGTCCAGCAGGACACCATACCCTCGCTCGTCACACAGGTCCAGAAGTGCTCGCGGCTCTACACCACTGAGTATCGCATCCACAAGGTCGTCACCCACGACGACGTGCTGCGTCTGAAGGGGAGTCTGCTCAAGCAGGAGTTTGACATTCCCCTGCCTCTGGGCGAGCGTAAGATAGCCATCCCCATCGACGCCACCCTCAAGGCCTACATCGACTTCAGCACCTTCTCCGAGAAGAACATCGAGCGCCAGGGCTCCAAGATTACCATTCTGTTGCCAGACCCCAAGGTCGTCATGACCAGCTCGAAGATTAATAGGGACGAGATTCGCGAATACGTAGGACTCACGCGCTCTCACTTCTCCGACAAGGAGCTCAGCTCCTACGAGCAACAAGGGCGTCAAGCCATCATTAACAGCACACCCTCCTTAGGCATCGTCGAGGCAGCACAGGCCAACGCAGCCCGCGTACTGGTACCCATGCTCGTCGAGATGGGCTACCACGAGAAAGACATCTTCATCGCCTTCCGCAAGAACCTCGACATCCGACAACTCATCAACTCTAATCTCGAACGCCCATGATCCGGAAAATAAAAATCGCCCTCGCCACCTTGCTTTTGTTCCTCGTCGTAGGAGCCATATTCTGGGTCTACTCCTCCATCAAGCAGACGGAGGTGACCATTGCCGTCGACGACCGCATCAACCTCACCCCCGAGCAAGTCACCAGCATCAAAGCCATTGGCGAGTGGGAGTTTCTCGCTATTGCCAACGAAGAACTGGTAGATACCGTCCGCAAAGGCATCCTCTCTAACGACCACCTGGCACGCATCTACTATGGCACCGTCCGGCTGGGCATCAACATGCACCACGTAGAGCCAGGATGGATTACCAGCGTTGGAGACTCCCTAACCATTACCCTGCCAGCCATAGAGCTACTCGACCGCGACTTCATCGACGAGGCCCGTACAAAGAGTTTTTATGAAAGTGGGAAATGGTCACACGCTGACCGCGAAGCACTCTTCCGCAAGGCTTATCAAAGAATGCTCCATCGCAGCCTCACCCCCGACCATCTGCACCAAGCCCGCCAGAATGGCGAAGACCAGTTCCGGCAGATGATGAAAGCAATGGGCTACGAACATGTCAGCATCCGCTTCAGCGAAGCGGCAAGATAAGCATCAGTCGCGTACCGTTCTGATAGCGTGCGTCATGTCGCAGCTGGCCACCCAGATTCTCGGCTATCCTGCCACAGACGCTCAGGTCCAGCTCAGCCTCGTCCTGCAGGTCGTCAGGCTTCTCAAAGTAGGTAAAGATGCTGCCCAGACGATTCTCAGGAATGCCCTGTCCTGTATCTCTTACATAGATGGTCAGCCTGTCGGGATGCTCCGTCGTGTTGCAACCCAGCACCACCTCGCCTTCCTCAGTAAACTTACAGGCGTTGATGACCAGCTTGCTCACTATCAGCTCCACCAGATGGCGATCGCTCTTAATGAAGAACTCATCGCTCAGCTCGCGTTTGAAGGCCAGACGGACAGCCTGCCTATGGTAGATGCTATGCACGTTGGCCTCCAGACAACGACGACACAGGGCGTTCGGGCTGAACGACTCCATCAGCAGCTTGTGCCCTACATTTTCTGCCCCAGTGAACATCATCACCTCGTCCACCAGCGTACCTATCAGATTAGCGTTATACGCTATCTGCTCCGAAATGTTACGTTTCTCGTTCTTCGAGAGAAACAAATCCTCCTTGCCTATTGTCTTGGCCAGCGACTGGAACATCTTCAGCGGAACCTGCAACTCGTGGTTGATGTTCTGCAGAAACGACTGTTTCATGCGCTCCGACTTCATAGCCGCAACCAGTGCCACCCTTGTCTTCCACAGAAGAAAAAGCACCACAGCCAGCAACACGGCCAACACGATGATTATCACCTTCTCCATCACCATAGAAACTTAGAATTCACAGCGCAAATATAGAAACTTTTTCGATAAGAGCCAAATTTTTCCTCTACTTTTTTTCTTTCAGCCTTTAAAATTTGACCCATTCATCAACCGTCACCACCCCTTCCGTCACATGGAAGCGGATGTCATAGCCCCCAAAGGGCATGCCATACTGACGCTCGTCGTCGTGGTAGCGCGGACGAGGGTCTAGAGCCAGCGTCTGCTCCAGCACACGCAACTCGTCCTCAGCAAAGACATCATGGAGCGCCTCAGGCATCACAACTTCCAGGCGCTTCCACACATGCTGGTCTGTAAAGCCCCCACGAGCCTCAGGATAACTGTCAACATATGCCAGGTAAGGCTTCACGTCGTAGATGGGGGTGCCGTCCATTAGGTCAGCCCCCAGCACCTCTATGCAAGGTCCGCCGAAGTCCACCTTCGCTATGCGCACAGACGAGAGTCCCAGGTTGTTAGGACGGAACGGCGAGCGTGTTGCCCACACTCCTATCCGCTCGTTGCCTCCCAGTAGCGGAGGGCGCACCGTAGGATGCTTCTCAGCGTCCACATTCTCCGAGAACCCCCAGATGAGCCACACATAGTCATACTCCTCCAGACCACGCAGTGCCTCAGCCTTAGCGTAACCCTCTACGAATTCTATCCTTCCTCGCACCTCATTCACGATGCCACTCTGCCTCGGGATACCGAATTTCGATGTAAACGGCGAACGGAAAAAAGCTATCGGTTCTATTTTCATGCCCGCTAAGGTACGACTTTTTTGGTAAAACAAGTATAGCGGTGGCAAATTTTTCACTTTTCACTTTTCATTTTTCACTTTATTTCGTATCTTTGCCGAGTAAAACTTGGCAAAAGGTCTAACATTATGGAACAAAAGAAGATTACATTCGACAGTTTTATCCGAGGCTTCCTGACGGTAGTCGTCATTGTTGGCATCATCATGCTGCTCAACAGGCTTAGCGCTGTGCTCCTGCCCTTCTTCCTGGCGTGGCTCATCGCCTATCTCCTGTTCCCCCTTGTCAAGTTCTTCCAGTACAAGTGCAAGCTACGCTTCCGCATCGTGGGCATCCTGCTTACCTTCATCGTCGTCGGAAGCGTACTCACAGGACTTTTCTTCGTCATGATACCTCCTATCATTGAGGAAGGCGGACGAGTGAAAGACCTGATTGTGGCCTATGTCTCCAACAACGAGTCACTCAACAACATCCCCGACATGCTCGAAGACTTCATCCACGACAACGTCACCAAGCAAAACATCAAAGCCATCATCACACAAGAAGGCTTCATCGACGCCGTCAAGCAGGGCGTGCCTAAGGCCTGGGACGTCATCTCACAGTCCGTCAGCATCCTCTCCAGCCTCTTCTCCCTCACGATGGTGATGCTCTACACCTTATTTATATTATTAGACTACGAGAAGATTACCAGCGGCTGGGTAGACCTGCTGCCCGTGCGCTACCGCCACTTTGCCATACAGCTCGTGGGCGACGTCACACAAGGCATGAACCTCTACTTCCGCGGACAAGGCTGCGTGGCGCTCTGCGTGGGCGTGCTCTTCAGCATCGGCTTCCTCATCATCGACTTCCCCATGGCCATCGGCCTCGGCATGTTCATCGGCCTGCTCAACATGGTACCCTACCTCCAGCTCATGGGCTTCATACCCACCGTCCTGCTCGCTGTTGTCAAGGCAGCCGACACCGGAGAGAGCTTCTGGGTCATCATGCTCGGGGCAATCATCGTCTTCGCCGTCGTACAGACTATCCAGGACACCATCCTCACACCGAAAATCATGGGCCACGTCATGGGACTCAGCTCAGCCATCATCCTCCTTTCGCTCTCTATATGGGGAGCACTGCTGGGCATCCTCGGCATGGTCATTGCACTGCCCATGACCACCCTGCTCATCACCTACTACCAGAGATACGTCATTGAGAAAAAACGAATAACAGATGAATAACAAAATGAAAAAGCTACTCCTAACCTCCCTGTTCTGCTGCCTCCTCGGCGTCGTCGACAGCCACGCCCAGCAGCGCCAGACCGACACCTTCAAGACCCCCTCGGGCAAGGAAGTCAAGTTCACCTGTATCAAG
>JAFPEE010000257.1 GCA_017389705.1 Prevotella sp.
CGTTTAAACTTCTTTTCTGACATGTTTTGTATATCCTTTTTTTATTTTTGTCTGCAAAGGTACAAAAAAACAGCCGAATGTACAAACATCCGACTGATTTTCTTTGGTGACCCGCTTGGGGGGCTCTTTTCTTGTGATCCGCTTGGGGCTCGAACCCAAGACCCCAACATTAAAAGTGTTGTGCTCTACCAACTGAGCTAGCGGATCTTCTTCATAGTTTGAAACTATTTGCTTCTTACAAAGCGGGTGCAAAATTACAGATAAAATTTGGAATAGCCAAATTTATTGGGATGTTTTTTCATTTTTGACCTTTTCTTCGTCTATCGCTTTCTGGTAACAGTCACGACAGAGAGGCTCATATTCCTGTGTCTCGCCCAACAAAACGCGCTTGTCGTTCTGTACGGTACGATGGCTGACATAGGCCAGGTTACCGCACTTGACACAGATGGCGTGCACCTTGGTGACGTCGTCGGCTATGGCACACAGCGCCGGCATGGGGCCAAACGGAATGCCACGGAAGTCCATGTCGAGGCCTGCAATGATGACGCGAACTCCGCGATAGGCCAGCTGGTTACAGACGTCCACCAGTCCGTCGTCGAAGAACTGGGCCTCGTCAATGCCCACTACGTCGATATCGCTGGAGAGCAGCAGGATGCTGGCCGACGAATCGAGTGGGGTAGAGGGAATGGCGTTATGGTCATGGCTCACCACCTCCTCGTCGCTGTAACGCGTGTCGATGGCTGGCTTGAAGATTTCCACCTTCTGCTTGGCAAACTGGGCACGTCGAAGACGGCGTATCAGCTCCTCCGTCTTACCCGAGAACATAGAGCCGCACACAACTTCTATTCTGCCAGGGCGGTGCGCTTCGCCCGAATGGTTATCTGTCATCATGCTGCAAAGTTACGAAATAATTCAAATTTTCTTTTCTTTTCTCTCACTTATTTTGTAATTTTGCAGCCGAAATGGGCATATTGTACATCGTTCCCACACCAGTGGGTAATATGGAGGACATGACGCTGCGGGCCATTCGCATCCTGAAAGAGGCCGATATGGTGCTGGCAGAGGATACTCGTACGTCGGGCATCCTGCTGAAGCATTTCGACATCAAACAGCATCTAGTGTCTCACCATAAGTTCAATGAACATGGCACCAGTGCCTCTGTAGTAGAGCGCCTGCAGGCAGGTCAAACAGTAGCACTCATCAGCGATGCGGGAACGCCGGGCATCAGCGACCCAGGCTTCTTTCTGGTCCGCGAGGCAGTCCGTGCCGGCATAGAGGTACAGACTCTGCCTGGAGCCACTGCCTTTGTGCCAGCCTTGGTGTCCAGTGGCCTGCCCTGCGACCGCTTCTGCTTCGAGGGCTTCCTGCCTCAGAAGAAGGGACGTCAGACCAAGTTGCAGAGCCTGGCCAGCGAGGAACGCACCATGATTTTCTACGAGTCGCCCTACCGTGTGCTCAAGACGCTGCAGCAGTTCAGCGAGGTGTTTGGCCCAGAGCGTCAGGTCAGCGTCTGCCGTGAGATCTCCAAGGTGCACGAGGAAAGCGTGCGTGGTACGCTGGCCGAGGCCATAGCCCACTTTACAGAGCACGAGCCACGAGGCGAGTTCGTCATCGTCGTGGCTGGCGCTTCGCTAAATATGAAATAATACATTTAAAATAAGAAAAGACATGAAAAAGCTATTTGTATTTGTAATGTGCATGACGGCCCTGGCCGCCTGCAACCAAAAGAGTCAGCAGACCGTCGATCCCTTGATGACCCAGGAGGTCGATTCGCTCAACCGTATCATTGCCCAGAAAGACAATGAAATCAATGACATGATATCCACCATGAACGACATTGAAGAAGGCTTCCGTTCCATCAATGCCGCCGAGGACCGTGTCAGTGTGGCCCGTCAGGGCGAGGGTGCCAGCATGAAGGAACGCATCCAGGAGAATATGCAGTTCATCCAGCAGACCATGCAGCAGAACCGCGAGCTCATCAACAAGCTGCGCAACCAGCTGCGTCAGAGCTCCGTCAAGAGTGACCAGCTGCGTCGTACCCTTGACAACCTGACCCGTCAGATGGAGGAGAAGGACACCCAGATTAAGTCCCTCATAGCCGAACTTGAGGCTAAGAACGTGCAGATTGACGAGCTCACCACACAGGTGTCAGATCTCAAGACCGACGTGGCTAACCTGGCAGAGGAGACCACCCAGAAGTCACAAACGATCTCTGCTCAGGACAAACAGCTCCACACCGCCTGGTTCGTCTTTGGTACCAAGAATGAGCTGAAAGAGCAGCGCATCATTGCCGATGGCGAGGTGCTGCGCTCTAACTTCAACCAGGACTACTTCACCAAGATAGATATCCGTGTTGACAAGGAGATTAAGCTGTATAGCCGCTCTGCCAAGCTGCTTACAGACCATCCTACGGGTAGCTACCGCCTTGAGCAGGATGCTAACAAACAGTACATCCTGCGCATCGAAAACCCCTCACAGTTCTGGTCTACCAGCCGCTATCTGGTCATTCAGGTGAAGTAAACACTTAACGGCGATAGATGATACGCGGAGGTGCCAACGGTATCTCCGCGTTTTGTCTGCCGCCTTGTCGGGTGATAGCTTTGTAGACCCACGTCGTCGGCTGGTGGGCCTGATCGAAGACAGTAAACTCGTCGTAGCCGGGCTCTTGGTCGAGTGCCAGTTTCATGACCTTATTATATATAATCTGACGGCTGGGGGCATTGAACGGTGAGTCGTTGCTGTTCATCATGCTGTTCTCTGACGAGCGGAACACTCCTTTATAGAAGGTAGCCCCACCTTCGTAGATGCCCAGATTCTCAGTACGGTAACGGCTGTCGGACAGGAACCGGCTCCATAGCACCTTGTCAGTTTCCTGCTCCGAGTCAACGTTCAGCATCCATCCGAACTGCTCTTGCTGTTGTTTCAAGGTCTTGATGTCTTTCTCCGTGGCCGATCCGTATTCGGAGTTGACATACTCATCGGCCAGCTTGCCCAGACCATGGCCGATGGCTTCGTGCACTAATACCTCGTGGAACATTTCGCTCTCAAGGTTCTCTATGATGGGACAGAGGGCAACGGCATAGCTGGTATTACTTCTGCTGTCGGCATACATGTACGTGACGCCCTTGTGCAGGTTTGTGTTCAGAATCACCACTGCCAGCGTCCGGTTTTCGTCGATGCCCTTGACCTTCTTCACATATTCCAGTACTTTGTCTTCGTCAGCATCAATGCCCGTGTCATTGGTGTGTGGTACCGTGCTGAATGTGGTTGAGTAATTGCTGCCCGGCGTGTCCTGACTGCTGACGGCAGTGACGGCATAGACGTCAAAATAGTCCCGCAGAGATTTGACGGGTTCTTCGCTGAACAGGTTTTCCATCGCCTGGTTCATCACCTCCATATAGGTGCCGTCGGCAATCTCCAGGTCAATGAAGGCATCACCCATCAGCACGATGGGAATGCCGCGTCCGATGGTGGCCTTGTTCAGTTGTGTCACCTTGCCGTCGGCAGAGAAGTCCGTCGAACGGTAGTCGCTGCTGCGGCCCTCCTGATGGATGAAGAGGGTATCCAGAAACAGCACCTCTTGGTTCTTGCCCTCCATGCCGAGAATAAAAGCTGCCTCACGTGCACTTTTTTCCGTATTGGCCTTCACGGTTATGGAGTTCAGAATCATGTTGTACGCGGCTCTTGTCGGAGCGTTATTGGATGAACCGAAAACAATCCACTCGTCAATGCCCGCTGATGAGTAGAGCAGTAGCTGGTCCTGTTCCAGATTCGTTTTGAAGGTGATGTCCTTCAGCGTAGCCCCTTCGGCAGGCACGTTGATGTTCTTTTTGTCAAAGACGGCATAGTCGTCACGTTGCTTGATGGTGATGGACTTGCGCGTGCTGTTGGAACTAATCTCCAGCTGGGCAGTCCTAATCGCCTTGGTGCGGTTTGTCTCCGTGGTCGAGACGGTGATGGTATGCGTGCCAGCCTCTCCGCTTTTGGGCGAGAAGGTCACCCATTGGGCATTGCAGGTGGCAGTCCACCTGTCGGTGGTCGTTATGGTCACTGTATTCGTGTTGTTTACTACAGAATACAACTCCACTGACGTTGTGGTCAGCATGATAGCATTGCTGTCACCGTCATCCTTGCTGCATCCTGTCAGCAACAACGCTATCATCCATAAATTGATAATCTTTCTCATAGTCCTGTGCAAAGATAGTTATTCTTTTTCAAACTACCAACAAAACGTGCAAAAACATTCAGGGCAGGTAATCGTTGAGATTCCTGCCCTGAGCTTCTTAGTCTTTAGGATGAAACGACCTTTATTTCATACCTTGTGTAGCAGGATATGCCTGCTTTGTCAACACATAGTAATATGTAGGATCTTCAACATCAGTAAGCTTAATCATAGTCGGGTTGCGAACATCGTTTGCCTCCATGTTATAAGTACCTGAGAGTGGTGAGATGAAGTAGCGGAAATAGTAAACGCCATCATCTGACTTACTAGCCCAATAGTAACTTGCATTACCTTGCTGTGCACTTGAACCAGCCCAACCTGTAAGTGTCAATTTGATCTGAGTATCGGACAGAGCCTCAGGAGCCATGTCAAAGCCAGACCAGTAGTTACCACTTCTTACATAAAGATCACCGCTTGAGTAATAAGCGTAACCGATGGTCTCACCTTCTACCGCCAGATGTCCAGGAGCTGCATAGTCCCAGTATTCCTTCATCGCGTCACACATGTTGGCGTAACTGATATACCAGTTGCCAGTAAGGAATGCCTCGCTCAGCGGCATGACATAGCCTCTCATGACGGCTTCAGCATCATTGGTGGTAAACAGATAATCATCACCGCCTTTGTATGTGAAATCGGTAATCGTCCTACCAAGTACAGTGACAGGCTTATAGAGATGATATCCATCAGGTCTCAGGATGTAGGGAGCGTCAACGGTTACCAATTCGCCATCCTCAGTGGTGTAGGTGAATGTCAGCATGTGATATGAGGCGCTGACTTCAGCGACTTCGTCACCGACATTGAAGAAATATGAAGCAAAAGCCATATCAGACTCTGCCTGAGTTACCTTAGCAAGGTAAGAATCCCAATCGGTGTCTGCTTTAACCGGAGTCATGACAATCTTGGTACCATGCTTCTTGCCTGTCATCACAACACTGTCAGCCGTAGCCGAGATGATGCGGAACTCCAAGTCACCTTCCATCCCCTTGCCTTTGTCACCGACTTCTAACTTGTTATCGGGGTCAGAGAAGAAATGGAAAACCTCGTTGAACTCGTCAAACGAGAGGACAACACCGCCACTTTGCTCCAACTTGTAATGGGAAGTGGCAGAATTTCCTGCTCCATAGACTTCATTGGCGACCTTCACATTGTTATCTTCGCCAAACTTGACAAACATATTGTAGCCACCGTAGTCTGTATTACCATAATACTCCATCAGCCAACCGTTGGCAGGAGCTGTCAATACGGCTTTGTAGTTCTTCAAAGCCTCCTGCATACGCAGGGCAGAAGACTTGTCGAATACATCGTCCACCTCGTTGCTACAAGATGTATATATTACTGAAAGAGCCAGTATCAATAGAATATTCAAAATCTTTTTCATACGCTTGTAGTGTTATTTAAGGGTTTTCAAATCCAGGTTATATACATTCTCTGTACGACGGAGAACCTCATTGCGCAAATCGTCAAGGTTGATACCCCAACTATCCTTCATGTAGTCTTTGACCATGTCCAGTTTCTGGATAATCATATTGTAGTAGGTGTCATCGTAGGTGTCAATCGTTTCCACTTCATACTCATAGGCATAATACAACTTGCCGTCAATCAGCTGCACAAGACGGTTGCCGTCCTGGTCATACAAGTAGTCCTTGATAATCCTATTGCCGTCGGCATCCAGTTTGTAAACAGGATTACCGTCTTTGTCAGTCTTTGTCGTTGAACCTGTCACAATACGTGAAGCATTCAGTATCTGGTTCCATACCTTGTCGGTGGAAGTCACGTATGTTGAGAACACCTCTGCGAAGTCCTCGTTATACTCACCGCTTGCATAGCCTGTAACGAAACCTTCCTTCGGTGCATCGGCATCCTTTACGTTTACCCAGTCGCTGGTATGATAGTGACCGGCAGATATTTCACGGAAGTCAGTAGGATAATCCTTCGTTTGGGTTAGGATATGACAGAACTCATGGTGCATCGTGTGGAAGAACCAATGATTCAGGTCCATCGGAAGTGCATAGTGATCGCGGAAGGCATCCGTGGTGTTGACAAAGATATTGTCCACATCTATCTCGTTGACACGGAACAAGGTTATCTTTACACCACTTTCAGCATATCCCAAGACGATACTCTCATTTGAGCTAAACTCAGGGGAACCCAAAAGTTGATACACCTTAGGTCCGTATTGCTTGATAAACTCCGGTCCAAAAACGGACTCGTAGGCTCCAATCCATAATTCCTTGACCAAAATGGCCAGTGCCTTTGCCTTTTCCGGGTCAGCAGGAACGACATTATAGTAGTTGTCAGTCTCGCTATCTTGGTAGCGGTAGCGGAACTCGATATTATAAGGCAGTGTAAAATTTTTATAGAGCCATGTATCAAACTCATTCTTGGGCTGCTCCTCAGTTTTGAAAATGCTCTTACTGGAAACATCGTCGCTCTTGCATGAGGTCACCAAGACTACCAGTGCCAACATGCTCAGTAGTGATAATATTGTTTTTTTCATAACTGTTCTCTGTTTGTTCGTTTGTATTATTCCTTTAGAAGCGTATTCCCCTTTCCTGTAATTCATCAGGGTCTTGAGCAGAAGTATTGGCATCCTCATAAACATTAGGTGCTATACCAGCCTCAATAGCATCCTGTGGAATTTGGAATGCACCTCGTGAATCACCAGCTTTGAACACAATGGGATTTCCACCACTGATATTGTGACTGAATGCAATGCCATAGCGTTTCAAATCTTGGAAACGCAGACCTTGCTGCCATGTTTGCAGACGACGCATGTGTAATACCATTTGGATAAAGTTCTCCTGTGTTCCACTCTCAACAGTGAATCCTTGGGGCTGCAGGTGTTTTTTCGGTGTACGTTCTTTGGTAGTCGTGACAACCTCTGGAGTATAATCTATCTTGTCAAAGGTTTTGTTAATCATTTCCTCTGTCAAGGTAGGACGCACACCCGTTCCGTATGTAGAAGCGCAGTGGCTGGTCACCCAATAGTTCATATCCTCAAGTGCCTTTGCGTAATTCTTTTGCAGGGTGTATGCCTCGGCACGCACCAGTAATGTCTCGTCAGCATTGAACACAACGTCGACAATGTAGGGTGTACCCGTATTGGCAACCTTGTCAGTTACGGCAAAGAACTCTACCATGTAAGGCATGTACACTGACTCATTGCTTCCGCCATAGAGATTGTGCGACATGTAGAGCGTGTTGTTAGTAGAACCAGAACCCCAAGGCATGCCAGGAGCACGAGTCAACTCTTGCAACCAGATATCATAGTGGGTAGCATAGCGTCTCCAACTGGAAGAGTATTGTGCGCGACCAATCAACGAGTTTGCAGTTACCATTAAAAAGTTTGCAGGCTCTGCCGCAGCAACATAAGCGTTGTTGATGTCATCAACACCAGCCAGAGTCAGATACTGTGCATAGTTACGCAAAACGCCGAGTGGATTGCTGCCAATGGCGGCAGTGGCATACTGGATAGCTTTGTCGTACTTGTGGAAATAAAGATTGAAGCGGGCTGCGAAGGCATAGGCAGCCTTGCTGTTGAAGTGATACTTTGGTGATACCAGGTGAGCATCGTTCAGCAAAGGAAGTGCTTCTTCGATGTCTGCGTTGATATTCTCATACAACTCTTGCAATGTTCCACGCTCTGCCACACTTACGCCAGGAGCTTTCGGGTAAGGCAGTCCCACATATTTGTCTGCTTTGGTGGGATCATAAGCCATACAGAAAACATTGCTCATACGGAAGATGGCATAGGCACGGCACAGCAGAGCCTCTGCACGACATCCGTTCAGACTTGCAGGATTGCCCTGTTCACCGATACTTGCCAGTGCCTGGTTGGCTGCAGCTGCTGCCATGTAGTGATAATTCCATATCCACTGGGTACTCTCCCAACTGGTGGTCAGTACAGGTTGCCAATTATAGATGTATGTCTGGTAGTCCTGTGCCGTGAACTGGGCACCATTGTCCTGCACATTGTCAGAGGCAAGTTCCATGACGTAGTCAGCAGAACGTCCGGGATAGGCGGATACCAGGAATTGCGCTACCTTCTTCTCTGTGTCTATTTCTGCACGATCATCAGGCAGTTTGTCCAAATAGTCGTTGCAGGAAGCCAGTCCCATGCTTAGCGCAATGATTGAAAATCCTATATATTTCTTCATAATCATTTATTTTTTACTTTTTACTTATATATTAAAGTCCAACACGCAGTGTGAAGGTAAACTGCTTAGGCATAGGTACGGCAACACCACCAGTGTTGAAGAACTCAGGATCCTGACCGTTCAGCTTGCTGTCTGAGTAAATCAGGAACAGATTGGTGGCCTGCAGTTTGGCACTCAGACTATTGAGGTGCAACGGAGCAATCCACTTCTTGGGGAAGTCATAGCTCAGAGATATTTCCTTCATGCGGATGAAGTCACCCTTTGCCACACGTGCTGTAGACTTGTTGTAAGCATTGTAGGCATAAGACAAACGCGAGTCGTTCTGCAGCATGCGCAAGTCTGCAATAGCGGGAATATCTGTAAATTTCTCGTCACCAGCCATAGTCCAGCGGTTCTTGAACTCCTTGGGCATAGCGTCCAAATCTGAGTAAGAAGCGGCGAACGACGGGTCAAGGCGAATTACATTGCCATATGAGTATGTGGCAAAAATGTTCAGTGTGAAGCCTTTGTATTTAAAGGTATTACCCAACGAGCCAGTAACAGTCGGGTCTGTTGGACCTTCATAAATCAGATAATCTGTGTCGTATGACTGGAAATCCAAATCACTGGTGGTCAGGTCGCCGTTTGTATTGATGAAAGTGGGGATACCATTCTCATTCAGTCCCTTGAAATCGATAGAGAACAGGGATCGATAAGGATAGCCAGGCATGGTGAAACCACCATTACTGATCATGCTCATGACACGTGTATGACTTTCCAGATCAGTTACCTTGGTCTTCACATGAGAGAAAATGAAGTCTGTGCTCCACTGGAAGTCCTTGTTGACGATATTCTTGGTAGAAATACTCAGTTCTTCACCATGTGAACGCATAGAAGCAACGTTGGCATAGTCGCGAAGCGTACCAGTGGTTCCGTTAAGTACACGCGGACCAATCAAATCGTAGTTGTTACGCTTGTACCAGTCGAACTGCACATTAATACGGTTATTAAAGAAACCGAGGTCGATACCCAAGTTGAACTCATGCTTCTTCTCATAGGTCAAATCGGGGTTGGCAAAATCATAGATTTCCAGTCCGGACTCCTTGACATTGGCGAATGGACGCCAAGGGTTATAACTCTGAATGATAACCTGTGCGTTGTTGGTAGCAGGCTTGTCACCAGTCAGAGAGTAAGAGGCTTTCAGGGTGGCATGAGTCAGTACATTCTTGAAAGTATTGTGGAACCATGGCTCCTCATGGGCATTCCATGCGCCAGATACGTTCCAGGTTGGCAACCAACGGGCACTGGTTTCCTTGCCCAAACGGTTAGAACCTTCGTAGCGAACAGTTCCATTGATAATATATCGTCCTTTATAAGAGTAAGTGGCTGTTCCGAAGAATGACACCTCACGCCCATAGCTATTAGACAGTCCATAGTAATCAGCATTCTGCTCACTTGACTGTTTGAAGTAGCGATAATCGTAGTTAGGCAGGAAGCCCATGTCATACTGCATACCTATACCTTCAAAGTGGCTGCGGTTACGGTCTGTATTGTTAATCTCCATACCAGCGAACAGATTCACAATGTGTGTATCATTATTGAATGCATCGTTGTAGCTTCCGGTCAGTCGGAGACTCCAGTTATTCATCTTATACTTTGTCTCATTATAGAAACCGCCATTAGGCAAGACGCTGATAGGCAGCGAGTTGGCATCGTCTGGGTCTGTGTATAGCCACGGGTTGGCGTCACGCATGGTAGCATCGTCCATGGCACGGAACGACATGGCCTGATTAGAGTTCTCTCGTATACTGTGGGCTTGAGTGGTTCCAGAGTATTTGTATGATGCCAAAGCAGCTAATTCCACCTGACGGATAGGCTTGTATTTCAACTCAGCTTGGATTTTCATGTCTACCACATCCAGATCCATATAGTTGTTTGCCAACTCGTTGTGGATGTTAAACGGAGCATAGTTACGTACATAGAATGCATTGGGGTCCAGTGTACGTGAACTGTTCAGTGCATAGCTGTAAGGGTTGATGTCGAAGTCGCGACTGGTAGCACCGGTCACTGCATTGTTGCTCTGGCTTGTAGTACCGGGTGCCTTCTGCTTACGATAACTTGCATTACCAATCAAGTTTAATGAAACTTTCTTGGAAATGTTGTAGTTGGCATTGATATTGGTTGTGAATCGCTCCACCTTTGAAGCTTCAGTCCATCCTGGGTCATTCATGTAGCTGAACGATGTGTAGTACTGGGCCTTCTCTGTACCTGTAGACATCGAAATAGAATGGTTGTGCATGATAGAGCTTGAGAACAGCTCATCGAACCAGTCCGTATTACGCATCTCAGCCTCTCTCAGATAGGCATTTCTTGCCTCTGGGGTGTTTGCCAAGGCATAAGTTCCGGTGATGGGATCGTAGGTGTTCAGCAGATGGTACATCTTTCCGTAAACACCACTGCTGGCATAGCGATAGGTGCGACCAAAAGAAATCAAACCGTTGTTTTCCAATTCCTGATAGATACCCATCTGTTCCTGTGAGTTCATGATGTTGAAGTTAGAATAAGAGGGCTTCAGACGCATGGTGAACTCACCAGTATAGTTGATGCGGGTCTGTCCCTGCTTACCTTTCTTCGTTGTTACGACAATCACACCAGCCATGGCGCGGGCACCATAGATGGAGGTAGCAGAACCGTCCTTCAGAATCTGGAACGACTCAATATCGTCTGCGTTCAGACCTGCAATGGCCGATGAAATCAGGGTTTCGGCATCACCCGAAGACAAGGCATCGGCATCAACCTCAGTCACATCCTCCATGATTACACCATCAACAACCCACAGGGGCTTTGAAGAACCATAGATAGACGTAGCACCACGGACACGAATCTTAGGAGCTGTACCGAAGGTGCCTGATACGTTCTGAACGGACACACCAGCTACGCGACCTTCCAGCGAACGTGAAATATCAGCCACACCGTCCAGCTTGGCTTTTTCAGCATCCAGCTTTGACGTTGCACCCGTAAACAGGCGCTTGTCCATCTTCTGCATACCCGTTACGACAACCTCCTCAATCTCTGCACTGTTACGCAGTGTGACGGTCATGCCGTTCTTGGGCGTTACGGTTTCGGTCTCCATACCGATGTAGCTTACTTGGATTTTCTTGCCCGAAGGCACCGAAATGGTAAAGTGACCATTGGCATCGGTCACGGTACCGGTCTTCTGTCCCTGCACCAAGACGGTAGCACCGATAATCGGCTGGTTGTCTTCGGCAGAGATGACGGTTCCTGTGACTCTTGTCTGGGCCAGAGCCATTCCTACACTCAGGAAAAGGCAGGCCAAAAACATCGTTAGTCTTTTTTCCATAAATCTCTCGTTTTGTTATTATTGAATAAATTAAATTATGTTTGCGTACATTATTATAAAAGAGCGTTTAGGCTCACGTCTGTTTTTTTATGTTAAATGTCACCTCTGCGGGAGAGGTGTTTTTTTTTATTGTATATCTTTGCCCAAGTAATCACTAAAACAATATCCTATGATTAAATTGTCTATCCATTTTACTTTCAGTCTTTTCGGAAGAAATAGGCAAACGCGTAAAAGCAAAGGAAAGCTGGATTTCTGCCAGGCTGCTCTTAACAGTATCGAATCGTTGGTTGGGATAAGGGCCAAAAGTACCATTGACAACTATCAGACGGCGTTGCGCTCATTCAGTAGTTACACAAAACGCCCTTTGGCAATAGAAGATATAAGCCCACAACTGATGGAAGGCTATCAACGATGGCTTACAGAAAAAGGTATTTCGCTGAATACCATTTCCTGCTACATGCGTTCTCTGCGGTCGCTTATCAACAAGATACAGCCGGAGGCTGACAGCCAAAGGCTCTTTAACAACGTCTTTACGGGGAAAGAGCGCACAGAGAAGCGATCCCTTTCGATAGAGGACGTCAGCCGTCTGCGACAACTCACCCTGCCTAGTCAATCCTCCCTGTCGTTTGCCCGCGACCTGTTCCTTTTCAGCTTTTATGCCCTCGGGATGCCTTTTGTTGACATCGCCCATTTGCGAGAAACACAAATAAAGAATGGTTATATCGACTATAGACGACACAAGACGGGACAACGGGTTTGCGTCAAGCTGGAACCTCCCATGTTGAGGATTATCAACCGCTACCATGTAGCCGGCAGTCCCTATGTTTTTCCAATCCTCAACGATGGTGACGGGATGGGTATGGGAAAGGGGTATGAAGCAGGCCGTGCACGTTACAACCATCATCTCAGGCACTTGGGAAAACTTGCGAACGTCCAGCGCAAGTTGACCTCATACGTCGCGCGCCACACATGGGCCAGTACGGCCTATCACTCCAACGTCAGCCTGCCAGTCATCTCCAAGGCCCTCGGACACAGCTCTCCCAACACCACTCAAGTCTACCTGCAAGCGATAGATGACCATAGTATTGAGGCTGCAAACCGTATGCTGATAGCGCATCTGATGCGTGTTTGATAGGTTTCTTGAATGTCTCGTAGACGTATTTATCTGATAATTTCTGTTTCTAAAAGTAGTGCTATATTTATGCATACATGCCTACATTTTCTTTTTAATTACTTGTTATACAAATAAATATACAATGTATACAGGTGGTGTATGTATATTCATCTATACACGCTTTTTCTCAATAGAAATCAATCGGTACATGAGTGGGAGTTTAATGCCGAGTGACTGGTGGTTTGGTGCCGAGAAACTATGACTTTGTTACCGAGAAACTCAAAAGGCTGTTTCTTGTGTCAGTTTTGTTGAAGTATCTTGAAAATAATGTATGCTTATGCATCCTTATGCATGCAGCATACATTATGCAAATAATTGTATATTAATGTATTAAGAGAATAGTGTAGAGATGTAAGTAAAATTTGGGACTTCCTATAGATTTATTTTTGAAGGTTCCACACATCGTGCCTTTGGCATGCTGTGCCTTGAGCTGTTGACGCTTCTGTGGGTCGTCCTTTAACAAAATGCAAACTTTTTAGCAAAATATCACATAAAAAGGGTAGTGGAGGGGCTCTTTTGTTAATTTCTTGCACTAAAATGTGCATTTTTTATAAATTTATTCGTTTTTTAGAAAAGTAAGTGCTATCTTTGCACGGACTTTTGGATGTGCGTTGGCATGTCCACACCTCTCCCGCAGAGGTAAAATTTAACATAAAAAAACAAAGTGTGAGCCTAAGCGCTCTTTTTTATAATAATGTACGCAAACATAATTTAATTAATTCAATAATAACAAAACGAGAGATTTATGAAAGAAAGATTAACAATGCTTCTGGCCTGTCTTTTCCTCATGGTAGGAATGGCTATGGCCCAGACGAAAGTTAACGGTACCGTAACGTCTCAGGAAGACGGTCAGCCGGTTATCGGTGCTTCCGTTCTTGTTGTGGGAACGAGTGTCGGTACTGTAACGGATGCTAATGGTCATTTCTCGCTGACAGTTCCTGCTGGCAAGAAGACACTTCGTATTACTTATGTGGGTATGGAGCCCATTGAAGTAAGTGCCCGTCCTAACATGCGTATCATGCTTACCAGTGACCAGAAGGCCCTTGATGAGGTGATTGTCGTTGCATATGGTACGGCAAAGAAATCGTCGTTCACAGGTTCTGCTGCCGCTATCGGTGGTGAGAAGATTACCTCACGTCCTGTGACCAACGTAACCAAGGCCCTCGACGGTCAGGTAACCGGTGTGATGACTACCAGTGGTAGTGGTCAGCCTGGTTCTGGTTCAAGCGTCGTTATCCGTGGCTTCGGTTCAATCAATGCCAGCAACAATCCCCTGTATGTGGTTGACGGTGTTCCCTACGGTGGTAGCATTAGCGCTATCAACCCTCAGGATATCGAGTCAATGACCGTGCTGAAGGATGCTTCTGCTTCTGCTCTGTATGGTGCCCGTGCCGCCAATGGCGTGGTCATCATCACAACCAAGAAGGGTAAGGAAGGTCGTCCTCAGGTACAGTTCCACAACACCGTGGGTTGGTCATGGCGTGGTGTCGACAAGTACGAGACCGTCAGTCAGCAAGACTTCGTTCAGTTGAGCTTCGAGTCGCTGCGTAACAGCTACCAGTATGGTAGTGGCTACAGCCGTGAGGATGCTACAATGCTTGCTATTGGTGACCTGGGTACTACGCTGGGTGGCAGCTCTAATCCTGAGCAGTACAACCCCTTCAAGAACTATACTTGGTCTACTATCATTGATCCTGCTACTGGCAAGATTCGTCCTGACGCTGTGTCAGCATACGATGACCAGTGGTACGACGGCATCTACAACAAGGGTGCCCTGCGTCACGAGCACACCCTGTCACTCAATGGTGGTTCTGACCGCACCAACTATATGCTGTCTCTGGGTTATGTTGACGAGAATGGTATTCTGATAAACACTGGCTTCCAGCGTTACAGTGCACGTGCCAATGTAGACTCTCAGGTTACTGACTGGTTCAAGACTGGTTTGAACACCAACTTGGCTTACACGAAGTCTACCTATAATCAGTATAGTGACACTCAGACCTCTAACCCCTGGTACACCGCTCAGTTCATGGGTCCTATCTATCCTACCTATCTGAAGGATGCTGAGGGTAAGGATGTGCTGGATGCCAATGGCGAGCGCGTTTACGACTATGGTGAGACTGGTCGTCCCGTAGCTAACGATTTCAACTCTCTGGGAGACCTGTCACTCGATAAGTCGTTCTCTAACAACGACAATGCCAGTGCACGTGCCTACATGACCTTCGGTTCTGACAAGGAGTCGTTCGGTTGGGCACAGGGTCTGAAGCTCAACTTCAACCTGGGTATTGACTATATCAACTCTTCTACCACTGAGACTTCTAACAAGTATCATGGTAATGCCAAGAACGCTCTGGGTCGTGTATACAAGTATGGAGAGCGCTATCAGACCTATACCTTCGGTCAGCAGCTCACTTGGAACCGCAAGTTCGGCGACCACACCATTGGCGCCCTGCTGGGTCACGAGTACTATGAGTACAAGTACAGTTACCTGTATGCTGCCAAGGCTAACATCGTCGACGGTATCGACGAGTTGCGCCCTGCTGCAACACTGTATGACGCAGACTCTTATTCTAACAAGCATGCCATTGAGTCTTGGCTGGGCCGTGTACAGTATAACTATAAGGACAAGTACTACTTCGACGCTTCTCTGCGTTCTGATGGTAGCTCACGTTTCCACAAGGACAACCGTTGGGGTACGTTCTGGTCATTCGGTGCCAACTGGCGTGTTTCTGCCGAGGAGTTCATGAAGGACGTGAAGTGGGTGAGCAACCTGTCGCTGAAGGCTTCTTACGGTGAGAACGGTAACGAGGCACTGGACAGCTACTACGCTTGGCAGAATCTCTACTCACTGGGTTATCCTAACGCCAACCGTATCGGCGGCTTCGTTTCTACCCTGGAGAACAAGGATATCTCTTGGGAGAAGAACGGTATGCTGAACATCGGTCTGGAGGGTGCGCTGTTTGACAGCCGCCTGCGCTTCAGCATTGAGTACTTCAGCAAGAAGACCAAGGACATGCTGCTGAACTACCCGATGGCTCTGTCAACCGGTTTCACTGGTTACGATGCTAACGTTGGTAACATGCGCAACTGGGGTTGGGAGTTCATGCTGTCAGGTACAGTGCTGAAGACCAAGGACATTGTTTGGAACATGACCTGGATGGGTACTGCTCAGAAAAACGAGGTGCAGAAGCTGACCGGTGAGACCGACCAGATTGCCAGTGGTAACTATATTATCAAGGAGGGCTATCCCCTCTACACCTTCTACATGCCTCGTTCTGCAGGTGTTGACCCCGCAACCGGTAAGCAGCTCTACTGGGCTTACGACGACGTAGACAACTACCAGTTGGATGCTGAGGGCAATCCTGTTATCGGTGAAGACGGCAACCCCATTGTCGAGAGCACTACTCGTAACGAGTACATCACTACCGACTACAGCAAGGCTTCTGCAAGCCGTTACTTCGAGGGCGACCGTATTCCTGACCTCTATGGCAGCATCGGTACCGACCTGAAGTTGTTCGACTGCATCGACCTCTCAATCCTGACTACCTATTCTATCGGTGGTAAGATCTTAGACTCACGCTATACAGCATCCATGATGAACCTGTACTATGGTAACACTTGGAACTCGAACATCCTGCGCCGCTGGCAGAATCCTGGTGATATCACTGACATTCCTCGTGTAGAGGTTGCATCTAAGGAGATTACCACCAGCAACTATCTGGTCAATGCCTCTTACTTCGCTATCAAGAACATCACGCTGGGTTACACACTGCCCAAGCGCTTTGCCCGCAAAGCTTATCTTGAGAGCGTACGTCTCTATGCTTCGTTCGATAACGTTGCTGTATTCAGTCACCTGAAGGGTATGGATCCTCAGTATAACCTGCATGGTGTCGGTACAAACTATTCTTACGTGGCCAACAAGAACTTTACTATAGGTCTTGACATTAACTTCTAAAAGAAAGGATTACTGTGATGAAAAATATATTTAAATATCTCGTTATCGGTGCAGCTATTACTACGCTGACCACCGCATGCAGCGACCAGCTGGAGACATCGCCTACTACCTCTGTATCAGGTCAGACGATGACAGCAAGCAATGATGCTGCAATGATTGCCCTGAACGGTATCTACCGCTCTATGTACACTTCCGGCTGGTCTACGACGGGTAACACCCACCAGTGCTTCGGTATTTCTGCATATAATCTCTGCGCTGACGTCATGGGTGACGACCATATCATGGCTGCACAGGGTTCTGGTTGGTTCTGGTTCGACGCAGCCTACAATGTGAAGGCCCGTTATACCAGTGGTGCTTGGCGTTCTTACGACCTGTGGTATGCAGGCTTTACTTGGATTGCCAATGCCAACTACTTGATTGCAATGGATACAGAAGAGGAGATTACAGACGTTGACCGTCTCTATATCCTCGGACAGGCTTACGGCGTTCGTGCATATAGCTACTGGATGCTGGCGCAGTACTTCGCTCGTACCTATAAGGGACATGAGAGCGACCCCTGTGTACCTATCTATAATGAGCCCACAACAGCTTCCACCACAGGTCAGCCCCGTGCTACTAACGAGCAGGTTTACCAGCAGATGAGCGCCGACATTGCCAAGGCTGTTGAGTACCTGTCAAAGAGTCTGAATACTACTTTGGAGAAGGATAAGAGCTTTATCACTTATCCTGTGGCTCTGGGTCTGCAGGCTCGTATCGCCCTGACCATGGAGAACTGGGACCTGGCTGCTACCGCTGCCGAGGCTGCCATCAACCTGAAGCAGCACAGCATCCAGCCCGTACAGGCTTCTGCTTTCAAGGCTAATGCCTCTAACTTCATCAACACCTATAGCGCAGGTAACGTGATGTGGGGTGCCAACATTATTGCTGACCAGTCTGGTATCTATGCCTCTCTGTTTGCTCACATGGACGCAGTGGCTTCTATGTATGCCGGTTACGACCGTGCTCCTAAGAAGATCAACTCTGTTACCTACAGCTTGATGAGCGAGACCGACAGCCGCCGTTGCTGGTGGAATCCCGAAGACGAGAATAACCCCTATCAGCAGGAGAAGTTCCACTTCAGCGATATTCAGACCTATCTGGGTGACTACATCTGGATGCGTATCGAGGAGATGTACCTCATTGCTGCTGAGGCGGAGTGTATGAAGGGCAACGAAGCTGCAGCACAGCAGTATCTGAACACGATGGTTCAGACCCGCGACCCGAACTACAACTGCACCAAGACCGGTACTAGTCTTGGTAAGCTGACCAGCGAGCGCACCGGTTCGCTGCGTGAGGCCATCATTGACCAGCGTCGTATTGAGCTCTGGGGTGAGTACGGACGTCTGTACGATATCCGTCGTCTGCGTCAGGGCTTCAAGCGCACTACAGCTGAGGGCTGGCCCAATGGTTTGCTGATTCCTAAGATGTCTACTGACGATCCTGAGAGCTATCCTTGGGTGCTGACTATTCCTAAGGCAGAGTTCGACGGTAACAAGAACATGGACGAGTCAACTGACCAGAACCCCACTGGCAATTATCCTGATTAAGTAATAATAAGCAAGATTAAAGATTAAAGTAAAAGAAATATGAAAATCAATAAATATTTTTTAGGTCTTGCCGTTGCCATTATGGGAGGTCTTACCTCTTGTAATACTGATGTGGAAGGTGAATACTATCATACCGGTCTGGACAATGTGTCCTTTGATGTCGCTTCAAAGGCGTTGTCGGTACCTGTTGAGCAGTCTACAGCTACTATTCCCGTCGTGGTGACTCGCGGCAATGTGGCAGCAGCCTATGCTGCCAAGTATGAGGCTACAGCCAGCGCTGCAGGTATCTTCAGCGACGATGGCAATGGTGTTGTCAACTTCGAGGCCGGCCAGGGTACAGCAACCATCAATGTGAAGGCTGCCAACCTGGAGAAAGAGGTTCCCTATACTTATACACTGAAGCTGAGCGAAGCTGACATCGCTACTGCTGATACTATTACCAAGTCTCAGATCTCTACTATCACTATCACAGTACAGCGTGAGGGTGACTGGACAGAGTGGAAGAAGTGGAACTCAACAGGTACTGCTGACTACTACTATAGTGGATTTTTCTTCAGCGGTGACGATCCCGATCTGCCCTTCCTGTATCGCCAGAGCGTGACTTCTCCGAACAATTACCAGCTGAAGGTTCAGAAATGGGGAAATGGTGTAGAGCTCATCATGAACTATGATTCTTCAACAGGTGAAGTATACGTTCCTGAGACCTTTACCGGTTATGTTCACTCAACGTATGGTAATATTTATATTGCTGACTTCACAAATTATAGTGCTCAGGCACCTAAGGGCTATTTCGACACCCAGAAGGGTATCATCGCATTGTCAGTCTACTACTACGATGCTGAGGGTCCATGGAATGCTGGTTACGAGTATCTCTATATTGACGGATATGTACGTGCTGACTACACGATTAGCTCTCTCACCTATGCCGGTATTTTCACCGATCCACAGCAGAATGTATTTGCCGTTGGTGCTTTGGAGCTTGCTGCCGATGCCAAGAATGTGAAGGCTGTAGTTGTCAGCGCCGATGCTGACGCCGAAGCTGTGGCTGACGCTATCGCTGCCGGTGAGTTGGAGGCTACTGACGTAGAGGCTGGTAACATCTATGTTCCTATTGCTGAGGGTCTGACAGGCAAGCTTCAGATGGTAGTGGTTTCTCTTGACGCAGAGGGAACTGTCGCTTCTATTGCTTCGGCAGCCTTCGAGTACTACGGTGGTGGTGCTAATCCCTGGAAGTCGTTGGGTATCGGTTACTTTACCGACAACCTGCTGACAAGTTTCTTCGGACCTGATGAGAACACAGCCTACGATCCACAGACCTATGAAGTTGAGATTCTGGAGAATAGCGACGAGCCTGGTTTGTACCGTCTGGTCAATGCCTTCCAGGGAGCTGCCGAATACATGGGTTACAGCGCATACTACACACCTACTGATATTGAGGTGAATGCTACTGTTGCTGATGGTGTTTACATCGAGGCTCAGCTGACAGGTTTGTCTACTTATGCAACTGGTACCTATGGTGGCTATGCTCTGCAGAGCTACGATTTTGCAACATTATACCAGTATGGTTACTTCGGATGGTTAGAGGATGGAGTGATGACATTCCCAGTATTCTCGGTAAAAGATAAAGAGACAGGAGAAGTTAAGTATACCTATCAAGGTCTAGTCACTACACCAGACGCCAAGAACTATTATTCTGGTATTAATCCGACAGCTGAGACTCAGCTGAAGATTGTGCTGCCCACCGCTGCTGCTAGTGTGAAGGCTGCTGCCAGAAGAAGTGCTAATGCTACAGCTTTTGCTAACCGTCTGAACAGCTATGCTGTGAAGGGGCATGAGGTTGTTAAGCATGACAAGGCTGAAATGCTGAAACTTGCTTCGAAGAAGGTTAAGAAGCAGAAATTCCAGAAGGGTTTCTAATTCTTCTTTTCGAATAACTTTTAGGGCAGGAACATAAATTCCTGCCCTTTTTCTTTGCCATTTTGAAATTTCTCTTTACCTTTGCGCCAAGAAAAGATTTTGGTGACATGAGAAAGAGACTATTACTTACCGTCAGCGCATTGTTCCTGATGGTGGCTACGATGATGGCCGTACCTGCCAAACCTGGTGCCAAGAAGACCGTAACCCTCAGCGACGGCTCTACTGTTGAGCTGACGCTGAAAGGCGACGAACACTACTCGTACTATATTGATAAGGCTGGTAACCCGTTCCAGCTGGTGAATGACAAGCTGGTGGAGCTGACACGAGAACAGGTCAGCGAGCAATGGACAGCTATGAAGCAACAGCGTCTGGCTATGGCACAGACTGCACAGAACAGACGTGCACACCGTATTGGTGACCCATCGACTACCACAGGAAAGCATCGTGGACTGGTCATTCTGATGCAGTATCCCGATGTACCGTTTGTTACGGAGAATCCCAAGGAGACCTTTACGGCTTTCTTCAATCAGGAAGGTTACAACCGTGATGGAATGGCAGGTTCCGTGAAAGACTATTTCAAAGCGCAAAGCTATGGGCAGCTGGAGATAGAGTTTGACGTGGTGGGTCCATACACCACTAAGCGCGAGATGGCGTATTACGGAAAGTCTTATACCGATGCCAATGGTAATGTTCACCATGATACGTATCCAGCGACAATGGTGTCAGAGGGAGTTATAGCTGCGTCTGCAGAGGTTGACTTCCGCAATTACGACTGGGATGGTGACAAGGAAGTAGACCAGGTATTTGTTATCTACGCAGGCTATGCAGAGGCTCAGGGTGCCCAAGAGAGCACCATCTGGCCGCACGAGTGGTATCTTAGTGGGGAGAGTGTTGCCCAAAAGTATAATGGTGTTATCATCGACAAATATGGCTGTGCCTCAGAATTGGCTGGCGCTTCTGGAACTACCCTTGACGGTATTGGTACCGCCTGCCATGAGTTCTCACACTGTCTGGGACTGCCCGACATGTATGATACTTCAGCTGAAGGAAATAACTTTGGTATGGGTCCGTGGGATGTCATGGATTATGGTAGCTATAACGACAACTCACGAACTCCTGCAGGCTATACAGCCTATGAGCGCTGGTTCTCAGGATGGATGGAACCCACGGAGATCAACACTATGACCCGCATCAACGATATGAAGCCGCTGGCTACGAATAAAGAGGCATACGTGCTCTATAACGATAAGAATAAGAACGAGTATTATCTATTGGAGAACCGTCAACCTGTGGGCTTTGACAAGGGACTCTACGGACATGGTCTGTTTGTAGTGCATGTTGACTACGACCAGTCTGCATGGCAGTCCAATGATGTGAATGCTGCACCTGGTCATGAGCGTATGACCATCATTCCCGCTGACGGACAAAAAGTATATAATGCGAAGAGTCTGGCGGGTGATCCCTATCCTGGTGTCACAGGCAACACTTCGCTTACCAATATTACTGATCCTGCCGCCACCTTATTTAATAATAACGTAGACGGCACGAAGTTCATGAGCAAGGCCATCGACAATATCAAGGAGGATGTCAATGCTATGACTGTTTCCTTTGTGGCTTGTCGGCCCGAGTTGGCAGCACCTTCGCCAGGTGAGGCAACTGAACAGGCTGCGGAGAATGGTTTTACCATTTCATGGCCTGCTGTCACCGGGGCTGTGGGCTATGAGATAGAGCTGACCACCATCGACAAGGCAGCTACCACACCAGAGGAAGCATTGGTGCGTGAGTTCGACTTTGCAAAGTTTGAGAGCAAAACGGCAGGTTTTACCGATATCAGCAGCAAACTGGGCGATTACGGGTTGAACAATTGGACAGGCAGCAAACTATATACCACTCCCAACAAGTTGCGTTTCGGAACATCAACTACTACAGGAACATTGCAAACTCCTTGGTGGTATACACCTTCGTCAACGAATGCAACCTTGGTGATGGGGGTTGATGTTGTTAAAAGCGGAACGTCGGTTAATGGTTCTATCAGCGTCTCCAACGCCGATGTTGACGAGGGAGGATATATCAGGGATGCTATAAATATGGATCCTGTTAACTTCGTGGTCACAGGAAACCAGAAATTAGTTCTCCATCTCAAGGATATGCGTAAGGTAGCCTTCCAGTTCCAGATAGCTCCTAGTTCTCAGATGTACTTGAACTATTTGGGCATTTATGACGGCATTTGGACGGCAGAGCAGTTGGGCATTAATAATGCGGCTGCAAGTCCAAGGCGTGCCTCGGTGGTTACCACCTACACGACGGAAACCAACAGCTATTCCTTCAAGGATATGGCCATTAACAAGCGCTACGTATATCGCGTCCGTACTTTGGGCGAGGAGGCTACCTACTCTAAATGGAGTGAGGAAAAGACGTTTGAGTTCAGCACTACTGGTATTCAGGCCATTGGCATACAGGCTGACGCCGACGCTCCGGTACGCTACTACGACCTGCAGGGACGTGAGGTCACGGCTGACCACCACGGACTGGTTATCATGAAGCAGGGCAATGTAGTGAAGAAAGTAGTGCGATAATCTTCGAAAAGGTTACATGGTTACAGTTGTAACCATGTAACCTTTTTTTTTGCTGTCTGTTGTACTTCCCACAAACCTACCGAGAAACGATGGGTTTGTCGGCATGAAACCTTGGTTTACATTACGACAAAGGACGCTTCGTATTACGAGTGAGCAGCCTTCAGTCGTAATTGGCCGGCTCAAAGATTGGCTTTGGCCGGCTCAAAGATTGGCTTTGGCCGGCTCAAAGTATGGCAGAGGCCGGCTCAAAAACCCCTTCAGGACAGCAATTTTACCGTGTGTTGAGCACTTTGCGACCTTGCTGGATGAGGATTCCTTTGTGCTGTGGAGTGACGCGCTGACCTTGGAGGTTGTAGAGGGGCGTGTCTGACGTAGTGTCAGGGGTGCGCAATTCGATGATGCCCTGCACCTGGCTGGCGCTTTCTACATCGAAAGTGATCAGTCCGTCGGTTGTCTGCTGGATGTTCTTCAGCACCCAAGGGGTCTCAAGCCCTGCGTGTGACAGCAGGTTGGAGGTGGGGGTGGTGTTGGTGAGCTCGGTGATGTTGTCGGAGCCGGGGAATACATCGGAGGCCGTATGCAGGTAGATAATTTCCTTACCGTCTTGCGAAGTCTCACTCTTCTCTCCTCCGGCACGTACTATCTTGTAGTAGTTGTGGGTAGGGTCGGCATTGACAGAGTTATAGGCGAGACTCCATACCTTGGGATTGGTCTTGTCGACGTGGTGGACCAGCATGCCGCTACCGGGCAGATAGGCATCCCACCGGAAGGCGCCTTTCTGGCGATTCTCGAAGAGGAAGAACTCGTCGTCGACAGCTGAGTTGATACGATAACCCGTCAGGCTGAGGGGCAGGGGAGCAAGGGTGTAGCTGCCTGCCTGGCTGATGACTTCGGGCTCGTCGATGAAGCCCACGGAGTAGCGCTCGTAGAGGGAGTAGCCTGCTGGGGTTCGGTCTCTGTTGAGATAGCAGCCATGAGACATGACAGACCAGCGGCTAGGGTGGTTGCTCTCCCCTCCACTCTTCTCGTAGTCGGTGTCGTAGAAGTCGGGCAGTCCCAGTACATGGCTGAACTCGTGACAAATGGTGCCGATGCCGTCAAGTCTGGGTGGGTCAAAGGCACCTTCAATGCCATAGAGCTCGGTGGCGCATACGAAGTCGCGAAGCTGAATGCCGTCCTTGGTGCCGGAGGTGATGGAGCGGTGTGGCCAGAGCAGGCGCTGGTCGTTCTTGACGTAGTTGGCGCTGTGGCCAGCAAAGAGGAGGAAGACAAGGTCTACCTTTCCGTTGTCGTCGCCGTCGTACAGGCTGTAGTCCACGTCGGCATCAGCAGCCTCAATGGCAGCCCGGATGAGAGGCCCGGCATTCTTGTATCCGTTGGGGTCATACTGGCTGTAGTTGATGGTGTAGGGCCCTGCCACGTCGAACTGGGGCTTGAACTTGCCCCCGGAGTTGTCGTAGAAGTAGTCGTAGACGCTGCCCGTATAGACCTCGTTGTCGTAGCCGGTATAACCCTCCTTGTTTACCATGTCGCTGATGATGGTCTTGTAATCTTCGCGAGAGAACTTCCGATCATTGTACTCCACCAGAATAATGAGCCCCTTGAACTTGCTGTAGTCGTAGGTGCCGGCGCGTCGGTGTGCCAGGGTTTGCTGCTGTTGCTGTGCTAACTGCTGTCGCAACTGTAGCACGTCGTCGGGGATGGGGGCGGCAAGATGCTTCTGTATTCCTGCCAGCCAGGCTTGCTCAGCAGCGGTGCGCTGGTCTGCGTCGTGTGCCACCTGTGTGGTAGGCACCAGTTGGCCGTCTTGTAGGGTGGCATAGACATAGTAGCCCTGCTGGTTCTGCACAACGGTATAGCCGTCAACTGTGGTGGCGTAGTGCTGCCACTCGTCGCCGCAGAGGCGTAGGGTGATGCTGGTGCCGTCGGGTTGCAGCACCTGTGCGGTGCCAGGATGAGCCGGTATGGCCATCAGGCTGGCTATATGAAGCCATAGGACTATGATGAATAGATGGAGTCGTTTCATTGCGGTTTATCGTTTTTGCTTGAAGAAGTCTTGCATGAGCTGGCGGCATTCCTCCTCGAGGATGCCGCCGGTAACGCTGCATCGGGGGTGCAGGGCGCGGGGCGCGTAGTCGGAATAACCCCGTTTCTCGTCACGGCAACCATAGACTATACGAGGTATCTGGCTCCAGCCAAGGGCACCGGCACACATGGTGCAGGGCTCTACGGTGACGTATAGCGTGCAGTCGGTCAGGTATTTGCCTCCCAGCTCGTTGGCAGCAGCGGTAATAGCCTGCATCTCAGCATGGGCTGTCACGTCGTGCAGGGTCTCTGTCAGGTTGTGGGCACGGGCTATAATGTGGTCCTGACAGACCACTACAGCACCGATAGGTATCTCGCCCTCTTCAAAGGCCTGCTGTGCCTCAGCCAAGGCTTTGCGCATGTACAGCTCGTCTTTTTTTTGCTCCATGTTGCAAAGGTACGAATTTTTTTTCGTACCTTTGCCATCGTGAACTGGAAAATTGTATATATTGACGAGACTGACTCTACGAACCGCTGGTTGCGTGATGAAGCTGCGGACAACAGCGGACAACCACGGACGGTCCGAGAAAGTCTGTTGTCATCCGCAGCAAATATAGCCGTTGTGGCCGACTACCAGACGGCAGGACGCGGGCAGGGCAGCAATCGCTGGGAGAGCGAGCGTGGGAAGAACCTGCTGTTCTCGCTGCTGATACACCCTGAGGGTGTTCCCGCCAACAAGCAGTTTTTCATTTCGATGGCCGTGTCGCTGGCTATCATCGAGGCTTTGGGGCAGCACATCGGCGACTTGAGCATCAAGTGGCCTAACGACATCTACTGGCGTAACGGCAAGATTGGTGGTATCTTGATAGAGCACACGCTGTATGGGCAGATGATTCGAGACAGCATCATCGGTGTGGGACTGAACATCAACCAGCGCACCTTCCACAGCGACGCGCCCAATCCGGTGTCGCTATGGCAGATATGCGAGCATGAGACAGACCGTGAACAGCTGTTGCAGGACATTCTGCGCTATTTTGAGAAGTACCTGGCTGAGCAAGATTTAAAGGAACAGTATTTTCTCCAGCTCTACCGTCGCAAGGGCTTTCATCCGTATGCCGACGGGCAGGGTGCTTTCATGGCTGAGATAGTCGACGTGGAGGACGACGGCCATCTGTTGCTGCGTGACGAGTCAGGACGTGTGCGGCGCTACGCTTTTAAGGAAGTTACATTTATCATATAAATATAAGGTTATGGCAAGATTTAAACGTATTCTTTTGAAGTTGTCGGGTGAGAGCCTGATGGGAAAGCAGGGCTACGGTATTGACCCTGAGCGTCTGAGCGACTATGCCCGCCAGATTAAGGAAGTGAGTGAGATGGGGGTACAGATAGGCATCGTCATCGGTGGTGGTAACATTTTCCGTGGACTGAGTGGCTCGCAGAAGGGTTTCGACCGTGTGAAGGGCGACCAGATGGGTATGTGTGCCACGGTTATCAACTCGCTGGCGCTAAGTTCGGCGCTGGGAGCCATTGGTGTGAAGAACCGTGTGATGACGGCTATCCGCATGGAGCCCATCGGTGAGTTCTATACCAAGTGGAAGGCTATTGAGGCCATGGAGCAGGGCTATGTCTGTATTTTCTCGGCAGGCACGGGTTCTCCTTACTTCACCACAGATACGGGAAGCTCGCTGCGTGGCATAGAGATAGAGGCCGACGTGATGCTGAAGGGTACCCGTGTGGATGGTGTCTATACGGCAGACCCCGAGAAGGATCCCTCGGCAACTAAGTTTGACGCTATTACTTATAAAGAGGTATTAGCACGAGGCTTGAAGGTGATGGACCTGACAGCTATCTGCATGTGTCAGGACAACAACCTGCCCATCTATGTCTTCAACATGGACGTCGTGGGTAACCTGAAGAAGGTCATGGATGGTGAGGAGATAGGCACGCTGGTACACAATTAGCATTTAGCTTTTGGCAGTTGGCTTTTGCTAACAGCTAATAGCTAACGGCTAACAGCCAATCATGCCTCTTCGAACTCAACGTACTCACCATCCTCGTCGTCGAAGATCTTGCGATTCTCGCGCTTCTGGTGATGGTGGTCGATGATGGTCTCGCCCGTTGCCGTTTGTGTGTGACGGGCGTTTTCCTGCTCTTGGGTAGCCTGGGTGCTCTGAGTGGTCTGAGTATTCTGAGTATTCTGATCAGTCTGAACCTTTTTCGGCTGCTGGCGCTGGCTGTACTGCTGGCGCTGGCGTCCTACCTCGTCGCGAGACTGCTGCTCACGCTTGTCGGCAGCCTGCTGGGCGGCTTTCTTGTACTTCTTAATGCTTTTTACGACATAGCCTCCCACCAACATTCCTATAAAGACAAGGAGGAAAAACACAAACAATAAGATTTCCATATGATATAATAGGTTAGTAGTTTGTAGTAGTTATTTCTTTTGCTGAGCGTTGTTGAAGATAGAGAGAACCACATACCATGCGATGACGGCAGCTAGTCCGCTGATGCCTAAGAGGAGCAGAATGGGAACGCAGGTGAGGAGGAAGATGTATTTCAGCTCGTTGCCCTTCCAGCCCCACGTCTTGAACTTCAGGGCGAACATCGGAATCTCGCTGACAAGCAGGTAGCAGCTGAGGAATATGCCCACCAAGACCGCCGGATATAAATAAGGTGTAGATTGACCAGCCCCAACGATGAGAGCCCCCCAAAACAGGGCATTAGCCGGGGTAGGCAGTCCAATAAATCCCATTGTTTGCCGCTCGTCGAGGTTGAACTTTGCCAGTCGTAAGGCAGAGAAGGCTGCCATGACAAATGCCAACAGCGGACTGCGTGCATCAAACTGTGACATGTATTGGAATAAGATGGCCGATGGTGCAAAACCGAAGGTGATGCAGTCGGCCAGCGAGTCGAGCTCCTTGCCGATGGGCGATGAGACATGAAGCAGTCGTGCCACCATACCGTCGAAGAAGTCGAAGACGGCACCAATGATGATAAACAGCAATGCCGTCTGGAAGTTGCCCATGAAAGCAAGATAGGTGGCTATGCAGCCTGATATCAGGTTACAGCAGGTAATGGTATTGGGGATATGCTTCTTCATGCCAGTTTTGCTATTACTGTTTGGTCGCCGGTAGTGGGCTGGTCCATGGTGACGCAGGCCTTGGCCGTCAGCGGCAGATAGACATCGACGCGAGAGCCCAGCTTGATGAACCCCAGGTGCTCGTCAATATAACACTCCTCGCCCTCTTTGGCATAGGTAACGATGCGGCGGGCCATGGCACCGGCAATCTGGCGCACCAGGATGTCCTCGCCTTCAGGGGTGGTAATCATGATGTCGGCATGCTCGTTTTCCTCACTGGCTTTGGGCAGCCAGGCCTTGTGGTAGTTGCCGTTCTGGTGGTGCACGAACTTCACCTTGCCGTCGACAGGGAACCAGTTGGCATGGACATTTAGCGGACTCATGAAGATGCTGATCATCAGTCGCTTGTCGTGGAAATACTCGTTCTCCTCGGCTTCTTCGACGACGACAATCTTACCGTCTGCAGGAGCCACCACCAGTTTCTCCGTATCGCCATTGAAATAGCGAATGGGGCAGCGGTAGAAGTTAAGGGCCATCATCCAGGCAGTGCCGAAGACGATGAGAAAAAGCCAGAAGGGAATGGGCGAGTTGACAAAGTTCCACAATACAATAGCGATGGCCAGCAGGGCCAGCATGCTAAGTGTCAGTTCGTTGGTGCCTTCGCGGTGTATTCTTATTTTCTTGAGTTTTCTAATTCTTTTTCCCATGGGGTAACATGAAGTAGTTTTATGTTTCGCCATGCAAAGGTACGCCTTTTTTGTTAATCTTACAAATTTTTCACTAGATTCTTTTGGTTATTTCAGCTTTTCAGCGTAACTTTGAGGCTCAAAAACCGAAAAATGGAAGATTTCATACATCTACACGTACATACTTATTACTCCATCCTTGATGGTCAGTCGAGCATTAAGCGCCTGGTAGACAAAGCTATTGGAAACGGCATGCGAGGCATGGCGATTACTGACCATGGCGACATGTTCGGTATCAAGGAATTTCATGACTATGTAGGCAGCGTCAACAAGGGGCGAAAGAAAGAAGGGCTGGAGCCTTTCAAGCCTATCTTTGGCTGTGAGATGTATGTGTCGCGCTATGGCTCAAAGTTGCTGAAGGACGACAAACGACACCAGAGCGGCTACCACCTCATTGTGCTAGCCAAGAACTATACCGGTTATAAGAACCTTATCAAGCTGGTGAGCCGTTCTTGGGTTGACGGATTCTATATGCGTCCCCGTACCGACCGTGATGATCTGGAGCGGTTCCATGAGGGCCTGATAGTCTGCTCAGCCTGTATTGCCGGCGAGGTGCCCAAGAAAATTCTGGACGGTGACATTGCCGGTGCCCGTGAGGCCATAGAGTGGTACCACCGTGTGTTTGGCGATGACTACTATCTAGAGTTACAGCGCCATGAGGTGAAGGATCCCACTATCCGTGCCAACCGCGAGACCTTCCCTTTGCAACAGAAAGCCAACAAGGTGCTTATAGAGCTGGCTCACGAATATGGCATCAAGCTCATCTGCTCGAACGATGCGCACTTTGTTGACCAGGAGAATGCTGAGGCCCATGACCACCTGCTCTGTCTGGCGACGGCCAAGGATCTGGATGACCCCACCCGTATGCTCTATTCGAAGCAGGAGTGGTTCAAGACCCGTGAGGAGATGAACGAGGTGTTCAGCGATGTGCCTGAGGCGTTGAGCAATACCTTGGAGATATTAGATAAGGTAGAGATATACAGCATAGACCACGACCCCATCATGCCTTTCTTTCCCATTCCGGAGGATTTCGGTACGGAAGAAGAGTGGCGCCAGAAGTTCACCGAGGAACAGCTCTACGAGGAGTTTACCCGCGACGAGAATGGGGAGAACCCGTTGCCACGGGAGGAGGGTGAGAAGAAAATCAAGAAACTGGGTGGATATGACAAGCTGTACCGTATCAAGTTCGAGGCTGACTACCTGGCCAAGCTGGCCTATGAGGGTGCAGCCCGACGGTATGGCAGTCCCTTGCCAGGCGAGGTAGACGACCGTGTACGCTTCGAGCTTCATATCATGAAGACGATGGGTTTCCCCGGTTACTTCCTCATCGTGCAGGACTTCATCAACTCAGCCCGCGACGAGCTGGACGTCATGGTGGGACCAGGTCGTGGCTCGGCAGCAGGCTCTGTAGTGGCCTATTGTCTGGGTATCACCAAGATAGACCCGCTAAAGTACGACCTGCTGTTTGAGCGTTTCCTGAATCCGGACCGTATCTCGCTGCCTGATATCGATACAGACTTCGACGACGATGGCCGAGGCCGTGTGCTGAAGTGGGTAGAGGATAAGTATGGACATGAGAACTGTGCCCATATCATCACCTATGCCACCATGGCCACCAAGAATAGCATCAAGGATGTGGCGCGTGTCGAGAAGGTGCCTATTGCTGTCTCGAATGCCCTCTGTAAAGCCATTCCTGACCGTCTGCCGGAGGGTATGAAGATGAACCTGCCCAACGCCATCAAGTGTACCCCGGAGCTGCGTGACGCCGAGGCCTCAAACGACCCGGCTCTACGTAACACCATCAAGTATGCCAAGATGTTG
Organism: Prevotella sp.; assembly: GCA_017389705.1. Lineage (GTDB taxonomy): Bacteria > Bacteroidota > Bacteroidia > Bacteroidales > Bacteroidaceae > Prevotella. The sequence goes on from JAFPEE010000257.1 coordinate 30,596, forward strand.
GAGGGAACTGTTCGTGGTACCGGTATCCATGCCTGTGGCTTCATCATCTGCCGCGACCCCATCAGCGACTGGGTGCCGGTGTCTACTGCTGACGACCCAGACTTCAAGGATGTCAAGACCAACTGCACGCAGTATGACGGCCACGTTATTGAGTCTACGGGACTTATCAAGATGGACTTTCTGGGACTGAAGACGTTGTCGGAGTTGAAGGAGGCCTGTGCCAATATCAAGATTACCAGGGGCATTGACATTGACCTGGACAACATACCCATTGACGACCCCAAGACCTACGAGCTCTATCAGCAGGGCCGCACCATCGGTACCTTCCAGTTCGAGTCGAATGGTATGCAGAAGTACCTCAGGGAACTCCATCCCACTGTGTTCGAGGACCTGATAGCCATGAATGCCCTGTACCGTCCAGGGCCTATGGACTATATACCCTCGTTTATTGCCCGTAAGAACGGCAAGGAGGAAATCAAGTACGACATACCCTGCATGGAGAAGTACTTGAAAGATACCTATGGCATTACCGTCTATCAGGAGCAGGTGATGCTGCTGTCACGACAGCTGGCCGACTTCACCCGTGGTGAGAGTGATGCCCTGCGTAAGGCCATGGGTAAGAAGAAAAAGGACATTGTCGATGCCATGAAACCTAAGTTCATCGAGGGTGGTAAGAGGAACGGCCACGACCCGAAGATACTGGAGAAAATATGGGCCGACTGGGAGAAGTTTGCCTCGTATGCCTTCAACAAGTCGCATGCGGCCTGCTACTCGTGGGTGGCTTTCCAGACGGCTTACCTGAAGGCTAACTATCCTGCCGAGTTCATGGCAGCCATCATGAGTCGTCGCCGCGACCAGATTACAGAAATTACCAAGCTGATGGACGAGTGCAAGATGATGGGTATTGCCACGCTAGGTCCTGATGTCAACGAGTCGTACCAGAAGTTCGGTGTAAACCATAAGGGTGAGATACGTTTCGGACTGGCAGCCATCAAGGGTATGGGTGACGGTGTAGCTCAGGCCATTATCGATGAGCGTGAGGCCAACGGTCCCTATAAGGACATTTTCGACTTCATTCAGCGTGTCAACCTGGGAGCTGTCAACCGCAGGGCCTTGGAGTCGCTGGCCCTGAGTGGCGGATTCGACTCGTTTGGTATTCGCCGTGAGGATTTCTTTGCCCAGAATAACAAGGGCGAGACCTTCCTCGACTTGCTGAGCCGTTTCGGACAGAACTATCAAGCGGAGAAGCAGCAAGCCCAGAACTCGCTGTTTGGCGATTTTGGAGCGGTGGAGATTCATACGCCGGCTATTCCCAAGTCGGATATCCGATGGAGCGATATAGAACGCCTGAACAAGGAGCGTGAGCTGGTAGGCATCTACCTGTCTGCTCATCCGCTGGACCAGTTCAAAATAGTCCTTGACAACCTGTGCAACACTCGGTGTGACGAATTGGCAGACGTCAACAGTCTGAAAGGTCGTGAGGATGTTGTCGTGGGTGGCATTGTCACTGGCGTTCGTACCCGTTTCGACAAGCGCGGTAACCCCTGTGGCTTCGTGACGATAGAGGACTTCAACGGCTCTGGCGAGCTGGCGATGTTCGGTGAGGACTGGGGACGCTGGAGTGGTATGTTCACCGAGGGCGCGTCAGTCTATATCACAGCCAAGTTGCAGCCCCGCTTCCAGTTTAGTGACATCATGTCACTCAAGGTGCAGAACATCGAGTACCTGCAGACTGTCAAGGACAAGGCCATAGAGCGCATCACCATCTCGCTGGCTACTGACATGGTGGACGATACTGTCGTTGCAGAGTTGGGCGAACTCATCGCCTCCAGTCCCGGCAAGACGCAGCTATATTTCCTGATGCACGACTCGACAGGCAAGAAGCATGTCCTGTTGCGCAGTGCCTCGAAGACCGTTGATGTCAGGAACGACCTGATACAGTATATTGAGCAGACGGAGGCCTTGGGCTATAAGATAAATTAATGGCACAGTATTTGCAAGAGATAGGATAGGAGCAATCATAGTAATCACCAAATAGTAATTAGAATTATGGAAGTAACAATCACAAGTGAGAATTTCGAGAGTCTGAAGAATGGCGGTCAGCCGTTAGTTGTTGATTTTTGGGCAACATGGTGTGGTCCCTGCCGTATGGTAGGCCCCGTTATTTCTGAACTGGCTGAGGCATACGACGGTAAGATTACCGTAGGAAAGTGCGACGTAGAGGACAATGAGGATCTGGCCGTAGAGTTCGGCATCCGTAACATTCCCACCATCCTCTTCTTCAAGGGAGGACAGGTCGTCGACAAAATGGTTGGTGCCCAGCCTAAGGCTAAGCTGGAAGAGAAGTTCCAGGCTCTGCTCTAATCAGAAGCTGACAACCCTGCTACCGTTTTCCTGCTCGGTGATGCTGACACGTACGGCATCGTCGGGCAGGATTTCTTCTATCAGCTCGGGCCACTCGATAAAGCAGAGAGCACCTGAGTAGAAGTAGTCCTCGTAACCCATGTCATAGACTTCTTCCAGTTTTTTGATGCGGTAGAAGTCGAAGTGGTAGATGGTCTCATCGCCTTCATACTCGTTGATGATGGCAAAGGTGGGTGAGGTGATGACGTCTTCTACGCCCAGCTCCTCACAGATGGCCTTGACGAAGGTGGTCTTGCCGGCTCCCATCTTTCCGTAGAAGGCAAAGACACGGTGCTTGCCCATGTGGCTGATAAACTCCTTTGCTGACTCGTGGATATGTTCAACGTCTTTTATTTGTATTTCCATAGTTGTAATCCTTTTATCTTTTTATCTTTTTTTCCCCTTCATGGTGATGATGGGAATAATCATCTCTTCCATAGAGATACCTCCGTGTTGGAAGGTGTTCTTATAATAGCTGACGTAGTAGTTGTAGTTGTTGGGGTAGGCAAAGAAGTCGTCGCCTGTAGCGAAGACATAGCTTGTCGACAGGTTCGGGGCTGGCAGATGTGCCTTCTGGGGCTCCTTGATGACGAAGAGGTCCTTCGAGTCGTAGCTAAGGTTCTTGCCTAATTTATAGCGCAGATTGGTATTGGTGTTGCGGTCGCCCACAATCTTGACGGGATTGTTGGTGCGGATGCTGCCGTGGTCGGTAGTGATAAGGATGCGGTAGTCACTCTGTGCCAACTGACGGAAGAGGTCGGCAATGACAGAGTGGCGGAACCACGAGAGGGTGATGCTGCGATAGGCCGACTCGTTATTGGCCAGCTCGCGTACCATCTTCGACTCGGTGCGGGCATGGGAGAGCATGTCGATGAAGTTGAAGACCACGACGTTGAGGTCGTTGCGCTCCAGCTGGTTCAGCTGTTGCATCAGTCGCTCCGCCTCGGCAGAGGTATTGATCTTGTGGTAAGAGAAGGTGTTCTTCCTACGGTAGCGCTCCAGCTGGGTTTGGATGAGGGGCTCCTCGTTCAGGTTCTTGCCTTCCTCCTCGTCCTCGTCAACCCACAGGTTGGGGAACATCTTGGCTATCTGGATGGGCATCAGACCAGAGAAGATAGCATTGCGGGCATACTGCGTAGCGGTGGGCAGAATGCTGCAGTAGAGGTCTTCGTCAATTTCGAATTGGTCGCCTATCTCGCGTTCCAACATCTTCCATTGGTCATAGCGGAAGTTGTCGAGCACGACGAGAAAGACTTTCTCGCCCTCATTCAGCAAGGGGAAGACCTTGTTCTTAAAGAGCTCGGGCGACAGCATAGGTACTGCACTGTCTTTTCCCTTGAAGGGAGTAGGCGGAAAACTCATCCAGTCCAGGTAGTTCTTCTTGATGTATTTGGCGAAGCCGAGGTTGGCCTCCTCTTTCTGCATCTCCAGCATCTCGGTCATCTGCGAGTCGGTGGCACTCAGCTCCAGCTCCCAGCGTACCAGACGCTTATAGATATTGGTCCAGTCCTGCCACTCCCTGCATTCCATGATTTGCATGGCTATCTGCTGGAACTGCTGTTGGTAGCCAGCCTGCACGGTCTCGGTGACGATCTCGCGACGATGGATATTCTTCTTCAGCGTCAGGAGTATCTGGTTGGGATTGACGGGCTTAATGAGGTAGTCGGCTATTTGCTGACCGATGGCCTGATTCATGATGTCCTCCTCCTCGCTCTTGGTGACCATAACGATGGGGGTCTGTGGCGCTATCTCCTTGATGCGCTGCAAGGTTTCCAATCCTGAGAGGCCTGGCATCATCTCGTCCAGCAGAACCAGGTCGAAGGTGCTCTGCTGGCATTCGTCAATAGCATCGGTGCCGTTCGTTACAGTCACCACCTCGTATCCTTTTTTCTCTAAGAAGAGTATGTGGGCACGCAACAGTTCCATCTCGTCGTCAGCCCATAGCAATCGTCCGTTCGTCATATCTGTCAATCTTCAATTTTCAGTTTTCAGTGTTTATTCTTTGTCATCGCCAGAAGTCGTCGTCGAACTCGATGTAGCCACCCTGTTGATGCGGCCCGTCGTTAAACAGGTCGTCGACGTTGGTAGCGGGTGGTATCTCTGACTCTTCCTCCGTAGGCGGTGCCTCGTCTTCATCAACCTCCTGGGTAATACTCTCTGGCTCTTCCAGCAGGGGTTGGGTGGATATCTTGACTGGCTCAATCTTCTGTTCGAAGAAGACCTCGTAGTCGCGGTAGCTGTAGGTGGTGCCTAACAGTCGGAGGTTCTGCTCGCTGACGATGAGGCTGCGGCAATGTTCAAGCATGCTGGTCATGGTCTTGTTGTTGTGCAGCTGGCGTGCATACTGGCGTGCCTCGTCGTAGCTCAAGAATCCGCTGATGAGCATGCGGTTCAATCCATGCTGGTCTTGGTCAATGACAATGTCGAAGTTACGCACCAGATAGTTGGAGAAATTATATTTGGCCATCTCGTAGAGCAGCTGGTTCTGGTTGACAGAGTCGGGCTGGTAGGCCAACAGGAATACATAACTGGCGTTGCGCTCGAAGGTCAGCGTGTCCACCTGGGTGGAGTCGCCGCCTTGTACTTCGATGGCGCGACGTGACCAGACATCACTGATGTCGAACTTGCCACCATAGAGGGTACGCCCCTGCTGGACACCACGTAGTATCATGCCTGCCATCTCGCTGACGTCGCTCTGGGGATAGTTGTCCACCACTTGTCGCATGCGTTCGGTACATCCCTTGGCATCGCCTTCGTTTAGCAGACTCAGTCCCTCGATAAACAGGAACTTGGGACGGTGTTGACCGAGTGGGAAACGGGTCTCGGAAAGCGTCGTGTTGCTCTTGACCTCCTGGTAGCGGTCAGCCTTGAAGGCATCATAGGTAGCAGCATAAAGAGAGTCTTCTATATGGATGCCAAAACGCTGGTTCTCGGCAAAGTGGGGGTCGGAGAGCAGCGTTGTCCACTGGCTCTCGGGAAAATCTTGTTTGAGCATGGCTATACAGCGGTCTGCCTCCTGGGTGCGTCCCTGACGCGAATAGAGCAGAAACAGGTGGTACCATGCCTCGTCGTTCTTCCCGTAGTCAGGGAAGGTGTTGGTCAGACGTGTCAGCCAACGCTCGCAGAGTCTCAGGTTGTCGAGCTTGTCTTTGAACATAATGCCTGCATGGAACAGACCGTCTTTGATGGCCTCGTTGCTGGCGGCTACCTGTTCGTCGGTGAAGGGTATCTGGGCCAAGTAGTATTCTCGGTTGTGCGGGTCGAGGGCTGTGGAGTCTGCCTGCCCTTCTGCTGTCGAATCGTTGGGCAGGGTGTCTGAACCGGCAAGGTTAAGGGAGTCTGCATTCTCTGCATTCTCCGGGTTCTCCAGGTTCAGGCTGACCACGGTACGGTTCACTCGCTGCCAGTCATCCACATTCTCTCGCTTTCCCCATTGTTGTTCGAAAGTGCGCTTACCTTGCTGGACAGCCTGTGGGTTATAGAAGTACCAGGCACCACTGGCTGTAGATGCCGTCGGGATGGTAGGCGTGGTACTCTGCTGGCGATTGCCGATAGCCGACTGCTGTTGCAGGGTCTTCTCTGCTTCTGCCTCCTCTAAGGCTCGGCGTTCCTCCTTCTCCTTCTTCTTGAGCTCGGCGATGATGTTGTCGATGATCTTCAGACGCTCAGCTTCAGGCATCTTGGCCAGCCGTTGCAGGGAGTCCTGCAGCTCTACACTGCTGGTGTGGGGCACCAGCTCGTCTAGAATCTTTGAGCGCTGTGCCAGCTGCTCATAGTCCTTGCGGTCTTTGTCTAACAGACCAATGGCCTCGCCATAGCATCGCTGCGCGTCGGCAAACTTGTCGCGCTGCCAGTAGAGGTTGCCCAGGGTCAGCAACAGAACACCTTTCTCAATGCCGTTGCGGGTAGCCTTCTTGTTGCCTTCCTCGTAGGCGGCAATGGCCTGGGTGGTATCGCGCTCAGCCAACCAGATGTTGCCAATGGCATAATACACCTGGTCCAGATAGTCCTTGTTATTGTCTGATGCGGCCATGCGCTTCAGGCGCTTTACCATTTGACGGGCATTTTTCGTGCCTCGTGCCATCACTTCCGTCTGGGCTATGCGGGCATTGAACTCCAACTCGTAAGGCGGATTCAGACGGATGGTATGCTTGAAGGCATTGTAGGCTTCGGTCTTATGACCTAACAGGGCTTGTATTTGTCCGTAGAGGAACCACTCGCGGGCTTTTTGCTTACGGCGACGCTCATGCTTGATGACCTTGCGGAGATAGGGCAGGGCTTCCTCATAGCGCTGGCAGTGGATATAGTAGTCGGCATAGGTGTAGTCCCAGTCGGTGACAGCGCGGTAGTGCATCGTATCACGACGCTGCTTGGTAATGATGTCCTCGGCATCGTAGAGCCAGTCCAGCTCTGCGTAGCTCTTTGCCAACCAGGCACGGGCAATGCCGTTGATGGCAGGCTGGGTCTGGTAGAGGCGCGACATGTAGCTGAAGGTGGCGGCAGCCTCCTCGAACTCGCCTTTCTGGAACTGCGACTTACCCATCAGCAGCCAGGCACGCCACAGGAAGGGGTTGTACTCGCGACGGTTCAGCCACTCAATGTCCTTTTGTGTCTTTCTTCGGCCCTTGTTCCATTGGGGGCGGGCTTTGATGCTGTGACGCTTGATGGCCTTCTCCGACTTCTCAATAGCTCTGTCGAAGTTGCCTTTGCCCAGGTCACGGCTTTGCTTATTGCCAACGGTATAGAGAGGGATGAGCTCCGTATAGTTGTCCTTGTTACCCTGCTCTTTCTCCAAGCTACCTTCGATAAAGGCTTGCGAACCATTGAAATAGGTGTTGTAGCGGGCGTTGAACGAGTGCCACCAGCGACTCTTGGCGGTATTGTTCTTGGTGGAGCAGCTGGCAAGAACGAAAAGGATGAAGAGTAGATGGCAGGTTTTCTTGCTCTTGTCAACGAGGTCTGCCAGCTTACACTCAGCACGGCTGCTGCATGAGCCACAGTCGCCTTCCTTGTGTTGGATAGGTTCGTCAGTGTCACCCATTGACAGGATGGCAGCAACGGCACCGAGTACCACTAATGATATGATGACAATCAGCAGAAAATCCATTTACTCTACCTCCATCATTTGTCACTTATCGTTAATCACTTTATTCCTCACTCCTCACGTCAAACCCTGCGGCTTCGAGGTCTTTCCAGTAGTAAGGATATGACTTGGTGACGACTTCAGGGTTGTTGATGAGCAGACCGTTGAAACGCAATGAGGCAGGGGCAAAGGCCAGAGCCATCCGGTGGTCCTCGTAGGTGTCAATGCCCGACTCCATGATTGGCTCACAGCGCTCACCGTCCCAAATGAGCTCCGCATTGTTCAGGTCGTGGATGATGTAGCCCAGCTTGCGCATCTCTTTTTTCAGCGCCTCTATTCGGTCGGTCTCCTTAATCTTCAGTGTGGATAGGCCACGGAAATGGAATGGTACGTTCAGTAGGGCACAGCACACCACAAAGGTCTGAGCCAGGTCGGGACAGTTCACAAAGTCGTACTCCAGCCTGGGTATCCGTCGCCCTGACTGCTTCAGTGTCACCGTTGTCGGCATTCCTTCCTTTGTGGTCTCGAACGAGGTCTTAACACCCAGCAGGCTAAAGATGTAGCGTACCTGCGAGTCGCCTTGCTTCGAGCCGTCTGTCAGTCCGGAAAGCCTGATCTCGTTGCTCTCATCCTCCGACAATGCCATCATCTCATACCAGTAGGAAGCAGCGCTCCAATCGCTCTCAATATAGTAGGGACGCTCCTTGTACTGCTGAGGTTTTACGGTAATCGTCTCGAAATCGCTCCACTCAGCGCCAGCTCCGAACTCACGCATCATCCACAGCGTCAGGTCGATATAAGGGCGCGAGATGATGTCGCCCGTCAGACGGAGTGTCAGTCCATTGCGTAACATAGGACCTATTAGCAGCAATGCTGAAATGTATTGGGAGCTGATGTTGCCTGGAGTCTCCAGTAGTCCACCCTCCAGCATCCTACCACAGATACGGAGTGGAGGAAAACCTTCTTCGCCAACGTAGGCGATGTCTGCTCCCAGCTTGCGCAGGGCATCTACCAAAATTCCGATAGGACGATGTCTCATGCGTTCCGTACCGGTCAGCACGTGTTCCTCGCCATCCCGTACAGCCTGCAATGCCGTCATGAAGCGCATGGCCGTACCGGCAGCCTTGATGTCAATCTCGTAGGGATTGTCGCGCAGGGCACGGACTATCACTTCCGTATCGTCACAGTCCGACAGGTGGTCGGGCAGGATAGTGCTTCCTGTCAGTGCGTGGATGATGAGAGCCCTGTTAGAGATGCTCTTCGAGGCAGGCAACTGAGCAGTATGGTTCAGCAGCTTAGGAGCTGTTATTTTATATCGCATCATGGTTAGTTTCTATGTACCTATTTATAATAACTGGGCAAAAGTACGAATTATTTGCCGACTAGGCAAGGAAATAACATTAATTATATAACTTTTTGCCAAAAAAAAGCCGGAAAATTTGCAGGATTCAAAAAAACATCGTACCTTTGCGGTCGATTTCAGAGAAAATCGACTAAAAGGATCGGGATTTAGCGCAGTTGGTAGCGCACACGTCTGGGGGGCGCGAGGTCGCTGGTTCGAGTCCAGTAATCCCGACAGAAAGAATCGCTAAGAGGCTGATAATCAGTTGCTTAGCGATTTTTCTTTTTTGTAATTCCCGTGGTATTCCCGTGATAATGGTTGTGAGAGCTCATAAAGGTGGGGGCTGCTGTTATTTATCTTTGTCGTAAACAACCTCATTAACCATATATTGCCCTGTCTTGCGACTGCCTACTCGTTTGACAAGTCCAACTGCCGTCAGGGCAGCTATACTACGCTTAATTGTAGAAAGACTGGGATTGTCAATTCCTTCCAACTTAGGTATAAGATCTGCGATGTCTTGGGCTTGCGCACCACCATTGCGCCTAATAACATGATAGACGCGTTGGTCACCAAGTGATAGTCGGCTGAGTATCTGGATTATTTCAGAAGGAACGTCCTTATTCAAGTCGTTTAACTCCTGCTGTATGATTGCAACCTTAGTATTATGCCTTTCTTGACGTTGCAATTCTTTTTCACGAGCAAACAATCTCTCATCCTTTGTTGAGATACTTTGCTCTATAGTTGTCGTAGTCTCTTGTGCATTCCCCTTCTCTATATTATTAAAGGTAGGAGGAATGATTTCCACGTCATCAACTTTGAAAGATATGTTATTCTTGAAATCTGCTTTAAACATACTACTATACATAATCTGCTCAAGCAAATTCTTCTGACGCTCTACAGTGGGATTAATCCGATGGGGCATAAGGTGAATCTTTCCATCGTCAACACAGAATACCCCAATGAACTCATTATCGTATGCGCGATTGATTGCGTCAGCAACAAGTCCTTCAGGAACTCCTATGAAGAAGAAATCTGTATAGCCGATATAATGCTCCATATTATCATCGTTCATCAAGTCGTTCTTATTGTTCTTTAGTTTGATACCGACAGTATAAACCTGCTTCTTATTAAGAGCCGCTTGGTTTGGCTCAACGAAGAACACACAGTCGAAACGATAGTGATCTGGATCAGGCTCGTTGAACCTCGTCAGTCGGCCAGTATACTCCCTGACGGTCACCTCATCGAAGATGCGGTAATGTATGAAGTCGTAGCTACCATACTTGGCAGAAATTTTGACAGTAAAGTTGTATACATTCACTGTCAGATTCTTGACGAATATCTTACCTGGTTCTCCGACCAGACTATCTTTCAGATTCTCATAAGTCATATCTTAACCTCCTATGATATTTAATATGTCAGAATTATGAGTTATTATATTCGTTGACAAAGGTACAAATAAAATTTTAATGTATCATGATTGTGAGTCATAATATTTGTTAATGTGCCAGAATTGTGATGCGTTAAGTGAACGGGACAGGAAAGCTTTATGACCGGATCATGATAGCGGGCTGTTCTAATGCGTCATAATTTCGAATCGTTATAATGACGGAGAGGGCATGACCA
>JAFPEE010000258.1 GCA_017389705.1 Prevotella sp.
CGCCTGTCCCTTGCTTACCTGCCGCCTCGAGGGCGAGGGACGCATCCTGGGTGCCGGTAATGGCGACCCCGCATATCCTGGCGAAGACCATCCCAAACAGCTCGACTGTCGTGAGTTCAGCATTCCTGCCTTCAACGGTCTGGCCCAAGTCATCATCCAGAGCAACAAAACAGCGGGCGCCCTCCTTCTGAAGGGCTCAGCCAACCAGCTTACCACTGGCGAGTTGTATCTCCAATCGAAGTAAATATAATTTTTGCAGCGATTGCACCGCCACACTCGCCAGGCGAGAACGACAGCAGACTTGTCTGAAACGCACAGGGGCCACTTGCCCCTGTTTTATTATATTCTAAGCAACTCTTATGCTACGGGGGAAAGCGTTCTTTGGTACGGGGAAAGGTGTTGTTTGCTACGGGGGAAAGCGTTCTTTGGTACGGGGGAAAGTTAAATCTACGCCAATGATTGATAAATCATCGACGTTGATTGATAAAACCACGCCAATGATTGATAAATCATCGTCGAAGTTTGGGGTTTTTCAGGGGGGTGTCAGTATGTAACTATGAAGGCATCAGAAGGGATAGCCGATGGCGAAGTGGAGGGTCTGGCTGCGCTTGAAGCTGTCGACGTTATAGAAGCCCGACTTGCCTGTGTCATAAGGCACGTGGAGGCCGATACCCCAGTCGAGACGGAGGACGAGGAAGCCCATGTCATAGCGCAGTCCGACACCTGTTCCGAGTGCCATTTCGCGCAGCATGTTCTTCAGCTTGAAGCGTCCTGGTATGGCGGTGTCGTCGTCGTTATTAGGTACGTTCCATACGTTACCGGCATCGAGAAAGAGGGCTCCGTGCAGGTTGCCGAAGAGCTGGTAGCGATACTCGAGGTTGGCAACGAACTTGAGGTTGCCGTTACGCATCATGTAGTCGGTGGCACGATCGCCATAGGAATCTCGGTCTCCAGGTCCAACGTCGTGTGCGGAGAAGGCTCGGATGCTGTTGGCGCCTCCCACGAAGAAGAGCTCGCTGTTGGGAACCCACGAGCTGTTGCCGTAGTACCAGAGGAAACCTGCGTTGACATGGCCTACGAGTCGGGAGCCGGCTGTGAGGGTCCAGGTCTTGGTAAGGTCGGTCTCGAGCTTGACGAACTGCGAATAGGGATTCTTGAAGAGTTTCTTGTTCTTCTCGCTCCACGACTTTCCGGCAATCATATAGCCCAGCGACACGAAGTTACCCGACTCAGCGATGGTGGTCTCCCAGCGGATGGGGTTGAGATAGCTGGCTGGTGAGGTGTATGTGTAGGTATAGCGCATCTCGGGGATGAAGTAGTCCTGCATGGCGACAGCGAGGTAGGGGTTTTTCTTGACGAGGCTGTCGAAGGCTTCCGTATGGCTGTTCATGAACTGATACTTCAGCGTCAGCGGCGAGAACTCATGACGGCTTTGTGCGGAGGTCTGCCAGCGATAGGTCCACTCGCCCGAGACAACGTGCATCTTGTAGTAGTCGGGACGGTAGATGATGTCGGCGCTGACCTTGGCCAGCGTGATGGGTGTGGTATAGAAGAGGCGTCGGCGTATGGGGCGTCCCTGCTTGTCGCGACGGATGCGGTTGCCTCCGAAGAAGGGTGCTATGATGCGCGGGAACTCGATGGAGGCATCGGCACCATAGTTGTAGTTATTCATGGAGGACCCTCCGCTGGTAGCCCACTCGTAGGAGCCATGCAGGTTGACGTCAATCTTCTCGCCTCCGCGGAAGGCGTTGCGACGGGTGACACCCAGACGTAGCTCAGGGCCAAGTCGTCCTATGGTGCGTGCATTGAAGGTGGTCTCGATGTAGAAGTCCCAGGGACGGTCGAAAATGCAGTTCAGGGTGAGGTCGAGGGTGTCGCTTCCCAGCGTGTCACGTGGTGTGAAGGTAAAATCGGTCATGGAGAACAGTCCCATGGCATTAATCTTGCTGGCAGACTGTAGGTAGTCGTCGTGGCTATAGAGCTGTCGTGGGCGTAGCCGCAGGTCGGCCATGAGGACACGAGGTCGGATGGGTGGTTTCTTGCCCGAGAAGCGAACCGTGAAGAAGCGTCCGGAGAAGGAGTCGGTGGGTTGTTCCGTGAAAGACTTCCGCATATTGATGTTGATGCGTCCGATGTACCACTTACGCGTAGCTGCTGCCGGAATACCCTTTGCCATGCGCAGCTGCAGCTGGGCCTTGCCGTCGACGGCAAAGGTGTCAGCCAGGTAGGAGGTGAAGCTGGGTTGGAAGTAGTAGTAGCCATTGTTGCGCAACAGTAGGCTGATGCGTTGACGCTCTGCCTCCAGATTGCTGACCACAAAGGGGTCGCCCTTGTGTATCTTGGCCTCAGCCAGGGTGCTGTGTATGAGGGTGTCGGCTTCAGCGGGGAAGTCGAAGTAGCCCACGCTGTCGAGCCGCCAGAGGCGTCCTGGAATGACATGATAGCCTATCTTGGCTGTCTTGGGATTCTTCTGCTGCACGACCTCGTAGTCTACATGTCCATTGAAATAGCCATGATTGCGCAACACGGACTGTGCCACCTGGGCACGCAGGGCCGGGTTGACCCACGACATGAGTACGGGTTGCTTGCCGAAGGTCTTGAGCATCCACTTGCCAAAGCCCGACTCGGCGCCTTGGTAGCGGTTCCATACGCTGACACCTAAGGAGAAGGGCACACGGTAGTAGGAGCTGCCGAAGATAGCTCCGTTTGGTGCGGTGGCCAGTGCGGCTTCCACCTCTTCCTGCGTGGTGGTAAACGATGCCGGTGCCACCAGTGAGTCGGTCTCCGGGGCTGGCTCGTCGTAGGTTATCTTTGTCAGGCCCGTAAACAGCTGGTCGCCCTCGGGGATGTTCTTCGTCATGGAACACGAGGCGAGGAGTGTACCTATTAATATGGACAGTATGCTATTTCTTTTCATCGGTGGCGGTCTTTATTGAATCGGTGGGGATGCTCGGAGTATTCTGATTACTCGGAGTAGTCGGAAGAGCCGGCGTGCGCTCCTTGAAGCGGAAGATGTCCCAGAAACTCTGCAGCGAACGTCGCCAGGTAAAGCCTCCGCCATACTTCTGCATATAGCCGTCGAGCCAGTCGTAGGCGTTGTTCTGGTAGTACAGCGTGATGAACTTATTAGCCGTTTGGTCCAGGCGGTACTCAAGCGAGACGTTGTCGAAGAACGAGTTGTTGCGCTGCTGATAGCTGCCTCCTGACGACACCAGTCCACCCACGGAAATCTTGAGTCGGTTGTCGAGGAAGCGCTTGGCAAACTTGAACGAGTAGTCGGTATGGCTCTGTCCTGTGGCATCGGTGGAGTTATCCATGCCAAACGACATGTCAATGGTGCGCAGGGCATTGCCCGTAATGGTGTTAATCTCGGAGTTTAGGAACGACGTGAGGGCAGAGTTCATGGAGAAGGCGCTGGTGTTACCGTCGTCCAGGTACATTCCCGTAGTAAGCATGGACACCGCCAGCTTGCCACGATGCTCGACACTCATGGTCTGCAGCTCGCTGTGCAACTGCATGTCTTCCGGGGCATCGAGGGTGAACTCCAGTCCCATGTCATTCAGCGTCTTGGTAATCTTGACGCCACAGTCGAAGGCAACGCTGCGCCTTACCCCGCTGTTGTCAGACACGGTAGCCTTGGTGCGCTCGGTAGCGGTGATGTTGAGAGTGGGGTTCATAGGGTCACCAGTAAACTCGATGTAGGAACCATCCTGGATGGTGAAAGTCTTCAGCGGAATGACAGGCAGCGAGTACTTCATCTCGCCATTGGACAGCGTATAGCGACCACGCAGCTGCAGGTTGTCAGCAGGACTGTACTGCATGCGTAGCGTTCCACCACCCATGAGGTCGATGTAGTTGGAGTGGTCTGTATTGAGGTAGGCCATGATGTGGGCACCCTTCGACACGTCGACACTCATATCCATCTGGAAGCCATTCAGCGCAGGACGCTCAACAACCACCTGTGCCGTATCAGCAAAGTCGGTGAACTTGACCAGCTCGTTCAGATGGTTGTCGGTGGTAAGAGGAGAGTCTCGCAGCACATAGCTCATGTCGGTGGAACCCAACACCTCCAGTCTGCCTCGCATGAAGAGATTATCAACAGGTCCACGCATAGAGGCAAAGACATTGACGAAGGCCTTACCGTAGGCGATGCTCTGAGGATTCTCCTCGGCACCGATAATCTGGAAGTCCTTGGCACGCATACGCAGGTTGACCATCATGCGGTCGAGGTGGCTGAAGTCCACGTCGCCCTGAATGTTCAGCGGGTTGTTGTTATGGGCATAGACGGTGAAGTTCTCGAAGAGCAGCTTGGAGTCGACAATACGCACGGGGTCGTTGTCGAAGCGTAGCGTCATGCCATAGGGGACGCTCTCCAGATAGGACGAGTCGAGGTATATCTCGCCATTGACCTGAGGCTCCGACAGCTTGCCTTTGATAGCCAGCTCGCCCTCGCCATAGCCATGCAGTCCAAAGAGCTGATCGGGAATGAAGCCGTTGACCAGCGACAGGGGCAGGCGCTCCATGCGTAACAAGGCATCCAACGAGCCTGCACCTTCG
This sequence comes from Prevotella sp., assembly GCA_017389705.1. Taxonomy (GTDB): domain Bacteria; phylum Bacteroidota; class Bacteroidia; order Bacteroidales; family Bacteroidaceae; genus Prevotella. The sequence continues at coordinate 4,558 of JAFPEE010000258.1, forward strand.
TTATAGTAGGTACCTGTCACCAGTCCTATCTCGTCGCCATCCTTCATCAGACGGGCCTCCACAGCATGGGCGTCGTTCTCCTTCTGCAGGTAAACCAGCTCCGTGCTGAGGTTACCCAGCAGGTTCTTCTTGTAGGTCATGTTCTGTACATCCATGTCGCTAACCATTGAGAAGTGGCCCTGTGCGTCCTGCACCACGTGGTAGTCACCATTGAGCAGACCCGTTATGCGAGGCATGTAAGGCAGGACGGAGCTGACCTCGCCCAAGTTGAGCTTGTTCAGACTGATGGTGATGTCCTGCAGGGCTGTGGGGTCGGTGTCTTCGCTGTATATCTTGACACCCGTACCGTCGTCTGCCACAAGGTCTATCTTGGTTCTTACCTTATTATTAGCTGTCAGGAGAATGAAGTTGTCCTTGTTCAGGTTGAACTCCTTGTAGCCTATGGTAGGTCGTTCGGGTACCAGGTGCAGGTTCAGTCCACTGTCTACCATCTCGACCTTGGCCCCCAGACGGACACCCAGTTTGTTGTCAGCATCATAGTAGCGTACTCCCAAGGTAGCGCCACGCTCCTGCACCAAACCGTCGAAGAGGGCATTGAAAACGAAGTCAGGATTTTTCTTGTTATTGCGCACCTGTCCACCAAAGGAGAGATACTCTGGTCGTTGGGTAATGCGGAAGTTAATGGTATCGAGACGGACGGCACTCATGGTGAGGGCATGGACATAGCCATTGCCATTCAGACCACTCCCAGGCGATGACGTCACATCTAAGAGTAGCTCCTTGAAATCAATGTTCTGGCCTGCCTTGAGCGTAGCAGCAATGGGATTCTCCGTTTTGCTCTCCACATGCATCTTCATCTCGGGTAACAGTCGGCGTATGGCTGACTGGTCTATTATTTTCTGCTCCATCTGTGCCATCACCGTGTCTCCCAGCACGCTGAGTTGCTTGAGCAGGCGCTCATAGTCGCCACTGGCGTCAAGCTTGACGATGAAGTCGCCACTCTGGGCTCGCACATAGGTGGTGTCGGGGCGGGTCTTCACCAGCAGTCCGATGTCAGCAGGACGATAGACCTTAGAAGAGTCGCGCAGCGTGAGGTCATTGAAGAGACCACTTGCCATGTGGGTGAGCTTCATGTCGGAACTCAGGTCTACGTGTCCGCACAAACCTATGGAAAGAGGATTGTCTACCAGTCCGAAGCGATAGAGGTCGGCCTCAGCGACGTCAGCTGTCAGGGTACCTTCCAGACGATGACGATCCATGAGGGCGTCGACGTCTATCACACCGTTGAGCAGGTCGTTATGACTGTTGACATGTGCCTTGGCACGTCCTTTCTGCAGCTGTGCCTGCAACGCCATATTGTCCAGGTTCCAGTGACCATAGCGCAGATGAGCTATCTGTCCGTCAACGTCCATGGTAGTGCGGGGCGAGAAGAGGTCGGTGCCCTGCCCATGCGCTGTCAGGTCTGCTGTAACGGTATAGATGGAGTCGTGAGGCATAAAGTGGTGGACGTTGAGGTTACTCACATGCACCTTGGCATCGTAACGCATGGCATCGGCATTGAGGTTGCCAGCGAGTTTGACGACACCCTGTCCCTCACGTGCTGTCACATCAGCCTCATACTGCGCTCCGTCGGCCTTAACCCTACCCTCTGCTGAGAGTGGCGGCACACGGTAGTTGCGCTGAACGTTGCGAGGCAGGGTGGCCATGGCGAAGTCCAGGTTCTGCGTCTGGGCCTTGAACTGCACATCAGCACGCAGGCGTTTCATATCGTTCAGGTTAGCTACAAAACCATCGGTCTGGGCAGCAAAGGCTGTAGGCAACGACACGTCGAGGTCGCTGAACGTCATGTACTCCAGATTGCCATCAAGCTGTCCCTTGACACTCAACGGATATTGGGGCCAGCGTTCCTGCATGGCCTTAGGCAGTTGTGACATGAAAGGCAGGAGGTCCTGGCGTCCCAGCTGGGCATCCATACGCAGACGCATCTTACCAGGGTCGATGGAGTCTGTCAGCGACAGAGGCATATCCATCTCGACATAGACATCGCTGGAGGGCGTCTTCAGGCGGAAGCCAGGCAGCTTGAGACTACCATTCTCCAAGGCCACAGGCCCCGTGAGGTCGGTGACCTGCAAGCCACTTTTCTCCTTCAACGCCAGTTGTCGCAGACGGAGACGCAGGTCGGGGTCGTGGTAGTAGATGCTGTCTATACCTATATTAATATGCGTAAGGTCTATGTGGTTGTAGTCCAATCCCTCCACGCGAGGCTGATAGTTCTGATCGTACTGCAAGGAGCCACTGCTCCAGTCGGCACTATGGATGGTATAGGTCTTCGCCTCCAGGTCGACGAGGGCCTCGCGAGCCACCAGCGAGCCCAGCGTGGCGTGGATGCTCATGGTGTCGCCAGGCATGTGCAAGGCTACCTGAGAACGGGCGATGGTCAGGCTGTCGGCATGTATCTTCCAGCGGTTGTCGCTGGTGGTCGTGTCCTCGGGTACGGAGTCGCGCAAGGCTATATCCAGTCGGGCATCCTCCAGTCGGGCACCGTTTACCTCTACTGTCTGCCGGTCCAGGTCGATGCCCTTGCTGGTAACAAAGAGACGCTTGAAGTCGCCCTTCACCTGGGCTGCATCGATGAAACCATTGGTGTTGAGTCTGGTATTGGTAATCTCAAGTTCGTTGATGACAACCTGCTTGTGCAACAGGGGCCACAACTGCACGTCGACTACCAGGTGCTCCATGTCGGCAATGGTATCATACTGAGCCTGGTTGGGGGCTATCATCTTGAAGTCGTCAATGGACAGGTCCAGGGGGAACTTCAGCTGCACATGGCCTACGCTAATCTGCATGCCAGTCTTCTCGGAAGCCACCTCGGCAACCTTGTCGACAGCCCAGTTCTGCACAGGAGGCAGATAAAGCAGTCCCACCAACACCACAAAGAGCAGTATCGGCGCCAGAAGAATTCCCAATATCCACCAAAAGGCTTTCCTCATAATTCTACATCAGCATACAATAGCAGTGCAAAAGTAAGGGAAAAATCGCAAATACGAAAACTATTTAGCCTTTTTTGTGTCGGATGTGAAGAAAAATCGCAGATTATTTTGCATTTTTCTTGGTTATTAGCCCGAATTGCAGTATCTTTGCAAGGATTAACAAAAAACATTCATATTATAGACTTATGAGAGTAATTATTGAATCTGACTATCAGAAAATGTCGCAATGGGCTGCAGAACACGTCATTGAGCGCATCAATGCCTTCCAGCCCACGAAGGAGAAACCATTTGTGTTAGGTCTGCCTACCGGCTCGTCGCCTGAGGGTATGTATGCCTGTCTGGTAAAGGCTAACAAGGAAGGACGCGTATCGTTCAAGAATGTGCTGACGTTCAACATGGACGAGTATGTGAACCTGCCCGAAAGCCACCCCGAGTCGTACCACTCTTTCATGGCCCGCAACCTGTTCGACCATATTGACTGTCCGAAGGAGAACATCCACATCCTGAACGGCAATGCCAAGGACCTGGCAGCAGAGTGCCAGCACTACGAGGAGATGATAAAGGAGGCAGGTGGCATTGACCTGTTCATCGGCGGCATAGGTCCTGACGGACACATTGCCTTCAACGAGCCCTACTCCAGTCTGACCAGCCGTACCCGTGTGAAGACGCTGACTACGGACACCATCATCGCCAACAGCCGTTTCTTCGACAACGACGTGAACAAAGTGCCCAAGCTGGCGCTGACCGTTGGCGTAGGTACCGTCATGGACGCCCGTGAAGTGATGATTCTGGTGAATGGACACCACAAGGCCCGTGCACTGAAGGCTGCCATTGAAGGAGCTGTGACGCACGAGTGGACCATCTCGGCCCTGCAGATGCACCAGCACGGCATCATCGTAGCTGACGAGCCTGCCACGGACGAGCTGAAGGTTTCTACCTACAAATATTTCAAGGATATTGAGAAAGACAACATACTGTAACTACAAAAAACTATCTACTAAAAACAAACAAGCTTATGAAAGACTTAAGAATGTACATTGACGGCCAGTTCTGCCAGAGCAGTAACGGCAAGTGGATTGACGTACTGAACCCATCGACAGAGGAGGTCATCTCCCGTCAGCCAGAAGGAACCATTGAAGACGTAAACCGTGCATTGGACGCTGCTAAGGCAGCCCAGAAGGCATGGGCCAAGACACCTGCTATTGAGCGGGCTGGATGGCTGAAGAAGCTGGCAAACGGCATCCGTGAGCGTCGTGAGGAATTCATCGACATCATTATGCGCGAGCAGGGCAAGACCCTGACATGGGCTACCATCGAGGTGGATGTGACAGCAGAGTATTTTGACTATATGGCCAGCTTTGCACGCCACATAGAGGGTGAGATCATCCCCAGCGACCGTCCCAACGAGACTATCTTCCTGACGAAGAAGCCCATCGGTGTCGTAGCAGGCATCCTGCCCTGGAACTTCCCCTTCTTCCTCATTGCCCGCAAGGCTGGCGCTGCGCTGATAGCAGGCTGTACCATCGTCATCAAGCCCTCGCAGCTGACACCAGAGAACTGCACCGTATTCGGTGAGGTAGTCGACAAGGTGGGATTGCCCAAGGGCGTCATCAATATCGTCACCGGAAAGGGTAGCGTCATTGGTAACGAGATGGCAGGGAGTCCGAAGATTGACATTGTCAGCGTAACAGGTTCGGTAGGTGCCGGCGAGAGCATCATGGCTGCCGCCTCGAAGAACATCACGAAGGTCAGCCTCGAGCTGGGTGGCAAGGCTCCTGCCATTGTCTGCAAGGATGCCGACCTGGAGAAGGCAGCCCAGTGGATTGTCGACTCACGCATTGGCAACAACGGTCAGATCTGCAACAATGCAGAACGCGTCTATGTGGACAAGGCTGTCAAGAAGGAGTTCACCGACATCCTGGTCAAGAAGATGGAGGCTGTCAAGGTGGGCGACGTCTGCAAGGATCACACCGTCGACATGGGTCCGTTGGTAGAGGCTCGTGCTCTGGAGAGCGTTACGGAGAAGGTGGAGCGTGCCATCAGTCAGGGTGCCAAGCTGCTCTGTGGCGGACACCGCGTTGGCGAGAAGGGCTACTTCTATGCTGCCACCGTGCTGGACAACTGCACACAGGACATGGACATCATCCACGAGGAGACCTTTGGTCCCGTCATTCCCCTGGTGGAGTTTGACGGCATCGAGCAGGCCATCCAGTGGGCTAACGACTGCGAATACGGACTGGCATCGAGTGTATTCACCAAGGATATCGACACGGCAACCCGTGTGGCTCGCGAGCTCGAGTTCGGCGAGACCTACATCAACCGTGAGCACTTCGAGGCCATGCAGGGCTTCCACGCTGGCGTGAAGAAGTCAGGCATCGGTGGTGCTGACGGCAAGCACGGTATTGAGGAATACCTCGTCACCCACGTAACCTATCTTGATACACATTATAACGAATGAAGAAACTCTTAATACTGATACTGACTGCGCTGTTCGTCCTTCCGACGACAGCGCAGCATTACCGTCACATGGAGGGCAACGACCGCTACTACCGTGCCGGACAAGGTAACTATTTCGGACTGCGACTGGGTCTTAACATTGCCAGCATCAGCAGTGGCAACCTGGACCTCGACGCAGACGCCTATGCAGGTCTCTTCCTGAGTGGTGTCTATGGCGTCCAGCTCTCGTACCGTGCCCCACTATGGATGGAGTTTGGACTGGCCTACTCAGAGAAAGGTGGCGTAAGCCGCATTGACGGCTATGACGTCAAATACCGCCTGGGCTACATGCAGATACCCATTGTATGCAAATACAACATCGACGTCAGCAACTTCCGCATTCAGCCTTTCTTAGGAGGCTTCCTGTCGGTAGGTGTCACCGGTAAGACAAAGAATTACCACACCCGCGTGTCGCGATCCTCCTACGATATCTTTAAGCGTTTCGACGGTGGAGTGCGCCTGGGATGTGGTGCAGAGTACCAAATGATTTATTTGGAGGCCGGCATTGACATAAGCCTTGCCAATATCAGCAAGGACGACTTCGACACGGCACACTCGCGCTGTATCTTTATCAATGCTGGCGTGAACTTCTGATTACTGCATGTCGTAGACGACCTGCATCAGTCGCTTACCCAGCTCATCAGCCTCCTGCATGGTCTGGGCCTCGCTATAGACACGGATGATGGGCTCAGTGTTCGACTTGCGCAGATGCACCCAGCGGTCTGGGAAGTCTATCTTGACGCCGTCGATGTCGTTAACCTGTGCGGTGGCATCCTGGGCAAACATCTCCTTCACCTTAACCAATATGGCATCGACATCCGTTTCGGGAGTCAGGTCTATGCGGTTCTTGGCTATCTGATAGTCGGGGAAAGTCTTTCGCAACTCAGAGACCTTACAGTCTTTCTTGGCCAACGATGTCAGGAACAGGGCAATACCTACGAGTGCATCGCGTCCGTAGTGGCTCTCGGGATAGATGACTCCACCATTGCCCTCGCCACCAATCACGGCACCGACCTCCTTCATCTTCGTCGTCACGTTCACCTCGCCGACAGCTGCTGCGGTGTACTTTCCTCCATGGCGCTCTGTCACGTCGCGCAGCGCACGGGTAGAGCTCAGGTTGGAAACGGTATTTCCTGAAGTCTCGGAGAGCACATAGTCTGCCACCGACACCAGCGTATATTCCTCACCGAACATGGTGCCATCCTCGCAGATGAATGCCAGACGGTCCACATCGGGGTCGACAACAATACCTAAATCGTAGTGCCCTGTGCGCATCTCTTGCATGATGCCCTGCAGGTTCTTCTCCAGAGGCTCGGGGTTATGGGCGAAATCGCCTGTCACCTCGCCATTGAGGAACTTGTATCCCACACCCAGGCGCTCCAGCAACTTAGGCAGGATGATGCCGCCGACGCTGTTGATGCTGTCGACGCAGACGGTGAAACGCGCCCTACGGATGGCGTCGCTGTCTACCAGCTTCAGGTCAAGGACTGACTGGATGTGGCGGTCGTCAAACGAGTCATCCACAGTAATATGGCCCAGCTGGTCTACCTCGGCATAGCAGAAGTCTTCCTTCTCAGCAATCTCCAGCACCTTGTTGCCGTCAGCAGCTGTCAGGAACTCGCCCTCGCTGTTGAGCAGCTTCAAGGCATTCCACTGACGGGGGTTGTGCGAGGCGGTAATGATGATACCACCATCGGCTCCGCTCATACGAACTGCCAGCTCGGTAGTAGGCGTCGTGGCATAGCCAATGTCAATGACGTCGAAGCCCATACCTACGAGGGTGCCACAGACCACATCCCTGACCATGGGACCTGAGATGCGTCCGTCACGACCTACGACAATCTTTCCCGACTTGCGGGGAATGAAAGTGGCATAAGCGGTGGTAAACTTAACGATGTCTAAAGGGTTGAGAGTATCACCCGTGCGTCCGCCTATGGTACCGCGGATGCCGGAAATAGATTTAATCAGAGTCATATTGTTGGGGTTTTATTTTTCTCTTACGTAAGTAATCTCGTAGTAGCAGGGATAGACACTCGTCGTGGCCTCATAGGTGCCTTGTGAGTGCGGCACTATCAGGTTCACCTTGGCAATCTGGTCTCCCTCTTTCTCCGGACGTCCCACATTGATGTAGTTCAGGGGAACCAGCCAACCCGTGGGCACCGATGCCGTCTGCGAATGGAACAAGAGCATGACACCCTCGATGAAGGTAGCGGTGATGGTTGTGCCTGAGCGTGTTACATTCATCTTATCGACATACTCAGAAGTGTCGATGATGCCATACGTCGAGTTATACAAATGGAACTGCTTGTTGTTGCACACAATGAGCGAGTCGGTCAGGATGTTATACTCGCTGAAACGGCAGAGCAGGTTGACAGACTTGCCTTCTTCCAGAGGCGCGCCGCAGCCCTCGCGGACTATCTGCATATAGACACCGGAACGGTTCAGCCTGACAAACTCGTTGTCGGCGACGCTGGTCTTATTGCCTCGTGCCGCGAAGGTTTCCTCGTCGATGACCCTGATGCCTCTCTTGGTGATGAACTGCTCGATAGCCTCGCGCTCCTTGGCTTTCTTGTCACCATAGGTCTCATAGCTCTGACAACTGGTGTAGAACAGCACAGCCAACAGCATTAATATGGGATAAATCAGTCTCTTCATGCTTCTTATATTCTTAAATCGGCGCAAGGACAGTGCAAGCCGAATGCAATCGAGCTCGCTCGAATTGCTGAGGCGCAGCCTGTTCTCGCAGGTTGAATGTCAATTCGGCTGCAAAGTTACGCTTTTTCAGCGAGAAATGAGAAATGAGTCCTGAGAAATCACAAAGCCTTGCAGTTTTTTAACTTTTTCTTTCTCACTTTATCAGTAGGCTCTCAAAGGCTTTGATGGCCTGACAGACGGTACTGACCGCATCGTCCATGGTGCCGTGGACTCGTCCTCCCGAGGCGTTCAGGTGCCCTCCGCCATTGAAGAACTGTTCTGCCATCTTATTACAGGGGAAGTCGTCTACCGAACGCAGGCTGACCCATACCAGGTTGTCTCGCTCCGTGTCCTCACGCAGCGAGATGCTGAGTTTCAAGCCCTTGATCTGCAAAGGCATATTGACCAGTCCCTCGGCATCGCCCTTCATGAACTTGAAGCGCTTCAGGTCCTGACGGGTCAGGGTATAATAGGCTGCGTGGTGCGACTCGTCGACTACCAGACAGTTACAAAGCACATGTCCCACCATGCGCAGACGGTGCTCGGAATAGTTGTGATAGACGTTGCGAAATATCTTGTCCTTGTTGATGCGCTTGGTCAGCAGCTGGCTGATGATGAAGAAGATGTCAGGGTCGTTGGAGTTGAAAGTAAAGCCTCCCGTATCTGTCATCATGCCGCAATAGATCGGTCCAGCGAAGTGTTTCCCCAGCTGTTCGAAAAGTCCCATCTGCCATACCATGCGGAACACCAGCTCACAGGTGCTGGACGCCTCAGGGAAGGAGAACGACAGCACAGCATCGACATCGGGGTTCAGATGGTGGTCTATCAGGATTTTCTTGGCGGGCGACTCGGCCAGGACCTGCTCCATGCCCTCCGTACGCGACAGGGTATTGAAGTCCAGACAGAACACCAGGTCGGCAATCTTCAGCACCGTATCCACAAAGTCCTTGCGCTTGTCGTAGCGGACTATCTTCTCTTGGTTAGGCAACCAATGCAGATAGTCAGGATATTGGTCGGGGGCGACGAGCAGCGGCTCCTTGCCCAGCTCGTGAAGCACATTGCCCAGTCCCAGCATAGAGCCTATGGCGTCTCCGTCGGGATTGGTATGGCAGCAGACGACGATGCTTTCTGCTGTATCAATGAGGGAGCGCAGCATTGTGCACTCCCCATCTGTCATGATATTGTTCAGCATTCTTCTTTTTAGAACAGCTTATTAGGATAAACGCCCTCGTCCACCAGCTTCTGGATACGCTTGACGGTATCCTCGCGGTCGGCAGCGTAGGTCACGCCAAACCACTTCGATGTAGTGTCCAGCACCTCACAAGTAGCCGTGCCATCGTTAATCAGCTTGTTGACCATCAGCGGAATGAAGAATTCTGCCTTCAGGTTCTCCATGTTCTTCGGGTCGCTGAGGAAATCCTTGAAGTACTCCTCCGAATACTGGAAGTAGTCTGGTGTAAAGCCCCACATATTCATCGATACGGGAACGTTCTCCTCCAGCGGCTGCCACTCGCCCTGCTCGTCCTTGTACTTGATGGTGCCGTCAATGCGCATAATCTCAGTACGCTCTACGACATCCGTCAGGTGGCGCTTGTCGTTGTAGGCACAGACACCACGGGCTACGCTACCGTTCTCTGACAGCGTGTTGCAGACGCGGAAGCCCACCATGGCATACTCGTTCTTAGCACCCTCGGGCAGACCAGACAGGTACTTGCCTATCTGCATGAAGGCATCGCGACCGTAGAAGTCGTCGCAGTTGATGACGCAGAAGGGCTCCTTGATGACGTCCTTACCCATCAGCACAGCGTGGTTGGTACCCCATGGCTTCTGGCGACCTTCGGGCACCTTGAAACCTGCCGGCAGAGCGTCCAGACCCTGGAAACAAAGCTCGCAGGGTATCTTCGACTCGTATTTTGACAGTATCTGCTCACGGAACTGGTCCTCGAAATCCTTGCGGATTACCCAGACAATTTTGCCAAAGCCTGCCTGTATGGCGTCGTAGATACTATAGTCCATGATGGTCTCACCGTTGGGGCCCAGCCCGTCGAGCTGCTTCAGACCGCCGTAGCGGCTACCCATGCCAGCTGCTAAAAGAAATAATGTTGGTTTCATAATAGTAAGTATAATAAGTGTTCACATATCATTAGTGACTGCAAAGGTACGAATAAGTATGTGAAAATCCAAATTTATTTTACCACACAAACGGCAAAGAAAAGTATTTTAACACTTCAAAGCCCTCATTGCGTTCAGCACAGCCAGCACGGTGACACCCACATCGGCGAATACTGCCATCCACATGGTAGCCAGTCCCAGCGTTGCCAACACCAGCACAGCCACCTTGATGCCAATGGCCAGCCACACATTCTGGCGGGCTATGGACAGCGTACGACGGGCCACACGAATGGCGGTGGCTATCTTCGACGGCTTATCGTCCATCAGCACCACGTCGGCAGCCTCGATGGCAGCGTCACTACCCAGGGCTCCCATGGCGATACCCACATCGGCCCGGGCCAGCACAGGGGCGTCGTTGATGCCGTCGCCCACAAAGGCCACAGGACCCTGATGGAGCGTCTGCTCGAAAAGAGCCACCTTGTCAGTAGGCAGCAGCTCGGCATGCCACTCCGTCAACAGAGGCAGCTGATCTGCAATGCGCTGGACAGCCTCACGACGGTCACCCGACAGCATCACCATACGTTGCACACCGGCATCTCTCAGAGCCTCCATGGCAGCAGGGGCATCACTCTTCAGACGGTCTCCCGTCACCAGCAGCTCGTCACTCACCTGACCGTGCGTCAGCGTTCCCGTCTTGTCGAAGACCACCGTCGTCACCTTCGACAACACATCCATATAGTTGGCACCCTTGATGAGGATACCCTTGCGCGACGCTCCGCCAATGCCTCCGAAGAAGGTCAGCGGCACACTCAACACCAGGGCACAGGGGCACGATACCACGAGGAACATCAGAGCCCTGTATATCCACGTCGACCACGCCCCGTCCACCAATGGAGGTACGATAGCCAGGGCCAGGGCGGCAAAGACCACGATGGGCGTATAGATACGTGCAAACTTCGTGATGAAGGTCTCGCTCTCCGACTTACGCTCACTGGCGTTCTCCACCAGCTCCAGCACCTTCGAGACGGTGCTCTCGCCAAACGTCTTCGTCGTGCGGATGCGGATGTGGGCCGACATGTTAATACACCCTGAGTAGACCTCATCGCCCACACGGGCCTCGCGGGGAGCCGACTCTCCCGTCAGCGCCACGGTGTTCAGCGTGGTAGAGCCCTCCACGACGACACCGTCCAAGGGTATCTTCTCGCCACGGCGTACAACGATCGTCTCGTCCAGGCTGACATCCTCGGGATGCACGTCAGTCACCACTTCCTGGCTTCCGTCCTCCCCTGCCCTTACCACATGGGCCACATCGGGGCGGATGTCCATCAGGTGGGCGATGCTCTCGCGACTCTTACCCTCAGCATAGCCCTCAAACAGCTCACCGACTTGGAAGAACAGCATGACGAAGACAGCCTCCGGGAACTCCGTCTCGGCGACAGGCAGGAAACCGATGCAGAGCGCACCCAGCGTAGCTACCGACATCAGAAAGTGCTCGTTGAAGGCATTGCCGTGCACGATGCCCTCAGCAGCCTCCTTCAGTGTGTCGTGTCCTATTATTAAATAAGGTACGAGATAGACCAGCAGCAGTTGCCATGTAGTGAGGCTGAACTGGTGCTCAATCCATACTGCTACCAGCAGCAACACTACCGTTATCACTATCAGCGTCAGCTGCGATTTCATTCCTCCGTGGTGATGATGCCCGCAGGAACCACACTCACATTCGTGTTCATGATGATGATGATGTTCTTTTGCCATACCTTATTAATATATGTTTTACCATTTTCTTGTTTTCACGCTGCAAAGGTACGACAAAAGTATTGCAACCCGGTTGCAAAAAATGACAGTCTGTGGTCTTCACATGAAAAGACCACAACCCTCCCAGGCTGGAGCCTTTTGTCTTACGCTGATACTACCCTGAAAGTGTAAAGTGCACGGCATCTTGATGATTACCCGTAGCTTACCATACATTCCCAGCGTGGGAATGATTCATTCCCAGGCTGGGAATGTCTTGTTCCCAACGTGGGAACGTCAGATCAGCCTCCTGCTTCGTCAACAGCTTTACAAGCAAGTTACGGCATTTATGTAGAAGCGCTTAGCGCTTGCGTCCTTTCTTGACGGGGGCTTTGGGCTTCTTCGGCTCTTCCTTGGGAGCGAAGGGGTCTTTCAGGATGACAGCACGAAGAATTCTTACATCCTTATAGGGACGGTCGTACTTGTCTGTCTCCATTCCCTGGATACGCTCCACGACGTCAAGTCCTTCGACGACCTCGCCAAAGACGGTATACTGTCCGTCCAGGTGTGGGGTGCCTCCGACAGTCTTGTAGGTGGCTATCATGTCGGGGGTGAGCTGCACACGACCTTGCGTCATGCTGTCCAGATAGACCTGCACACGGTCTAACATCATATCGTTGCAGGGACGGCCCCAGACGATATAGAACTGGAGGGCTCCGGAACGCTGTTCGGGATTGATCCTGTTAGGCTCACGGGCCGCTGCCACCATGCCACGACGATGGAACAGCTTGGGTACACGGAACTCTGCCTCCACCGTATAGTCGAGCTCGCCAGAACCCAGACGCTGCCCCGGCTTGGCATTCTTGCTCTTGAAATCGCCTGCCTGGATCATGAAGTCCTTGATGACACGATGGAAGAGCAGCGAGTCGTAGAGGTGCATGCGGTTCAGCTTCATGAAGTTGTCGCGATGCTGGGGTGTCTCGTTGAAGAGGGCTATGCGAATGTTGCCCTCGGTGGTTTCCAGGAGTACCTCGGCACGTTCTTCCTGGGCATGGATGCCCAATGGCAGCAAAGCCAAGAGGCATAGGGATAAGAAGCGAAGCAGTCTCATATCATCTGACGGTTTAGAAGTCGTTCCTGGGCCATCTCCTCGTACTTGGTACCTGGCTGGCCGTAGTTGGCGTAAGGATAGATGCTGATGCCGCCACGGGGGGTGAAGATGCCTGTCACCTCGATGTACTTAGGCTGCATGAGCTTCACCAGGTCTTTCATGATGGTGTTGACGCAGTCCTCGTGGAAGTCGCCGTGGTTGCGGAACGAGAAAAGATAGAGCTTCAGGCTCTTCGACTCGACCATGCGCTCTGCCGGCAGGTACATGATCTTAATCTCAGCGAAGTCTGGCTGACCGGTGATAGGACACAGACTGGTGAACTCGGGACAGTTGAACTGCACCCAGTAGTCGTTGTCCTTGTGTCGGTTCTCAAAGGTCTCCAGCACCTCGGGGGCATAGTCCGACTTATACTCGGTCTTCCTGCCCAGCTGTTGCAGGTTGTCTTGCTCTCTGTTCATATTTTCAGAATATTAAAGATGTTGTAATTGATGTCTTTGTCGAAGACATCCTCGTGGTCGTGCTTCTTGGTGAAAGCCACCACACGGATGGTGAGGGGCAGTACGGCAATCTCGTAGAGTGTCTTCAGCGTCACCTGCGAAATCATCAGAGAGGGCATCTCCTCCCAGGGGATGACGCCACCCAAGGCCAGGGGGAAGAAGATGATGGAGTCGACGCTCTCGCCACCGACAGTGCTCAGAATGGCACGTGCCGAAAAGTTAGCACCTTGTGACGACAGCTTCATGCGCGACATAATGTAGGCATTGATGAACGAGCCCAGGATGAAGGCGATGAACGAGGCCAGGGTGATGCGTGGCGCCAGTCCGAAGATGACATGGAAGCCTTCTTCACCATGCCAATAGGGTGCTCCGGGAATCCAGTCGGCAATGGCACCGAAGATGACGAAGATGAAGTTCATGGCGAAGCCCATCCAGATGAGCATACGGGTTCGCTGGTAGCCCCACACCTCGCACACCACATCGTTGATGATGTAGGACACGGGGAAAACGATGATGCCTGCCGTCAAGTTGACTGGTCCGAACGAGAGTTGCTTTGTCTCCAATACGTTTGCCGTAATGAGGCAGACGCAGAACAGCGTGCCGAAAAGCATAAACAACACGCTGACTTTACGATTGTCTTGTTGTTCCATAATTATTCTTGTTTTGTTAAAGGGGGTCCGCCTAACTATTTAGGTTTCGCAAGTACCCCTGCCAATAAGCGGCTGCAAAAGTACAAATAAAAAATGAGCTGGCCAAGCGGTCAGCTCACTTTTTTATAAAAAGGTGTCAGATTTACTTCTTCTCCTCAGCTTTTTTTGCCGGTGCCTTCTTAGCGGCAGGCTTCTTGGCAGCGGCTTTCTTGGCTGGAGCCGCCTCGTCCTCCTTTGGCTCGTACTTCTCGAGGCGGGCCTTCAGACGGGTAATCTCGGCATCCTTCATCTCAATCTCGTCACCCTGGTTGCGGATGGTGGTAAGCAGGGCGTTCAGCTCGTCGTTCTCAATCTCCTGAGGATACAGGGCATTGACTCTGTTGATGAAGTCACCCAGGATGTTCATGTAGTTGGTGAAGGCATCGAATGGTCCGCTGTAGATGCCACGGTCCAGACCTACGTTAGAGGGCTTGGTGGTCATGAAGCGGAAGTTGTTAGAGGCCTGCAGGTAGTCCCAGTCCTGATTGATGCGTGGATCGTCGGCAATACGCAGACGGTCTGCCACGCTGTACAGCTTGTTGAAAGCCTCGCGCTGCATGGCATTACCCAGCCAGCATGAGCAGTCGCGCTCCTCGTCGACCCAAGAGAGGGTGTCGGGTACGTCGATAGACCCTACGCTGGGCACCTTCATGCAGATCTCGGTAGGTGTAGAGAAGGTGATGCCTTTCTCCTTGGCACATGCGGGCAGTGCCTTGAGGAAGTCGAGGATGTTGGAGCTGAGTGGCTGGGCGATACCCAGAGCTGAGAGCTCCATGAAGATGTTGATAATCTGCTCTTCTTCGGGGAAGCGGGCAATGCGGTCGATGTAAGCATCGGCAAACAGGGGATAGCCCTCCCATTCTGTATTGTTGAAGCGCAGCGAGATATCGTCAGACAGCTCAACGTCGCGGAGCAACAGCTTCAGGTTGGGGGCGATGTTGCAGTTGTAGACATAGTGGGGCGACTTCCAGCCCAGCACGTGCTTGGCACCCTCAGTGAGCATACCCTTGAAGCCCATAGCTGCTATCTATCCGCCAATGTCGTCGCTGTAGATAAGCGATGAGTTGCGGGCTACGGTAGGCTTCTTGCCAAAGTACTCCTCAATCTTGGCACACTGCTTCTTCACGTCGAGTGCAAAGGTCTCCTCGTTAGCCAGTGAGGAGAGACCATGTGAGTATGGCTCTGCCAGGAACTCCACACAACCGGTCTGGTTGAGCTCCTGCAACTTCTCCAGCACCTGTGGAGCATGCATCTCAAGCTGCTCGATACCTGTACCAGACAGCGAGAAGGCGACCTTGAAATACTCGCCATTGTCGCGAATCATGTCGCCGATGGCATTCAGGGCAGGCATGTACGAACGGTTGGCAATATCGGTGATGCTACGCTCGTTCTCGTAGTCATCATAGTAATAATGATCGGTACCGATGTCAAAGAAACGGTAACGCTTCAGATGGATAATCTGATGTATCTCGAAATATAAACAAATTGTTTTCATAATGCTTTTTTCTAATGTCGTTATATCGTTATTTCGTTATTACGTTATTACGAGAGGGGAAGTCAAGCTTCCCAACCCAACGTTCGCTTATAGAGTGTGGCAATCCAGGCACCGACTTTCTCCCAGGTAATCTGGTCAACCTCGTTCTTGCCTTCCTCCTTGAGGTACTGGAAGAGCGACTCGTTGGCACAGATAGAGTAGATGGCATCAGCCAGGGCGTGGATATCCCAATAGTCTACCTTGATACAATTGGTCAGAATCTCAGCGCAGCCTGACTGCTTGGAGATGATGGAAGGCGTACCGCACTGCATGGCTTCCAGGGGAGAAATGCCAAACGGCTCCGAGACGGAAGGCATGACATAGACGTCGGAATCCTTCAGGCACTCGTAAACCTGCTTGCCACGCATAAATCCAGGGAAGTGGAAGCGGTCGGCAATGCCACGCTCTGCTGCCAGATGAATCATTGCGTCCATCATGTCGCCAGAACCTGCCATGCAGAAGCGCACGTTGCGGGTACGGCGAATCACCATGTTAGCAGCCTCAACGAAATACTCAGGTCCCTTCTGCATGGTGATACGTCCGAGGAAGGTTACCACCTTGTCCTTGCCGGTATGGTCGGGACGAGGAATAGCCTGATACTCATCGGGCAGAGGATATACGGCATTGTGCACCGTGTAGCACTTGCGTGGATCCTGATGATACTGGTTGATGACGGTCTGACGAGTCAGCTCTGACACACACATAATGCAGTCGGCATTGTCCATACCATTCTTCTCGATAGAATAGACGGTGGGGTTCACCTTACCGCGAGAACGGTCGAAGTCGGTAGCATGAACGTGGATGCACAGGGGCTTGCCGCTGACCTGCTTGGCATGGATGCCGGCAGGATAGGTCAGCCAGTCGTGGGCATGGATGATGTCGTAGTCTAAGGTACGAGCCACCACACCGGCAATAATCGAGTAGTTGTTAATCTCCTCGTGCAGGTTGCCAGGATAGCCACCGGCAAACTCCATGGCGCCAAGGTCGTTGACGTGCATGTAGTTGAAGTCGGCATACAAGTGGTCGCGCAGACGGAAATAGAATTCAGGGTCCATGATGTTGCCCACTCTCTCGCGAACATAGTCAGCCGACACGTCGCGCCAGGCAATGGGAACAGCATTCATAGCCACAATATTGCAGGCCGAGCGGTCTTCATCGCCAAAGGGATGCGGCAGGCAAAGGGTAATATCCATGTCGCCCTGAGCATGCAGACCCTGTGAGATACCATAGTTAGCAGTGGCCAATCCACCGAACACGTGAGGAGGATACTCCCATCCAAACATTAAAACTTTCATAGCGTTTCCTCCTTATTTATTTTTGATACGTATATTTCTCCAAGAGCTTCAGCGTGCGCAGAATCTCAGCCACATTCATGGCAAAGGCCATAGCACCTCGTCCATGGAATGGGGGATTGCCGTCGAACAACTCACTGATGGTTCCCAGAGCATGATAGTTAATCTCATCTTCATAGCCCACCATCTGGCGCTCAATGAACGACAGGCGAGTGCGCTTGTAGAGCTTCAGACAGGCTTCCATGTAGAAACCACCCAGCCAAGGCCAAGCCGTTCCCTGATGGTAAGCATAGTCGCGCTGTGTCTGCGGACCGACATACATGGGGTTATAGCCCCCACTCTTAGGCGACAGCGAGCGCAGTCCCTTCGGAGTCAGCAGCTCGCGGGTACAGATGTCAATCACACTCTTCTTCTGGTCTTGCGACAGAGGAGAGTAGTCTAAGGCAACGGCGAAGATCATGTTCGGACGGACACTCCAGTCCATCATGTTGCCATCGACATAGTCGAGCAGATAGCCGTACTCGTTGAGGAAGGTATCGACAAACGACTGCTTGCACAGCTCGGCGCGATTCTCCAGCTTGTTGACCACCTTCTTGTCGCCAAACTCAGCCTCGAGGGCAGCACAGAACTTCAAGGCATTGTACCAAAGAGCATTGAACTCAACGATATAGCCTGAACGTGGAACGACAGGACGGCCATTAGCCGTAGAGTTCATCCATGTAATGGCCTTCTCACGACCATTGGCATAGAGCAGGCCGTTATCGTCGAGGCGCATATTCGAGTTGCCACCCTCAACGATGTACTTCACGATGTCCTTCACCAGCTTGCCATACATCTTGTAGCATCGCTCCTTGCCTGCATCCTTGGCATACTGCTGGATGGCCCAGATGGCCCACAGGGGAACATCGGGATGCTCTATCTCGTAAATCTTAACACTCAGGGGCTTGTCTTCCATAAACTCGCGCAGACCTTTCTCAGCAGTCTTCATGACGTGCTCGAAATAGTCCTGCTCGCCAATAGCCAGCGTCAGACCGGGCAGTGCGATAAACGTGTCACGGGCACGGGCCTTGAACCAGGGATAGCCAGCCAGCAGATAGCGGTCGTCGTTGTCGTCGAGATGTTCTGCCGAGCTACCACTGCGGCGGTCGCGGAAATGGAACTGATGGGCTGCTGCCACCAGACAGTGGTAGAAGTTGTCGCGCGGCTGGCGAAGCTCTATCTCCTTCTGGAACAGCGCCTTTAGGGTATTGCTCTTAATTTCCTTCGTCGAGGCGGCAAAGACAATGCTCTCGCCCTTCTTGATGCTTACCTCGAAGTATCCAGGTACATAGAGGTCCTCGTTCGAGGCATAGCCACGCTCCTGCTCCTTAGGATATTCCACACCACGATACCAGTCGGGATGGAAGATGAACTCGTTCTTCTTGTTGAACTGCATGTAAAGGTCTGGATAGCCTGCATACATGCAAGTCTTGATGCCGTTGTCCACAGGATGATACTCACGTGATGCCGTTGAGTTCTCATGAGTGAACTGACGTACAGAACGGAAGGCAAGGAACGGGCGGAAACGGAGTGTCGTTGCCGAATGCGCATCTTCCAGGGTATAGCGAATGAGGATGCGGTCCTCATAGGTCTGGAAGATGGTCTCCCTTTTCAACACTACGCCACCTACGCGGTAAAGCGTGGTAGGCACTACATCGCTGGTGAACTCACGGATGTACTTGTGACCCTTGGGGCTGAAGTTGTTGCCCTGATACTTGTGGAGGCCGAGATTGAACTCTGCACCGTGCTGAATTACCGTACAGTCGAACGACGAGAGCAACACATGGTTCTCGTCATCAAGCTCAGGTACGGGAACAACGAGCAAACCATGATACTTGCGCGTATTGCAATCCACCAAAGTAGATGCGCTATAGGCGCCAGAACGGTTAGTCCGAAGCAATTCACGACGGAGGGATTCCTCCAAGTTGGTCATTACAGCTTTTTCTAATCGCAAATAACTCATAGTTCCTATTTTAAGGTTTCAAATTGTTTTAGGATTCTTAAATTTCCCTCAAAAGTACACAATTTCGTTGTGACTACAAAATAAAAAAGGCATTTTTTTTCAAAAACGCCTTTTTTTTCGCTAATTTCACATTTCTTAGTCAGGAATCAGGAAGTTTATGACCTCTTGTTCGACACTAATGCGATATGAACCGACAGGGGTTCCCAGCAATCTTCCGTCGACACCTACCAGTGCATGTTTAGCCTCAACGACCTCCACCAGTCTGGTACGATAAGGATGAACGCTACGATGGTTCAGGAAGCGCCCCGTAATCAACAACCAGAGCCCTGCAAAGACCTGCAACACCTCAGCATGATAGACCAGCGATACATCCAGCATACCATTGTAGGGCACTGCGCTGGGAGTCTGACCATAGCCAGGTCCGCTACTCACACACATGGTCATCACCTTACGATCTACCGTGGAGGAATTGATTTTCACATGCATCTTGTACTCCATACGGTGAAAAATCATCAGGAAGAGGCTGACGATGAACGACAATGTTCTTGACCCAAGCAGAGAGCGCGTCTGACGACGCAGGTTCATCACGTCGGCAATCAGTCCGACGTTGACGCAGTTCAGAAAATAGCGATGGCACTGGTCACCCTTCTTATTCGTATAGCGAATAACACCCAGGTCAACTTTGCGGACACGATGTTTGACTAGCCAATCGACGGTCTGCTCCACATTGCCTTCCTTGAAGTCCCAATAGCGGGCAAAGTCGTTCAGCACACCATTGGGAATGACGCCCAAGGAAATCTCATCACGCACCTGTTTCTCTTCTTTCATCAAACAGTTGACAGCATCGTTCAGGGCCGAGTCACCACCGACAACGATGATAGTCTTGTAGCCATTATGAATCAGCATAGTCATCAGGCGCTCAACGCTGTCTGACGACTCGCTCTGCACAAAGTCATACTCCACCTTGCGCTCGTCAAGCACACGCTGAATCTTCTCGCGCTGCTTTTGATTGCGTCTATTCGGGCAATACAAAATGCCCCACCTCTCTTTCTCTACTGCCATATCCTTAATATCTCCTTTACTTTTTCTTCCATGGGCTGCAATGCATCTATCCAGTGTATCGTGAATCCGCGGCGTTCCATCCCCCTGAACCAAGTCATCTGTCGCTTGGCAAACTGATGAATGGCAATCTCCAGACGGGTAAACATCTCGTCGTAGGTGGACTTGCCTATCACATACTCCGTCAGGTACTTATACTCCAAACCATAGTAAATAAGGTCTTCAGCAGGGATTCCCTCATCCAGCAAACTCTTCACCTCATCCACCATTCCTTCTTCCAATCGTGCCTTTAAACGTTTGGTAATCTTTTCCCGACGTGCCTCACGGTCTATGTTGACACCTATAATCAAAGAGTCAATAGGGGGTATCTCACGCTTGGGAGTTGGAGTATGCAGATTATATTCTTCTATCTCGATAGCTCGGATGGCTCGCTGACAGGAGTCCACATCCGTTTTGTTATGCATATTGGAATTGTTCTGTGCCTTCAGTTCTGAAAGTATCTGGGTCAGCTCGTCCAGGGATTTACCTTCCAAACGTTGACGCAGTTCCGGATTCTGGGGCACTGGCGACAGATGGTATCCCTTGAGCACAGCCTCAATATAAAGCCCTGTTCCTCCGCAAAGGATGGGAACGACACCTCTACCTATGATATTATTATAAACATCGAAAAAGTCCTGCTGGTACTGAAACAGATTATACTTTGTTCCTGGTTCCGCAATATCTATCAGATGGTAAGGAATTGTGCATTGTGCATTATGCATTGTGCATTGATAATCCGTCAAATCCTTGCCCGTTCCGATATCCATACGACGATACACCTGGCGGGAGTCGGCAGAGATAATCTCTCCCCCTATCTCCTTTGCCAATGCCGCAGCCAATGGTGTCTTACCACTAGCCGTAGGTCCAAGTATGGTTATCATCTTCATGACACATCATGAGAGAGAAAACACTAAATAATATCCTTTCCCAAGAAGTGCTTCATGCTTTCGCGGACATTCATCTTATACTTCAGGTCGTAGAAATTGTCTATCACCCAACGACCATCCTCGTACACCAAATCCACGCGGGCTGGAGTATATGAATGACAATCCAAAGCGATAAAAGACACCGAGGCCTTCATCAGAGAATCCATTGAAAGTTGAGTAACCTCAAATTCATCAAAACTGACAAAGCCTGGCTCTGTCGTCATGGTCCAATGCTCAATCTCGAAGAACAAAGTACAGGTTTGTTCCTCTTTGCAGCGTACATCCATCAACATCTTATTCCACGACTTAGAACAATATGCCCTGTCAAGCACGTCGCCAATATAGGCTCCGCCGCAGCTCATAGTAGTACTACGTACTATTCCGAAAATATCCTTTACGCGCTGTAAAACTACTCCACGCTCTATCTGCATAGACATTTCCGAATTCACCTTGTTCAGGATTACAGCTGTGTCCCGAACCTGCACGAAAGCATCATTGCTCCGCACATTACCATTCTTTGCCTGGCAACCTACCAACAAAAGAGGTATTGCTACCAGCCACATTGCTGCCCATGTTTTCTTGACGAAGTTCAAAGTTCTTAATTGGTTAAAATAAGATTACATACCTGTTTCGGCTGCAAAGATAAACAAAAAAAACCGTCTGACAAAATATCAAACGGTTTTTTTCTATTTGTGGCTAAAAATTTTATTTCAGCTCAGCGAGGTACTTAATGGTGCGAACCATCTGAGAAGTGTAAGAGTTCTCATTGTCGTACCAAGCAACAACCTGTACCAGAGAGTTGCCATCACCAATCTTAGAAACCATAGTCTGGTTAGCGTCGAAGAGTGAACCGAACTTCATACCGATAATGTCTGAAGAAACCAGCTTCTCCTCAGTGTAACCGAAACTCTCGTTCTGAGCAGCCTTCATAGCAGCGTTGATATCCTCAACAGTTACCTCACCCTTAACAACAGCGTGCAGGATAGTGGTAGAACCTGTAGGAGTCGGAACGCGCTGAGCAGCACCGATCAGCTTACCATTCAGTTCGGGGATAACCAGACCGATAGCCTTAGCAGCACCAGTTGAGTTAGGAACGATGTTCTGAGCACCAGCACGAGCACGCTGAACATCACCCTTGCGCTGAGGACCGTCCAGAATCATCTGGTCGCCAGTGTAGGCGTGTACAGTTGTCATGATACCGCTCTGGATAGCAGCGAAGTCGTTCAGAGCCTTGGTCATAGGAGCCAGACAGTTAGTGGTGCAAGAAGCAGCTGAGATAACAGTGTCAGCAGGAGTCAGAGTCTTGTGGTTTACGTTGTAAACGATGGTGGGCAGATCGTTGCCAGCAGGAGCTGAGATAACAACCTTCTTGGCACCAGCAGTCAAGTGAGCAGAAGCCTTCTCCTTAGAGGTGTAGAAACCTGTGCACTCCAGAACTACGTCAACGTCCAGCTGACCCCAAGGCAGCTCAGCAGCGTTAGGAATAGCATAAATGGTGATCTTCTTACCATCAACTACGATGTAGTCCTCACCAGCCTCAACAGTGTGCTTGTTCTCACCGAACTTGCCACAGAAACCACCCTGAGCGGTGTCATACTTCAGCAGATGAGCCAGCATCTTAGGACTTGTCAAGTCGTTGATAGCTACTACTTCATAACCTTCAGCCTCGAACATCTGACGGAAAGCGAGGCGACCGATACGGCCAAAACCGTTAATTGCTACTTTTGTCATTTTTACCTAATTTTTTATTAAAGGGTTTATAAATATTTGTTCTATGTCTAAAAAATCGTGCCTTTTCAACACTTTTTCTTGATTTCGGATGCAAAGTTACGAAAAAATTCCTATATTTGCATCAGATTTCAGTCTTAATTAAAGTGAAAAGTGAAAACTCAAAAGTGAAAAATGAGATAAATCAAGGGCAGTAGCCTGAGATTGCAAAACG
>JAFPEE010000004.1 GCA_017389705.1 Prevotella sp.
GACGGGGCCTTGCTCACCCTGCGGGCCTTGTGGACCGACGGGGCCTGGGTCTCCCTTGTCGCCCTTCGTCCAGTACGGAGGTATCTCACTGGTTACGGTGGGAGCGGTGCAACCGTCAAAGCCCAGCACCACGTTCATCTCCACTTCCACGCCATCCTCCTCTTCCTTGATGATGACCGGCGTTGGCTCTATCACCTCGTCGCAGATGCCGCTCTGGTAGTGCTCATCGGTGAGGTAGTAACGACGCTCCACCATGAGCGTGCCGACACCCAGACGGTGGTCGTCAAAGCCGATGCACAACCTTCCGTCACCGTCCACCTCGCAGTTCGTGTACTCGTGGCCGTCAAAGGTGGCCACCCATGCTTGCAAGGGGTTCGCCGTGTAGTAGGTAAACTTGAACGGCACCCCGAATCCGGCATCGCTCTGTTCCACAAGCCGGAAGTCACTCTGATAGAATATCTTTTTTGTTTCCATGTTCATACGTGGTTAAATGGTTAGCCGCATGTAGGGCTTGATGAGCAGGTCGAAGGCATAGGGCACTGACGACATGTTCTGCGGCGATATGGGGCTGCGCTCCTTGTAGGAGTTATCGACGAGCAAGAGCGTGGCACGGCGAAGGGGTGCCGGCACCTTGCCGTACTGCTCGAAGATGTCTTCGAGTGTTCGGTTGCAGATGTTCAGCACGGTGTCCTCTGCCGCTTCGCCATAATCCTCCAGCAGGTCTTTCTCCAGCTCCGCCTGCTCGTCGTCCAGACGCAGCTGGGCTTTAATCTGTTCAAAGGTGAGATATTTCATATTTCTGCCTGTTTTTATCTATTGGCAGAAATACGGCTTGGGGTTTACCGCTTGCCGACAACTGGGGCAAGACAAAACCGCCGCGCATCACTGCGCAGCGGTAAACTAACTTACAAATAATAACCTAAAACAATTCGTACATTATGAAAACATTCCGAAGAAACGGCTACCGCTGTAGCCGTAATGATTCAATATAACAATTATGAACAAGAAGAAAATTATTTCTTGATCAGTCCGTCAATGACCTGCTTGCGGTTCTTGCCGAAGTCGGGAAAGACGAACGAGACATGTACCCAGCACGAGCCGGTCTTGGGATTCTTTTCCCATATCAGTTGATCGAATGTCATGTGGTTCTTGATATAGTCGAACCACCGACGGCCCTTCTTGATGTCACCGTCAATGCAGAGGTCCGCCGCCTGTCCCTTCAGGTGCTGGCTGTTGGCGACACCGCCCACGGCCTTGTTCAGTGCTGGCGAGCGGAAGCCGGAGCCTATTTTGATGGGTTCACCCATGGCTTTGCGCAGTGGTTCCAGCACGTATGCCGCCAAGTATACCAGGTTGACCGTCTGCTGCACGTTGGGTTTGTTGTTGATTCCTTTCGCCTTGGCAGTTGCCGAAGCGTAAAGCTCTTCGATGGTGAAGTGCGCTGTGATGGGTGTGTTCATAGGGCCTCGGGTTCTACTGGTTCAACACTGCTTGTCTTACGTTGCGGGCGTTTGGTTTTCAATTCGCCGCTATCGGTGATGGTCATCGGTATTCGGATGGCGCAATCCTCGCGTCCGCACAGCATTGGGAGCAGATAAGCTATCTGCCGCCCGTTACGGGCTACCTGGGCCTGCAACGTGCGGATGCGCTCATCAGCGTCATTCTTCCACTCGCTGACCGAGTGCGTCAGTTTGTCCAGCTTGTCGCTCAACTCGTCGGCCTTGCGCTTGTAGTGGTCGCGGTCGTCGCGCAGTTCAGCAATTAGCCGGTGATTATCCTCGACCTCTTTTTTCTTATCTTCCAGTATCTCCTGATAGGTGTCTTGAACCTTCTGAGCCATATCCACCTCAGCCGACTTTGCCTCGGCTTCTTTTTCCTTGGCTTCGGCCTTCGCCCTGCGATTCATCCACCGCCATGTGAAGAAGCAGCCGCCACCTCCACCAACGAAGAGACTTAACAGACTGATGATGGCCTCAAGTGTTATCTCCATATCCAATATACGATTAATAGTTGAACAATCTGTCCTACCATGCCACCGAGCATCGTGCACGTCCAGTCCTTCCAGTCCAAATTGTTGCCGTACTTGACATCCTTGAACTCCATGCCACTGGCCAATCCCAGTACGCATAGTATGGTGAATACTACGCCTACCGGGATGGCCCACCCGAAGTGCTGCCAACGCGTCTTGTCAGTGAATATCCATGCCATAACCCTGACTGTTATGCCGCAGACTCTTCCTCGTCCGCTGCGATGATATACTGCTCTATCTCACCGACAGCCTCCAGTATGGCGTCGGCATCCTTGGACGCAATCTCGCTGAACGAGTAGCGCATCTCGCCGTCGCGGTCCGCACCAGAGAAGTTGCCGATGTACGTCTCTTGCGTCTCACCCAAGCGGAAGATGCTGCCGTTGATGCTCTTCACCGTCTTCGTCTCCGCGTCCTGGTTGTAGTTGCCCGCAATCTTCAGCGCGTCGTTCTTGTACTCGTACTGCACATTCAGTACCGAATTGATAATGCTTAATTTTCCCATATCTTCAGTCTTTTAAAAGGGTTAATAATGTTCACACTCTCTCACTCTCTCACTCATGTCGGCCCTCTTGTTACGGATGTGCTTGTAGACGGCCACTCCTACGGCTGCGATGACTATCACCGCCGCCACTCCTAATGCAATGTAGTTAATGATGCTCATAGTCTTATCAGTTTAATGGTGATGTGCTTAGTGTCTGTGAAGCTATCGTCAGACTCGGGCCAGCTGCCAGTGACTTCGACACAAGGGTCTCACCTGACTTTGCCAGCACGACGTAGCCCGTTGCCGTGTTAGTTATGATGAGCGGCGTGTTACCACTGTAACCTGCCACGTATGAATACGTCACGCGGTAGTATAAGGTGGTGTTAGGCATGGCGTACTCCTTCTGCTGGAGCACTGCGGCCCTGATTTCGTGTCGCTTCCATGACTCCTCGCCCATCTGTGCGTAGTTGCCCGTTGATACATTCGACACGACGGCCAACTTGTAGGCGTCGGTGCCAGAGTAGTTCACGTCGTCCGTTACTATAATCTCGAACCTCGACATAGCCGACGGGGTGGAGTACAACAGGCTCTCACCGCCTATCTTGCAGTGATTCTTCGTACCGCCGTCCCTGTCAAGGAACATGCTCTTTACCAGACACAGACAGGCAGGAAGTCTGAACGTAGGACTCGCCGCCGAGGTTTGCCTGTTGCCGATAATATCCGTCCCACTCACCGACATCAGATAGGAGGCGTAGTTCGAGATGTACTGGCACAGCGTCTGGTTAGTGCTCAGACATGGGAGGACAAGCGACGGCGAGTTCGACTGCTCGTGAGCATCCAAAAAGGACCAGCGCGAGCTGAAGAAGCGCATCGTTTGGAAGGCGCCATTGACCGGTACCTGCACGGCAATGGCCAACCGCCAGTACTCAGCCGTTTTCATAAGGCCCAAAAGGTCATTCAAGGGTATCGCCCTGACGTCCATGCCTCCAACGTTGTCATACGACGAACTGCCGAACCTGAACGACAGCCTGCTATAAACTGGTGCTGCGATGCTGCTGTTGACACCCACCTTCCACGCACTCGTGGTCGCACCTGCCGTGTATGGTATTGAACCGCCGGCGCATGCGTTGATGTCACTCAAATTCAATCCCCAGTCCGACACACCCGACATGGGCTGCGGCGTCTCGTGGTAGTAGCCGTAGCCACCGTCGTTGTCAGACGGCGCGTAGAAGTCAGTCAGACGGTAGGGCGAATTATTACCGCCGGTAGGCCTGTTGTACGTCCAGTCAAGGTTGGCGTTCAGTATATTCTCCAGCACCGTCGAACTGGTTACGACGGTACCGCCGCTTCCGTCGCCGTATGTCCCAAGCATCGTGTTCAGTGCCGGCACAAGCCCGAACTTCGCGTTACCTACCTCACTATACGACAGACGGCCGACGTTTGCCACCCTCACCGGCTTGAACTTCGCCCACTTGTTAATGTTGATATGAGTGCACAGCGTACCGAGGTCGTTACTGCTGACGCTCAGCGCACGCTGCACGTCATGGATGCCGACAGGCGAATATACTATTGCGTTCGCGTATCCCATAGTCGAATATTTTATCTTCTTTACCTATCCGACAAACACCCGCCGCAGGTTTACCAGCCTTCACTGGTCAGACACGCTGCCTCACGGCAGGAATTTCTTTACCTTGACAACTATTCCGATGATAACCGCCAGCACCGCCGCGCCCACGATGCCCAGCAGCACGTCGCCCGCATACATCTGCGTCCGCTGCCACCACGTCAGCTCTACCGGAACTTCCTTCGTAACTTCCACAGGGTAGGGGATGCTGTCTCGCACGGTGTCGCGGGTAGCAGCCGTGTGCTCCAGCTCCCGCAGCCGTTGTTCCATTTCTCGCTGAAGCACCAACCATGCCCGCTGATTGCTCTCCATCTGTATGCCATATCGGGCCATCGCTGCCGAGTCCAGCTCGCGAATGATGGTGTTGCGCTCGGTGTGCGTCGAGTCACGCTGCCTCACGCTGTCGGTGTGCCAGTGGTGCTCCGTGCGCGTCTCGGTGACGGGCACATACTTCGTCGTCGTGCAGCTGCCAAGCAGTGCGCACAACAGCAGGGCCAAGAATAAGACCACGATGAAGCATGCGCCTTGCAAGCAGCCGGCCGTCATGCGTTCCTTATCGGTCATACCCTTGTAAGGGTCGTAGCCCGTCTGCATCCAGTTGTCGTTGGGGTTGTTGTAGTCGATTGGTGTCATAATTAAATAGTTATTAAGTTTTCGTATTTCTTCTGTATGTTGCTATCTCTTACAAGCACTATTTCGTCTTCCAGGTCGTTCACCTTGTTTTTCGCATAGGCAAACTCCTCGTGCTGCTTGCCGGTGGCCATCTCGTAGGTGATAAAGGTGCGAGCAATAAAGATGCCGTCCTCTACGTCGCCCAGCAATACGCCGTCGTTGACAGCCACAAACCGATGGTCGCGTCCGTTATACCTGACGCTGCGCCCTGCCAGTTTGGGATTGTCGATGATATGCCCGCTCGACTGATGGTCAACAAAGTGCTTAATCAGGTCAATACCCTTCTTTTGCACGTTGCCGCGCTCAGGGTCGGCATAGCGGTCAAAGACATGTTGAAAGAACACCGTCTTGCGAATGAGTGAATGCTTGCCGATGTAACTCAGATATACGCTGAAGCCTCGTTCCTCGCGTTTGAGTGCCAGAATGGTCAGTCCGTGGAACCTGTCGTAGTTCCGTCGGGTACACGTCACACTGATGAGGTAGCGGTTCTTGCGCGGACTGGTGTAGTCGAGCCACCACGTAACGGGGAACTTCTGCATCTTCAGTGCACGCCGCCTGAACTCGTCGGCTCGGTGGTCGAACCACCGCGCCACATTGTCGCGGTCCTTGTCCAGCTCCGCATACACCTCCGTATGGGTCATGCTATCTACTATCATACGCTTCACATTTTTAAAGGAGGGGGCTATTCGCCCACCTCCTCGTCCAAATCTTTTTCCCATACCGTGTGCTCGGTCAGGAAGTGCATCTCGTGAAATTCAGGGTGCTGCTTTCGGAATGCATCGAACGACGTGAAGCAGTCGGCCATCTGGTCTTTGACGAAAGGCAGATAGTCCGCCAGTTGAGCCTTCGGCCACGATGTTTCGATGTCGATGTTGCCGTCCTTGTCGCGGAGTTTCACAACAAGTCCGTCGGGGCGTTCATTCTGCTTCAGTCGATCCTCTATCTCGGCATCCATCTCTGCCAGACGCTCCGCGTGGGTCTTCATACCCTTTTCGGCACGTCTGCGCTCGCGGTCGATTTCCTCTTCTACGGTACTCTGACAGGAGTAGAACAGCGTCGGGTCGTTCAGACCACCGTCGGCATAGCCCCAGGCTATCACGTCGCAGTAGTTGTGACATGCCCAGTTGTCGGCATCAGGGTCGTGCTTCAGACCGAAGTAGGGCGGATTGCCATCGTCATAGTTCTTGGCACGGACAATGTAGCCGGTGTCGATCTCGTCGTAGCCTACGTGGTTACGTGTCAGCACCAGCAGCTCCTTGTTCGGGTCTGCCTTCTGCAACTTCATGCCACCGAGGTCGGTTCGCAGGGTTTTCAAACCATGATTAGGGATTCTCACTTGGATGTTGCCGTCGAATATGATGCAACCTCCGAACTCAGGCTTGTCAGCCTTCATGTTTTTCTTTTTTGCCATAGTGTTACTTTTTTAGGCGTTAATACTTACTTGGGCGGGTGTCTCCCGCTTGCTATCTATTGGGCACAATGCCCGTATGGGTTTACTCAATTCTTGACAGTGTGCTGACTATCAATTCCAGACCGCGCTCGACTTTCTCCACTTTGTTCTTTTTCTCTGTCAGCCCCTCTTTCAGCATGTTGACGGCACGGAGAATGTCCTCCAAGTAGTTCTTGCTGATTTTCTCGGCCATTCCCTCCTTCAACATGTTCACTGCTGTCAGGATGTCGTCCAGATGATTTTTCGATACTTTCTCAATCAATTTTTCACGCTCCAGCTCCAAATCGTTAATCCTTTTGTCGGCTCTCAACACC
>JAFPEE010000028.1 GCA_017389705.1 Prevotella sp.
CTTTTTTCTTAATTTTGCAGCCCGAAAGTATAAACATTGGAAAAGAATTAGACTTATGAAAGTAGCAATTGTGGGCGCCTCAGGCGCTGTGGGTCAGGAGTTTCTGCGCATCCTCGACCAGAGAAATTTCCCCATGGACGAACTCGTACTGTTTGGCTCAGAACGCTCAGCAGGTACGAAATACACTTTCCGCGGTAAGGAGCTTACCGTGAAGCTGTTGCAGCATAACGATGACTTCAAGGATATCGACATCGCCTTCACCTCAGCAGGTGCCGGCACGTCGAAGGAATTTGCCGAGACCATTACTAAGTATGGCTGTGTGATGATTGACAACTCGAGTGCTTTCCGCATGGACGGTGATGTACCCTTGGTAGTTCCTGAGTGCAATGCTGAGGATGCCCTGAAGCGTCCTCGTGGCATCATTGCCAACCCCAACTGCACCACCATCATGATGGTTGTAGTGCTGCAGCCCCTGGAGAACCTCTCACACATCAAGCGCATCCACGTCAGCTCCTATCAGAGTGCCTCTGGCGCTGGTGCCGCCGCTATGGCCGAGCTACAGCAGCAGTACAAGGAGATGGTGGAAGAGGGAGAGGTGAAGACCATCAAGAAGTTCCCCCACCAGCTGGCTTACAACGTGATTCCGCAGATTGACGTCTTCCAGCCCAACGGCTACACCAAGGAGGAGATGAAGATGTACAACGAGACGCAGAAGATTATGCATACCGATGCCAAGTGCTCGGCTATGTGCGTCCGAGTCAGTTCGCTGCGCTCTCACTCAGAGTCTGTATGGATTGAGACCGAGCGTCCTCTCAGCGTAGAAGAGGCCCAGAAGGCTATTGCCGCCGCACCCGGATGCACGCTGGTAGACGATCCTGCTACCCTCACCTATCCCATGCCTCTTGAGACTGCCGGCAAGGACGATGTATACGTTGGCCGAGTCCGCAAGGACCTTAGCGACGAGAACGGACTGACCTTCTGGCTCTCAGGCGACCAGATTCGCAAGGGTGCAGCCCTGAATGCCGTACAAATAGGTGAGTATCTTATAAAGGTTGGCAATGTGAAGTAAAAGCAGAATACCTACTTTTGGGGATTGCCCATATAAGAATTAATGTGTACTTTTGTAGCCGCAAAAGTACACATTAATTATTTTAAAGATTATCAGCTTATGAAGAAAATTTCTACTCTATTTTTAATGCTCATGACACTGCTGGCATTGCCGCAGGTGGCCCGTGCAGCAGATTATGACGTCGAGGCAGCCGACATCGCTGCATTCAACGCTGCAGAAGACGGCAAGGTTGTCAAGCTGACGCTGACCAATGCCCGTGTGAATGCTTTCAACGATCTGGCAGGTACCTACTACGTGGAGGATGCCTCTGGTGCTACTGCCATCAAGGGTATCAACCTGACGAAGGGTACCGCGCTGAATGGTTCTATCGTCGGCAAGAAAGGTTCTGAGGATATGGATTTTGCGAACACGCCTTCGCTGTGCATCGAGCCGTCGCTCACCGTTACGGATGCCACGTTGTCGAGTTTCGAAGCCACGGCAACGACGCTCGCTGGCACGGTGATGACCATCGCTGACGCTTGCGCACAGGTGAATCATGGCAAACTGGTTATGCTGAACAATATCAGCATCGAGCACATCGGCAATGGCAAGAACTGGAAGCTGACCGATGCTGCCGGCAACACTATGAAGACCCGCGACCTGTTTGGCGTGCTGCCTGCAGACTACACCTGGCCCGAGAAAGCCAGCGAGATGACGGGTGTGCTGATGTACTACATGACGGGCTGGTTCCTCATCCCCATCTCTGCTGACATGATAGTCGGGACCAGTGCGCAGGTGCTGAGTGCTACCTTCGACTTCCTGAACAACAACATGAATCTGGCCATTGGTACTGCCACTGACGTGAATGCAGGTAATCTGGGTGGCAAGATGGTCAAGATGGAAGGTGTGACGCTGAGCTTCGTAAACGCGATGACGATGCCAACCCGTTACTATCTGAATGGCAGTCGCGGCAACCAGCTGCAGGCTATTGCCGGTGGTATGATGCGTGTAACTGCTCCTGCAGGCTATGCTGTGGTAAGCATCGTCAGCAACGGTAACAAGAGCGTGAATGCAAAGACTGGCGAAATTACCTATCAGAACAGCTGGGGGATTGTAAAGGGTGGCGGTTCCATCACCGAAGGCAAACAAGAGACACAGACTTGGACGGGTAATGCTGAGAGTGTGTTGCTGAATGCCCAGGGTCCTACCTATGTCGAGAGCATCGTTGTGACCTTGGCTGCAGCTAACGGTGAGACGGCGCTGCTTTCAGAAGAGGCCGCCGATAGCTATACAGAGGTCCAGGGCTTGGCTGCTTTCAGCGATGCTGCCAACAACAGCCTGGTGAAACTGACGCTGACGGATGCCATCATCACCAGCGATATGGTGAACGGATGGGGCTACTATGTGCAGGATGCCAACGCCGGTGCACACTTCTATTGCACAGCCCTTGACTTCGAGGTGGGCGATGTGCTCAACGGTACTGTCTATGTGAAGAAGAGCAATCAGAATATGGGTTCACGCATCTGCATGACGGAGGCTACGAACGCTCAGGGTCTGACCATCACGAAGAATGGCACCGTGACACCTGTTGAAGGCACCATTGCAGAAATCAATGTCGCTACCAATAAGTGTCGTGTGGTAAAACTGACGGGTGTTACCGTAAAGGGTACGAAAGAGTCTGAGGCCACCATTACTGATGCTGCTACCAACACGATTACCATCAACAATGGCAAGACCAACTACTATGCTTATGTGATACAGGAGAGTCTGGCTGACATTGACTACAGCAATGCTACGGTGACAGGCATTCTGCTGGGTGGTTCGAAAGAAAACCAGATTATGCCGCTGTCGATTGTGAATGGCGGGACAGGCATTCATAAGATTGCTTCCCAGAAGGATGAGAACATTCAGATCTACAACCTCCAGGGTGTGCGTCTGAACAAGTTGCAGAAGGGTATCAACATCGTGAACGGAAAGAAGGTCGTGATGAAGTGATAACAAGCTCCAGCTCGTGAGAAAGCATGAGGACATCACGAGCACCTATACATAAAGAATGCCAGAGTTTCTGAAGCTCTGGCATTCTTGTTTTCTTGTGCTGAAAATCGTATTACGACTGAAGGCCCTTCGTATTACGACTGAAGGCGCTTCGTATTACGACTGAGCATGTGTTACTTAGGGATTGTCGTTTAATTCTTCTTGTATAGGACAGCATGATGCTTTGACCTTGATGGTTTCTGTTATTAGCCTTGCCGTTATTGTCTATTCTGCTGGTTCGCCAGCACTTTGGGGCATGTTTTACCACTTTAGCCGACTA
>JAFPEE010000259.1 GCA_017389705.1 Prevotella sp.
AAAAAGAGGTGCCAGTACTTTATACTAATTCTGTAAGTAACTGATACTCAGCATCGTCTAGCCGCCGCACAGGCATCAACCCCGTAACAATGTAACTGTCTCCTGCTGCCATTCAGATAAGAGAATAGAACGTAGGTTATCGGTTTCGATATTCGGCTGGTGTCATACCTGTCTCGCGCTTGAAGAACTTGGAGAAGAACGAGGGATTGGGGAAGTTCAGCGATTCAGCGATCTGCCAGACAGGCAGGTCGCTGTATTTCAGTTGGAGTTTGGCCTGCTGGATGATGTAGCGGTGAATCCACTGCATGACTGTCTGTCCGCTGACTTCCCGGATGACGGCTCCAAGATGGTTGGGTGTCAGGCAGAGACGGTCGGCATAGAAGGCGATGGCATGTTCACGAGCGGCATGCTCGTTGATGAGAGCGGTGAAGCGATGAAAAATATCCTCCTGACGGCTGATGGGACGACGCTTCCTTTCTGCGTTTTCCTTATTACGTATAAGGTGGAGTTCGGAGAGAAGTGCCGTTTGCAAGGCCCGGACAGAGGAAAGTGACAGGGGCTGGCGCTTGACGGTATGCCAGAGCAGACGGAAATACTCGTCGGTAAGCTGCCAGTCGTCATCGTTCAAATGAAAAGTCGTACACTCCTTGAAAAGTGTCTCTTTTGGTAACTCCCGATAGGAGAAGGTCTGGATGTCGAACTCATCGTCCATCTCTTCAATTTCGAATACGGAGTCGGCTGGCACAACAAGCAGCATACCTGTCTGTAAGTCATGCGGTTCCATATTGATAATGCTGTGAGCATGACCTGAAAGGACGCGCATCACGCGACCGTCATCCACCCGATAGGGCTGGCCTGTCTGGAGAAACTGCTTGCCAAACTTGCGGGCGCTCATGGCCATGAATAAATCATCGCCTACATACTCGCCGTGGTCATCACCAGCCAAGTGTTCTACCGCCCTCAAAGTAAGATTTTCTATCTTTTTTGCCATTTTCGTTGAATTAGAACATTTCTGCCTTTTATATGATAACGTAAAGGTAGGAAAAACATTGTAATTTTGCAGCAGAAAACTTCAAAATATTAAAAATTATGGCAAACGTAAAAGAAATGATGATTCGCAAGGAGTCGCTGAAGTATCGCGACGTGCGTGAGTATGAAGGAAAGTTCTACGACTGGGAGGCAGGCGAGCACCTGTTGCAGAAAGGTATGGTGGTTGATGAGATATTCCACCCTCTGGAGCACGACATCGTATTCGAGAAGGACCTGCAGGTGACGCTGCGCGACGGGGTGAAGATTCTGACGGATGTGTATCTGCCAGCCGACACCGACGAGCCGCTGCCCGCCATCATCGCCTGGAGCCCCTACGGCAAGAATTCGGGCAATGCCGACCGCTTTAAGAACCTCTTCGGGCTGCTGGGACTCGATCAGAAGCGCATGAGTGGCTTGCAGAAGTTTGAGGGACCAGACCCCGACTTCTGGTGCGCCAACGGCTATGCCATTGTCTATCCCGATCCGCGCGGCATCGGCCGTTCGGAGGGCGACAGCACCATGCTGGGCACACAGGAGGGCGAGGACGGCGCCGACCTCGTGGAGTGGGTGGCCCGTCAGCCGTGGTGCAACGGCAAGGTGGCCATGAGCGGCACGTCGTACCTGAGTTTCTCGCAGTGGTTCATCGCTGCCGAACGGCCCGAGCATCTGGTGTGCACACAGGTGACGGAGGCACTGACTGACGGCTACCGCGACATGTGCCTCGTGGGCGGCATGCCCGACTATGTGTTTACAGAGGGCATTCAGAACAACCACGAGGGCTTCGGGCTGCGAGAGGACGTGGCCGAGGAAAGCCGCCAGTACCCCTTTGCCAACCATCCGCTGTGGCAGGACAAGATTGCCCGCGTGTGGGACATCGAGATTCCAATACTCGTGGTAGCATCGTACTCGAACGTGCTGCATACCGACGGAACCTTCCGCGCCTGGCGGCAGTTGGGCTCAAAAGAAAAGTGGCTGCGCATCCACGACAACCTGGAGTGGCAGGACTACTACGAGCCGAAATATGTGGAGGAACGCCTGCGCTTCTTCGACTATTATATGAAAGGCATCGACAACGGCTGGAAGGACACCCCGACCGTGCGCTACTGTCTGCACGACATGGAGGGCGGCAACAAGGTGGACCAGCCCGCCACGGCCTTCCCACCGACCAACACAGAATACAAGAAATATTATCTCAATGGTCTAGCCCGCCAACTCCAGAACGAGGCTCCTACTCAGGACGTGCCAGCAATCTACCTCTGCGAGAGCGACGCGCCCAAGGCTTCATTCTATCTGCCAATAACTGAAGAAACGAGTTTCATTGGCTATCCCAAGGCTCATCTTTATGTAGAGGCTGATGGTAGCGACGAGATGGACCTCTTCCTCATCGTGCAGAAACTGGACCGCCACTACAACGTGCTGCGCCAGTTCACCATCCCCGCCACCTCGCCCAAGACCCACGACATGCTGGAGAACCACGGTGGCGTGGCTAAGTACAGCGGTGCATACGGCCGCCTGCGCGTCAGCCGTCGCCATCTTGACGAGCAACTCAGCACCGACATCATCCCCGTTCAGAGTTTTGATCGCGAGGAAAAACTTTCGAAGGGCGAAATCGTTGAAATAGAAGTATCTCTGGCTCCCACTGGCATGACTTTCTATCCCGGCGAGTTCCTCCGCTTCATGGTCAGCAGTCAGAACATCACGGGTAACGTACACCCCGGCGTTCCCGCCTATGTCTCTAAGGACAATCACGGTCGCCACATCATCCACTGTGGTGGTGAATACCAGAGTTATCTACAAATTGGAATCCTGAAATAATCATCAAACACTGATATGCGTATGAAAACAATATTGAACTGGCTTTACGAGAACTGGATGAAGGGAACGCCATTCCTTGCACTCTACACGTTCATCTTGATTTGGCTCTATGTCAAGGATGCAAATTATCCGTTGTTTCTCATCTGGTTGCAATGCTCGGCCTATTGGCTGCACGAGTTTGAAGAGTATGTATGCCCCGGCGGATTCCTCGACTTCTTCAATCGAGGTCCGCTTGGCTCTACCCGTGGCGACAAACCGCTGACGAAGGCAGGTTCCTTCTGGATCAACATCCCGTTGATGTATGTGCTGCTGCCTCTGTCGGGCATTCTGTCGCACTTCTTCGGCATTGATTGGGGACTGTGGACAGCCTATTACTCCACACTCAATGCCTCAGCCCACGTCGTGATGTTCTTTATCTTCGGCCGCAAGTACAATCCCGGTCTGGTGGCAAGTGTGCTTGTGAACATTCCGCTCGGCATATATATGATATACTATTTCCTCTCCAACGGGCTTGTAAGCACAGAAGTGAACATCGTGAGCATTATCGTCGGCATCATTGCCCAAGCCTCTATGATGGTCTATGGCTTTGCCTATCTGGTACCCACATCTAAGAAAGAAGGCTATCATAGGAACGTACAAAACAAATAATCTCTATAGCGATATGAATAGAATTGGACTGGGCTGCATGGGTATGGCCCGCAGAAATGAAGAGAGTAGTATCCGCACTGTTGACACGGCACTCGACCATGGGGTGACGATGTTCAATGTTGGTGAGTTTTATAACGGAGGCGAGAGCGAAATTGTGCTGGGCAACGCCCTGCGTCAGCATCCGCGCGACAAATATTTTGTCAGTGTGAAGTTCGGGGCTCTTCCCAGCCGTGAGGCACTGTATGGCGTGGATATGAACCCGTTCAACGTCAGGGCACACCTGACATATAGTCTCAGCCGCCTTGGGTTGGACTATGTTGACCTGTACGAGCCAGCCCGCATGGACGATGCTTATTCCGTGGAGGAGGTCATTGAGGCAGTCAATGAACTGGTGAAGGAAGGACTGGTGCGCCATGTCGGCATGACGGAATGTACAGCCGAAGAACTGCGCCGAGGCAATGAAATATGTCCCATCAAGTATTTCGAAAAAGAGTACTCACTGCTTAGTCGTAAGATGGAAGAGGAAGACCTGCCCACCTGCCGAGAGTTGGGCATCCCTGTTGTAGCCTATGGGCTGTTAGGCCACGGCCTGCTGACTGATGGCTTTGCCACAGGAGAGAGTACACCGCATGTTCTGCCCTTCCTGTTCCGTCCTGAGGATATGGAGCACAACCGTGCCATCGTGCAGCAGTTGAAGGAGATAGCCGACGGCAAAGGCTGTTCCACCAGTAACCTCGCCGTGGCGTGGGTGCTGCAGAAAAATCCTGACATGCTCGCCATCGTCGGCACCACCCATTCCGACCACCTCACCAACTTGCTGAAAGCCCTCGACATCACGCTGACAGATGAGGAGATGAAGGCCATCGGTGAAATCTTCGCCCCAGGCCGTGTGCGCGGCGGTGTACTCCCAACGATGCACTATAAGAACGGTCGATTCATGGGATTCAAATAGATTTGTGTAAAGTATCTTAGAGTTGTTTTCCTGAAATTTAGAAGAAAACTCGCCGATATGCAAAAAATATGCATATCGGCGAGTTTTCTTTTGAAATTGCTAAAGTTAAGTCAAAATGTGACTTTTATAGCGAGGGCACAGCACT
>JAFPEE010000260.1 GCA_017389705.1 Prevotella sp.
CGGATCACAAGAAAAGAGCCCCCCAAGCGGGTCACCAAAGAAAATCAGTCGGATGTTTGTACATTCGGCTGTTTTTTTGTACCTTTGCAGACAAAAATAAAAAAAGGATATACAAAACATGTCAGAAAAGAAGTTTAAACGGACGACTGTGACCTCGGCACTGCCCTATGCCAACGGTGGTGTACACATTGGTCACCTGGCAGGTGTCTACGTGCCTGCCGATATTTATGTACGC
This sequence comes from Prevotella sp., assembly GCA_017389705.1. GTDB lineage: Bacteria > Bacteroidota > Bacteroidia > Bacteroidales > Bacteroidaceae > Prevotella. Next base: position 236 of record JAFPEE010000260.1, read on the forward strand.
TACCTGAGACTAAAGAAAGAAGAGGTACTGTTCATCGGCGGTAGTGACGAGCACGGTGTGCCCATTACGGTAAGAGCCCGCAAGGAGGGTATCACGCCGCAGGACGTGGTAGACCGCTACCATAAGATGATTAAGGACTCGTTTGAGGAGTTCGGCATCTCATTCGACATCTATAGCCGCACCACTAGCGACACTCACCATAAGTTTGCCGCTGAGTGGTTCCGCAAGCTGTACGACGAGGGCAAGTTGGTGGAGGAAACCACTGAGCAGCTGTACGACGAGGAAGCCAAGCAGTTCCTGGCAGACCGTTACGTGACTGGTGAGTGTCCACATTGCCACAACGAGGGTGCTTATGGCGACCAGTGCGAGAAGTGCGGACGCGACCTTTCGCCAACGGAGCTGATTAATCCTAAGTCGACTATCTCAGGCTCTACCCCTGTGCTGAAGAAGACCAAGAACTGGTATCTGCCCCTGAACGAGTATCAGGAGTGGCTCCGTCAGTGGATTCTTGAGGAGCACAAAGAGTGGCGCCCTAATGTCTACGGCCAGTGTAAGTCTTGGCTCGATATGGATCTGCAGCCCCGTGCTATGACTCGCGACCTCGATTGGGGTATCCCCGTACCTGTAAAGGATGCTGAGGGAAAAGTACTCTATGTATGGTTTGATGCACCTATCGGATATGTATCAAACACCAAGGAACTTTGCGAGAAAGAGCCTGAGAAGTGGGGCTCATGGGAGAAGTGGTGGCAGGATGAGGACACTCGTCTGGTTCACTTCATCGGTAAGGACAACATCGTATTCCATTGCATCATCTTCCCAGTCATGATGAAGGCTCACGGCAAGTATATCATGCCTGACAACGTGCCAGCCAACGAGTTCCTGAACCTGGAGAACGATAAGATTTCCACCTCTCGTAACTGGGCAGTCTGGCTCCACGAGTATCTGGTAGACATGCCCGGCAAGCAGGACGTGCTGCGCTATGTGCTGACAGCCAATGCCCCAGAGACCAAGGACAACAACTTCACCTGGAAGGACTTTCAGGACCGTAATAATAACGAACTGGTAGCTGTGTATGGTAACTTCGTTAACCGTGCTCTGCAGTTGACTAAGAAGTATTGGAATGGTGTAGTGCCTGCCTGTGGCGAGCTGCTTGATGTTGATAAGGCAGCCCTTGAGGAGTTCAAGGATGTGAAGCAGAAGGTAGAAGCCCTGCTCGACCAGTTTAAGTTCCGCGATGCTCAGTTTGAGGCCATGAACCTGGCTCGTATCGGCAACCGCTACATCACAGAATGCGAACCGTGGAAGGTGTGGAAGACTGACCAGAAGCGTTGTGAGACCATTCTTAACATCTGCCTGCAGCTGACTGCCAACCTCGCTATTGCCTTCGAGCCCTTCCTGCCGTTTAGCAGTAAGAAGCTGCGCGAGATGCTGAATATGGACTCCTTCGAGTGGGAACAGCTGGGAAGCACCGACCTGCTGAAGGCTGGTCACCTGCTGGGTGAGTCTGCCCTGCTGTTCGAGAAGATTGAAGATGAGACCATTCAGAAGCAACTCGACAAGCTGGAGGCCACCAAGAAAGCCAACGAGGCTGCTTCCTATCAGGCAGCACCCGTCAAGGATACCGTTAGCTTCGAGGAGTTTGAAAAGCTTGACATCCGTGTCGGACTCATCAAAGACTGCCAGAAGGTGAAGAAGTCCAAGAAGCTGCTTCAGTTTACTATTGACGACGGCTCCGGTACCGACAGAACCATCCTCAGTGGCATAGCAGCATTCTACGAAGACCCCTCAGTGCTGGTAGGCAAACGCATTCTCTTTGTGGCAAACTTCGCTCCCCGTCAGATGATGGGTATTGAGAGCCAAGGCATGATTCTCTCTGCCGTCGACTTTGACGAGAGCCTCAGCGTAGTAACCACGACGAAGGACGTCAAGCCTGGTAGTCAGGTGGGATGATTAGCTATTGGCTGTTAGCTATTAGCTATTAGCAATAAAGGCTGCGAATCATCGCAGCCTTTATCGTTTTATGACCTTCCGAAGAGGTATTTCTTGAGGAATGGACTGACGCGCAGGATGTTAGACGTGATGATGCTAAAACCTATTATCACCAAGCCTATCAACAGTGACAGCGTCGTGTCCATGATGAAGTTATGTCTGTTGGTAGCAAAGAATGTGCCGATGCCAGGCAGGTTAGGCATAAACAGGAAGTGAATGAGATAGATGTCCAGCGTACGGCGCCCAATGTACTGCAGGCTGCGCCCTATCCATGTCATCTTGGTAAAATATTGGTGATAGTGGCGGAAATACATAAAGACGATGGTCAGCAAGATAAACTTAGCCAGCGTCATGGGTAAGTTCGTCCACTGGAAGCGCAGGGTGTGCCACTTAAGCACATCAAGCGTACAGAATATCACGATAATGATGAGCAGGGGATAGAACCACTTGGAGTCCATGATGCGCTGTGACCGGTCCCAATAGCGACGCACTATATTGCCATAGAGGAAGAAGGGCATATACTGCATCAGTTGGATAAAGCTCGTCATGTGCAGCCAAGAGTCGTTCGTCAAGCCCTTCCTACCGAAAGCCCACCAGAATTGCTTGGGCAGGAAGCAGGTCTCATAGACACACAGCGAAAGGATGAACAATAATAGAATAGGTATGCATGACTTCCACTTCAGCTTGCTCTCCACATAGGCAAACAGATAGTAGATGATGAACATATAAAGCAGCGTCAGCGTAAACCAATAGCCTCCCTTGGTTGGAGAAATGAGCTTCTCTATGACCGTATCCATATAAGGCCCATTGTAGATCACGGCACATGCGAAAAGAAAGAACACAATGGTAGGAATCAGTTGCACTCTGAGTTTCTTTGCCATCATACGTCCCAAAGTAGGCAAATCCCATTGGAGCGTGGCCTTGTAGGCCAGGAAACCGCTGACAAAGAAGAACAAAGGCATGCGGAACAATACCAGGAAAGGCATGGAGGAAGAAACTTTCGGCTCAATAAAGAAACCTTGCTGACAGACATGATAGGCCACCACCATAATCATCGTAAACCCTCGAAGAGCGTCCAACCATTCCAAACGCGGCTTCTTTATAAACTGCTTATTTGTTTCCATAGACTTCTATTTTCTGCTGCAAAGGTACGAAGAATTTGTGAATTATTTCGTATCTTTGCACCGAAAATGAATGAAAAGACGCTAAAAGAGCGAACAGCTAACGGATTACTATGGGGAGCACTTAATAATTTTACCATACAATTATTGAGTGCACTGATAGGTGTTGTTTTAGGTCGCATTCTGAATCCAGGAGAATACGGCATAGTAGGGATGTTAGCTATCTTTACTGCCATAGCAGGCACACTCAGCGAAAGCGGATTTACTGCAGCGCTGACTAATCATAAGCAGCCTACGCACAGAGAATACAATGCCGTTTTCTGGTTCAGTACCCTCTGTTCCCTTCTGCTTTATGTCGTACTATGGTTTTTTGCACCATTGATTGCCGCATTCCTTCACCAGCCCGAATTGGTAAAGCTTTCGCGCTTAGTCTTCGCCTCTTTCGTTATTGCAAGTATCGGAACGGCACATTCTGCCTATATGTTCCGAAACATGATGAACCGCGAAAAGGCCATTATGAACTGCTTTGCTATTGCCATCAGCGGTGCTGTAGGCATTACATTGGCCTTGCTAGGATTTTCGTATTGGAGCCTGGCCTGGCAACAGTTTACCTATATCTGTGTCATTGACATAGGGCGACTCTATTTTGTCCGGTGGCTGCCTACATTCACTTTTGACATGAAGCCTATCCGCGAGATGTTTGCTTTTAGTAGTAAGATTCTGATAACCAACATTATCTGCCAGGTCAACAATAACATCTTGTCCTTTATCTTCGGACGTCTTTTTACCTCTAAAGAGGTGGGCAACTATAGTCAAGCAGCAAAATGGAACAACATGGGGCACTCGCTCATTTCCGGCACCATCCAGCAAGTGGCACAACCTGTTATGGCCTCTATTAACGAAGAGGACGAAGGGCGACAAGTCAATGTCTTCCGGAAGATGCTGCGTTTCACCTCCTTTCTGTCCATGCCGGCTATGTTCGGACTGGCATTAGTGGCCGATTTCATTGTTCTGCTGCTGGGAGAAAAATGGACAGACAGCGTTGTGCTGTTGCGCATCCTATGCATCAGTGGTGCTTTTATTCCCATTCATACTCTCTATCAGAATCTCTTCATCAGCCATGGACGCTCTGAAACCTATATGTGGTGCATCTTCTCGCAAATCGTCCTCCAGATATGCGTTATTCTGTCGCTCAGCACATGGGGAATACAAACGATGGTGACGGCTTATGCTATCGTACAAATCTTATGGGTTGGAGTATGGCAGATACTTGCCCAAAGGCTTATGCAGCTGCGATTTACAGATATTCTGAAAGACATCTGCCCCTTCCTGTTAGCAGCCTTGGGATGCATCAGTATTGCCTGGATTACAACGAAAGGAATGCCGTCTCTCATGACACAAATATTGATTCGCATCATCATGACAGCGGCACTCTACATCATCATCATGAAGATAGCCCGTGTCACAATCTTCAACGAATGTATTGAGTTCCTTTCACAGCGTCTCCGTCGCCACTAACGTTCTATTTTACGAATGACGCGACAGGGATTACCCGCTGCGATACTATCAGCAGGGATGCTTTCCGTTACGACGCTACCTGCACCTATGACGCTACGGGCTCCTATGGTGACACCCTTCAATACGATAGAATGTGCGCCGATAAACACTTCATCTTCTATGATAATAGGCGCACTCTTAATCTTTGAGCGTAGTTCAGGGACACGGCGTTCTACGGCATCGATGTTATGGGCATCGTTGTCTATAAAAAGGCAGTCACCCCCTACCAGCACATGATTGCCAAAACGAATGTGGTTAATGGACCAAATACAGGGAGAGCTCATACCCACATGATTACCTATTACTATCTGCCCTTTCCCCCTGGCACAAAGACAAGCCATCAGATTACGGCAAATCGGATTAAATGCCTCGCCGCTTGTCAGCGTAAAGCACTCACCGATACTGATACTGGCCTCTGGCTCTTTAAATAGAAAAAACTTATTGATGATATTGCTATGAGGTCCTATAGAAATACCATTCATTCGCAAACGCAGTGGGTTCCATCTGCGGTAATACCAGATACGCAACACACAGGGAATACGAGGCACACGACATAGAAAATTGACAATTGCAGATATCATCATTTCAAATTCTTTGATTCAACATGCAAAAATACGGAGAAATATGCTAAGTTCAAAATAATTATTCGTATTTTTGCACAAAAATAAAAATCATGAAACTACTCCTCGAGAAAATCAAGCTCGCCATGCAAAAGCGTACTGGAGCCGCACAGCAAAAGAAAAACCATGTCTCCTGGGTGGCTAAAGGCTATCGCAAGGAACCTATGGTTACGTTTGTCATCCAGTCGCACAACAAGAGCCTACAGATATGTCATATCCTTCCTAAGCTGCGTCAGTATGAAGATGCGGAGATTATCGTTATCGACGACGGGTCGAGCATGGAGCATACAGAGCGCTTAGTCAAGGCACTGACAGGGACTAACGAGTTCCTGCTGCGAGCCAATGACCTGTTTGAGAATGTCACCTACGACAAGACCATCCGACTGGCAAACGGGAAATACATAGCACTCATGCAGGATGATGACGATTTCGAGGATACTGCCTGGGTAGAGAATGCCGTTTCCTTGTTCCAACGTCATCCTAAGATGGTTATCCTGGGAGGAAAAGACGGTCTTGACATAGCCTTTGAGGAAGAAAGCGGGTGGGCACATGGCGGGCGGTCCATGACGAAAGGCGACTTTACATTTGTCACCTCCGTCAATCGTGCTCCTATGTGGATTCACCGCGAACTCTTCACGCAGCATCTGCACCATATTGACTTCCGTTTTGCTCCCTTCCAGTTCGATGACTACGAGCTTTGTGCCAGAGCATGGCTGAGCGGCCTGCAGGTAGGTTGGTACGATGCCGGCTTCCATAGTCTGACAGCAGGAGGCATGCGACTATGGAACAACGACTTTACCAAGGAGCAAAGCGAACGTAACGGAAAACTGCTCTATCAGCTGTATGCCGACAAGCAGGAAGAACTCCGAAAGAAGGTAGCAGCATGCAGAGGACAGTAGGCTGCTTACTTATATTTCTTCAGGCCCAACAGCTTTATTACACGATTCTTAAGTGACTTTCCTATAAAGGCGAAGTTACCAAAGCGCAGGTTGTTCCACAACTCCTCCAAGGAATAGCCTATCTTTACCAACGGGTGGCCATAGGCATTAGCCCGATAGTTAGAGTGCAGATAATCTACATTCTCAATGACGTAGCGTGGATGCTTCAAGGGGAATTCCAGCTCATAGCGCTTCATGGTGAACATCTTACGCAGCCGGCGAGGCATGGTCTCCAATGAACCGGCATAATGGGTAGAGCCACCACTGGTCACGCCTAAGTTGTTCACCAGGTTCTTGGTAGGCATGATGGCCAGTCCGCTATTGAACATCATACAAGCCCAGAAGATGCTTTCATAGTATTCCTTCTTCAGCGCCCTATGATCGTAACACATACGGAGCATGGTATCACGGAAGCGTCGCTCCTTGGTCATCATCCGCAACTGATGCATGTTGTACTCATCGTCCAGGAAACTATACTGACCATCCCACTGGTCAACGACACGACGCCACGATGCCCATCCCCAGATAGAGAACACTTTGGTAAAGAAATAGTCGTCAGGCACGTTGGGTGTCACCTCGTCGGTATTAAATCCTGCCACCATCACAATGCGCTCATCATGCTCATAACGGTCGAGCATCTCCTTGCAGAAGGGGAAGAACGACTGCGAAGGTACGTCGTCGTCCTCCAGCACAATGCATTTGTCAACGATGGAGAACGCCCATTTCTGCGAAAGATATTCCGAAGGGTCGCAACCCACATTCTTCTCCTGGTACATGCGATGGACCTCGCACTCCCAGTCAATATCCTCCGCAATCTCACGACAAGCCTTGATACCTGCCAGATCGCGTTCACCACGTGGCCCGTCCTGATAAAGGAAAAGCTTGGAAGGACGCGCTTTCTTCACCTCAGCAAACACTTGCCCGAAAGACTCAGGACGATTGAAGAACAAGAGCAAGACTGCTACATCTATCTTTGCGGCATGTTTCATAGCTACACCAATTTAGTCAGAATAAACTCGGCATGGGCCACACGCTTCTCCTCGGGAGGCAGCTGCATGTAGTCGCCATAGAGATTGCGCAGATACTGGTCAGCATCATGGGGAGCTGGGAATTCGTTGTCCTCAAAACGAATAGTTCCCAATGGCAACACCGTATCACGTTTATGAGAGATGCCATAACCGTTGAAGATGGGGATATTGGCATAGTGCGTGCTAGGCCGGCAAGCGCAAAGGATGTGCCAGATACCATTATATAATAGGTATTTGGCCCCAAACCAGAAGAATTCCGCGAAAGAGCGCAGCGAGTAGTAATGCTTACGATGCAGGATGCTATAGCTCTTCGACATGGCGATATGCAACCGCTTAATCCACAAAAGAGGCACATCAGGATGGTTGGTAAAGGGGAAGATGTCCACATAGATGCCTTTCACGTAGCCTGTCTGAAAGTCGTCGCCATGTTCTAAGAACAACGAGTTCAGGTCTCTCACCTTGATAATAGGTCCATTGTTAGGATCGCTCTTTGGCGTCTGCAGAAACAGCGACGCAGGCAATTCTGCAGGGGCAACCTCGCTGAAACGCTGCAGGCTGTCCTTGTCCATCGCAATGTCTATGTCGTCATCCCACGGAATAAAGCCTCCATGGCGCTTGGCCCCCAGCAAGGTGCCGCCATCCAGCCAATAGGGGATGTCGTACTTCCGACAGATGCGGTCTATCTCCTTTAAAATCCCCAACTGCTTCAACTGACAGTCACGCAGCTGCTTCTGGGAATACTGCTTTAAGAACTCTTTATCTTTCATTGATAGTACTTTTCTACTAATGCGACGATGCTTTCCGGCACCATATCGTTAATACGCCGGCCTGTCCTTACCCGCTGACGAATCTCCGTACTTGAGACATCCAGCAAGGGCATCCGGACGGTTCCTGCATAATGGTCGCGAGGATAGACTACCACGTCATAGTGGCGCAGGATGTCCTTCCAGTGACGCCAGCGCTCGAAGCGCGCCCAGTTGTCACCTCCTATCAGGAGGACGAACTGTCTGTCGGGATAGTCACGCTCAAGATGCTGCAGGGTATTCCAGGTATAGGAAGGCTTGGGCAGCTGGAACTCGTAACTGGAGGCTTTCACCCCAGCGACACCTTCCAAAGCCTTCTGCGCCATCTCGAAGCGCAGCTGGTCGTCCAAGAGGTCGGACTGCTGTTTCAAAGGGTTCTGAGGCGACACCATCAACCACACCTCATCCAGTTTACATTGCTGCAACACAGCCTTGGCCAAGGCTATGTGCCCGTTGTGGATAGGGTTAAAGGAACCACCAAAGATGCCTGTCCTCATTGACTTTTCCGACAATTTACTATTTCAAAAAGTTCTGGACAACCTGCAGGGTCTCCTGCTTAGCCTGTTCCAAATCGTCATTCACGATGATGCGATCGAACTGCGATGCAAAGGTCAGCTCATATTCCGCCTTGGCCAGACGCTGTTCAATAGCCTCAGGCGTATCGGTGCCACGACCTTCCAAGCGACGACGAAGTTCCTCGACAGAGGGAGGCTGAATGAAAAGGCTCAAGGCCTCATCACCATAATACTTCTTGATGTTGACACCACCCTTCACGTCGACATCGAAGACAACGTTCTGGCCTGCCATGCGCTGGTTTTCCACCTGCTGCTTCAAGGTGCCATAGAAACGGTTCTCGTAGACCTCCTCATACTCCAGGAACTCGTCGTGTTGAATTTTCTCCTTGAACTCCTCGGGAGTCAGGAAGAAATACTCTACCCCATGCTGTTCAGTACCACGAGGAGCCCTCGAGGTACAGGAGATGCTGAAATACAGCTTCAGCTCAGGATGTTCTTGCATGAGCCATTGCACAATGGTCGACTTTCCACTACCCGAAGGGGCAGAAACGATGAGCATCTTTCCTTTCATTTATAGCGCGTTTAAAACTTGTTCCTTAATCTGTTCGAGCTCGTCCTTCATCATGACAACGATGTTCTGCATCTCTGCCCGGTCAGGGTAAGAAGCTGGGTTTCATAGCCCAGGAGATGGGACGCGAGATTAACACCACAGGCTCCAAGTCCAACCAGGCAGAGATGCAG
>JAFPEE010000261.1 GCA_017389705.1 Prevotella sp.
GCCCTTACCATAGGTCATCCAGAGCCAATAGGTGGTCTGCAGGATGGTGTTGTGCATCTTCGAATCAAACAGCAGCTTGCCCGTCGCACCCGTCAGGTTCGGGTTCTGGCCTTGGCTCAGCAGTCTGAAGGCCTTGTTCAGTCCATCGACGGTCCAGGTGGTGACCGTACCGCTCTTATCTGCCACCAGTGCGCGCATCCAGTCGGATAGGTTCGGACCGTAAGGTTCATCGCGGTATTCCACTTTCTCACCGTCAAGTATCAGCTGGTCTGGTCCCGACGGGTTGCCTGCCCGTTTGGCAGCACCGAGGGCGGCTATCGTCAGGGCATCGTATACCTGGGCCGAACCGTTTGGGGTATCCTTTTTGTAGAGTGAATAGTAATAGGTGTCGAATCCACTCATTGTGGCTGCAGCAGTACTGAGGCCGTAGAGCGGCAACCCTGCACTGTATACTGCAGGCGAGTCACCTACATCGCTCACGAAGTAAAGAACAGGCGATGCCCAAGGGTCAAGGATGCCCATTCGGTCGCGGGCGGCAAGAGCCTGCTTAATCAGCTGCTTGTATTCGTCGTCACTGCTTACGGCAATAAGTACTATGTAGGTTCCCACCTCGTTGGCGGCAGCCATTTCTATTTGTTCAAAGATGTCGGTCAAGTCCTGTCCTGATTTGTAGGAACGCAAGAATTTCGGGTCCACGTTGACACCGTACTCAGTAGCCATGTATCCGAACCAGTTTCTGAACGAATTGCCGTAGCGGTCGTTGCTGTAGATGAGCGCTGCGTTGCGCAGGTTGTATGAGGAACCCAGGTTCATGATGGCTTCGCAGGCCGTCACATCGCTCTCGGTCATAAACCATGCATACGGCTTGTTGTCCATGATACGCTGTACCTCGTCGCTCGTCACATCAGGCATCATCACCGGCACACGTCTCTGTGCTGCGTTGGCCAGAATCATCTCTGCCATGGACGACCTGTAAGGACCGAGTATCAGATGGCAGGTGTCGTCACCCTCTTTGGGATAGCACAGCGAGTAGACAGTCTGCTCTAAGTCGGGAGCCTCCTCGTCGTGATAGCGCAGATTCAGTTTTATTTGTCTTGGCAGGTTTTTCTGGGCTGCCTCAATGTTGGCCACAGCCAAATCGATGGAAGGCTGCCACATGGAGCGGACATTGACAGGCATGATGACATCCACGTTCAGCGTTTCCACAATGGCTGTTTCAACGGGTGCCGGGGTGGAAGAATCATTATCGCTGCTGCAAGCAGTCAGTACTGTGCTTAATAATATCTGACAAGTGATAACCGACATGCATATCAACCGCCTTGTCATATCTCTTTTATTCATACCTATACACATTTTATTGTTTACCCTGATACGATTCAAATTCCTCCCAAATAGTGAGGCGAGGCGCTTCACCCCATTCTTCCTCAGGCATGTTGTCCGGGTTGGCCAGCCACCGGCTGAGCCACGACTTCAGGTTGTACTTGGGCACGATGTAGTCCAGTTTCTCCTCAATGTTACCATATTCACCGATAATCACGCACTGCGGCTGCTCATCGTTGTAGCCATGAGTGATCCAGTACCACTCATAGCTGCGAGTGAACACACCGTAATCCACAAACTGTATGGGTTGGCAGAAGACACCCTCACTAATCGGATCCACCCAGGTGGCCCAAGACATGATAAAGACCATTTCGCTCCAATTGCACTGATCCTGCTGCTCGTCAATCTCGCCCAGGCCCCAGTTCATAATATCATAGAGTCCGGTGTCCTCATTCGTATTATCGAAGGGGTAGCCTATTTTCTTCTCTGGGAACAACTCGTGCAGTGTCTCGACGATGCTGTCAGCCACATGAACGGAACAGAAGGTCCGGTAGATCTTATACGGTCCGCACTCCTTCTGTGAAAAGCTGTCCAGCGTGTCTGCATAAATTTCCTGATAGTTGGCATTATACCGCTCCACAGCCTGTCTCACTGCCTTGGCATACGACAGGTTCAGAACGTGTGTCCGTCCTACAGGTCCCACGGCTTTGGCATCGTCCAGCCAGGTTCTCAGCATCAGTACCTGGTCGTTTTCCCGCAGTGTCACGCCTTTCATGCAGCGCATCAGTTCTGGCGAAGTAAGGATGAGCAGACGATGCTCGCTGCCTGGTGCGTCTTTGCCAGCCTCAGCCCATTCTTGGATGGCCACTCTGGTTCTCTCAAACGTCCTCAGACAGATAAAGGAGCCCACCACTGAGTCCGGGTGTTCATTGGCAAACGTATGCACATCCAATTGGAGATAGTCGTTGGTACACATGGCCCCCAGTTGTCCTGGTTCAAACACAATCGTCACCAGCATAGGCACTCCCTTGGCCTCCTGTGGTTTGTCGGGTGTGTCATCGTCCTTGTTGCAGGCAGTCAGCATCAGCATTACTGCCAGCACGGACATCAACCATTTCGTTCTTTTCATGTTCATATACCTTATTTATATTATTGTCGCTTAAAACGCATCTGGTGCGGGGTCGTACACCTTGGCGGCACCCGCCACTTCCGATGAGCCGAACTTGATGATGTTCATCGTGTGGATCGTGTATGTACGCTCAAAGCCCTTACCCCATTCGTCATCATACCAGTAGGTGTATATCCATTCGGTAC
>JAFPEE010000029.1 GCA_017389705.1 Prevotella sp.
AAAACTGCAAATTGCAAAGCAGAGATAGCAAAAACTTCAAAAATTACATTATTTTTGTATTTCATCTAAATAAAATAACATATTCTATGGAGAGTTTCATTATTATGTCCCATTTAAGGAAATAATCGCCATTATGATAAATAGGGTAATTAAATCATAGAATAAAGTGTTTATTCGAAATAAAAGTTGTAAATTTGCAAGCGCGAGTATTTTTAAGATGAAATGATGAAGCTAACTCTAACAATAATATTCTAAAATGTACAAATCATGATGAAGGATTTCAATTTTTATGCTCCGACACGCGTCGTGTTTGGAAAAAGTGCTGAGGAGAAAATCGGCGAGCTGGTTAGTAACAACCAAGGCAAAAAGGTTTTGATTCATTATGGAGGTGGATCTGCAGAACGTTCTGGTCTTTTGTCTGTGGTCAGGAAGCAGCTGGAAGCGGCTGGAATACCTTATGTTGAACTGGGTGGCGTGGTTCCTAATCCTCTGCTGTCAAAAGTAAATGAAGGTATTGAACTTTGCCGTCGTGAACAGGTAGACTTTATTTTGGCAGTTGGTGGTGGCAGTGTAATTGACTCATCCAAGGCTATTGGCTATGGTGTTTCTTTTGATGGCGATGTTTGGGATTTCTGGGATGGAAAAGCTACTCCCAAGCAGTGCTTGCCTATAGGTGTTGTGCTGACTATACCTGCTGCTGGCAGCGAAATGTCATCCAGCTGTGTCATCACTAAGGATGAAGGACTGATTAAGCGTGGTATTAACAGTGACCTTTGTCGTTGCCGATTTGCCGTCATGAATCCTGAGCGAACCTATACCCTGCCGCCTTATCAGACGGCTGCCGGTGCAACGGATATTATGATGCACACCATGGAACGTTATTTCTCTAAATACGAGGATATGACGTTGACGGACGCAATTTCTGAGGCTTTATTGAGAACTGTCAAGGATGCGACTTTAGTTGTAATGGAACAGCCTGAGGATTACAGAAACAGAGCGCAAATCATGTGGGCAGGCTCATTGGCACATAATGATCTGACGGAATGCGGTACGGAAAAAGACTTTGCTACCCATCGTCTGGAACATGAGCTGAGTGCACTCTTTGGCGTAACCCATGGCGCTGGTTTGGCTGCTTTGTGGCCCTCTTGGGCTCGTTATGTCAAAGCTAAGCATCTGAGCCGTTTCGTGCAATTTGCTGTCAACGTGATGGGTGTTGAGAATGATTTCTCACATCCCGATGAAACCGCCGAAAAAGGAATTCGTGCCATTGAGGATTTCTATTGTAAGATAGGAATGCCTACCAATATTCATGAGCTGTTGGGACGCGAAATTACAGACGCAGAAATCGATGTGATGGTTGATAAGTGCTCTCGTGGCGGAACCATTACCCTTGGAGCAATGGAGGTGTTGCGTCCTGAAGATATGCGCAACATCTATCAGATGGCTAAGTAAAAGATTGATAAAGGCGATGTAGGGGGTAACTCCCCTACTCGTCTTTTAATGTCGGCAAGGCCAGATGGTAGCGTACAGCCAAGAAACGCATAAGACATACTACCATGAAAGATGACAAAACTGTAGCTTCAATCGGTGTTCCGAAATAGTCTAACAGCCAATAAGTTATTCCGCCAAGTACTGAAGCCATGGCATAGATTTCCCTTTGGAAGATGACAGGTTCGTTATTGAGAAGCACATCACGGATGACACCTCCGGCTGAACCCGTAATGCATCCCATGATGATGGCAACCCAGAAAGGCTGGTCAAATACCAGTGATTTCTGTATGCCTGCTATGGTGAAGAGCGCCAATCCTAAGGTGTCGAACACAAACCATGTGTTACGCAGCCCTTCCAGATGCTTGGCAAATACGATGACGAAAATCAGAGCCAGTGCCGTACATATTATATATATAGGGTTGGTCATCCAGAAAGGTGTCGTTCCCAGCATCACGTCACGGATTGTTCCTCCACCGATAGCCACCGCTATGCCACAGACGTAACCTCCGAACCAGTCAAAATGCTTGGCTGCGGCATGCCTGATTCCTGAGATGGCAAAGGCAAATGTTCCGAGGAACTCAACCACTTGTTGGATGATTTCATTGTACTCCATATCCTACTCTTAATCCTTAAAACGCTCACCCCAATAATTAACCATCCTTTCATATAGCTTCTCTTCTGAAGGCGAATGCTGTCCATGCCAAATACGCTCATGCTGCAGGGCATCAGGCATGTATTGCTGTGGTGTGAAATGTCCTGCAAAGTCATGCGGATACTTATACCCGTCACTATATCCCAGGTCCTTCATCAGCGAGGTTGGAGCATTACGAAGATGCAAAGGTACAGGCTGGTTGCCTGTCTGCCGAACCAATGCCAAAGCCTTGTCAATACCCAGATAGGCAGAATTGCTCTTAGGCGATGTGGCCAGATAGACACAAGCTTCAGCCAAGGCGATACGGGCCTCAGGCCATCCTATCTTCATGACGGTGTCAAAGGCAGCATTTGCCAGCAGAAGCGCATTGGGATTGGCCAAGCCAATATCCTCTGAAGCTGAGATCACCATACGACGGGCTATGAATTGCGGGTCTTCCCCACCCTCTATCATTCGTGCCATCCAATAGAGGGCTGCATCAGGATCTGAACCACGAATCGACTTGATGAATGCTGAGATGATGTCGTAATGCATCTCGCCGTCTTTGTCGTATGCCAATGGATTCTGCTGAAGACAAGCTACTACCACCTCATCCGTTATAACGACGTGGTCTGTCGCTGACGCCTCTACTACCAGTTCCAAGATGTTCAGTAACTTGCGTGCATCACCTCCGCTGTATCGCATGATGGCTGATGTCTCCTGTAACTCTATCTTCTTTTCCTTGAGGAAGACGTCTTGGGTAATGGCTCTGTTCAAGAGTTCCATCAAATCATCTTTCTCTAGAGATTTCAAAACATACAACTGGCAACGGGACAGCAACGGACGAATCACTTCGAAAGAAGGATTCTCTGTAGTGGCACCTATCAAGGTGACGATACCTTTCTCGACTGCTCCAAGCAGAGAATCTTGCTGTGACTTGGAGAAACGGTGTATTTCGTCGATAAAAAGAATGGGAGATGCCTCGTTGAAGAATCGCCCTTTCTGAGCCCTTTCTATCACATCACGCACATCTTTCACACCGCTGGTTACGGCAGAGAGCGTGAAGAATGGAGTCTCCAAACGGTTGGCAATGATTTGTGCCAAGGTGGTCTTCCCCACCCCGGGAGGGCCCCACAGGATGAACGACGATATACGGCCTGCGTCAATCATCTTACGCAATACCGCACCTTCACCGACCAGATGTTTCTGTCCGATGTAGTCATCAAGAGTCCGAGGACGTAGTCTTTCTGCTAAAGGTTCTGCCATATCGAGTTGCAAAGTTAAGCTATTTTGGGAAATTAACAAAAAATATCAGCTAAAAACTTGTAAATCGTAAATAAAGTATGTACTTTTGCAAACAATTAGCAAAATCAACAAAATAATATAAATCACATGAAGAAAGAAGCAACTGCCGAAAAGACCTCCAAGAAGGGTATGAGTCTGAAGAACATGACCAAGAGTTCCGTTTGGGACTTACAGGAAAACGATATTTTCCGTATGCTTGAATCAGGTGTCAAAGACTCAGAAATCAAGGAAAACCTCCGCCATTATACCGACATAGTCCGTAGCGCTTTTACGGTTGAGGAGCTGAAAGAGGACGACAAGGCACTGAAGCAGAAATATACCAAGCAGGGGTATAAGGTCAGTAGTGTTAAGATGGGCGAAGATTCCAAGCTGATACTTGCCATCAAGAAACGCCCCATTATGCGAGTTACCGACCTGACTTATGAGAATATCCGCCACATCACCGCCACCAAGCTGATAGAAGTACTGGACCGTAACTTCGGAGGTGGATGGGACTCCCTCTCCCAGTCTATTCAGGATATTATCGAGAGTGGCTTCGACATTTCTACCACTACCCTTCCCAAAGACCGTCTTCATAAGAAAGGTGGTATGTACGAGAAGAAGGTAGCTGACGGCTATGAAGTATTGGAAGTTGCCAAAGGAACGTGGGTGGAGGCCATCTTTGCCAAGCTGAAGCCAGAAACCATCAAGCCTCGTATGGTTCATGATGTTCGCGATGTGGATGCAGAAGAGGATGAGGATGAAGACGTTGAGATTGAGGACAACTACAATTCTCCCGATGAGGATGATGACATTTTGGATGAGCCTAATGACGATGATATAACGGAAGATAACTACCGTACCACCTTCGCCATCGAGAGTGACCCTGACGAGGATGCGGAGAGTCTCTCCGACTATATAGCCGATGAATAATTTACACTAATCTATACAAACTTAATCCATCATGAACATTCCAAGTGTTTTTTGGCTAGTGCCTGTAGCTTCAATAGTAGCTCTGGGCATGGCCTTTTTCTTTTTCCGTCAGATGATGGGAGAAGACGAGGGAACTCCCCGCATGAAGGAGATTGCCCTCTATGTGAGAAAAGGTGCTATGGCTTATCTGTGGCAGCAGTACAAGGTCGTAGGTATTGTCTTCGTGGTACTCTGTGCCCTGTTTGCCTTCATGGCCTATGGCCTGAATGTGCAGAATCCATGGGTACCGTTTGCCTTCCTTACGGGTGGTCTCTTCTCAGGATTGGCAGGCTTCTTCGGCATGAAGACCGCCACCTACGCTTCTGCCCGTACAGCTAATGCTGCTCGCAAGAGTCTGAATGCAGGACTGAAGGTTGCCTTCCGTTCGGGTGCCGTCATGGGTCTGACTGTTGTTGGTCTTGGCCTGCTCGACATTGCTCTGTGGTTTGTGGCACTGAATTGGTTTACTAACGACTCGCTCATCACCATCACCACCACCATGTTGACCTTTGGTATGGGTGCTTCTACGCAGGCACTCTTCGCTCGTGTCGGCGGTGGTATCTACACCAAGGCTGCCGACGTAGGTGCTGACATCGTGGGTAAGGTCGAGGCTGATATCCCTGAGGACGACCCACGTAACCCTGCTACCATTGCAGATAATGTAGGCGACAATGTAGGTGACGTAGCTGGTATGGGTGCTGACTTGTACGAGAGCTATTGTGGTTCTGTTCTTTCTACTGCGGCTCTTGGTGCTGCCGCCTTTGGCGTTGCAGGCCTCGAAGTACAGCTGAAGGCGGTCATTGCCCCCATGCTGATAGCTGCTGTAGGTGTATTCCTGTCACTCTTCGGCATATTTTTGGTACGCACTAAGGAAGGTGCAACCATGCGCGATCTGTTGAAGTCGCTGTCGCTGGGTACCAACGTCAGTGCCATCCTTATCGCCATTGCCACTTTCGCTATCCTTTACCTGTTGGGTGTAGAAAACTGGCTGGGGCTCTCCTTCTCTGTCATCTCGGGTCTAGCTGCAGGTGTTATCATCGGACAGGCTACAGAATACTACACTTCTCATAGCTACAAGCCGACGCAGAAGATTTCCGAGGCAGGACTGACGGGTTCTGCTACCGTTATTATTAAAGGTATAGGAACGGGTATGATTTCTACCTGTATTCCTGTTGTCACTATTGGCGTGGCCATCATATTAAGCTTTGGCTTTGCTAATGGCTTCGACCTCTCGATGTCATCAGAGAGCTTGGCTCATGGACTTTATGGTATTGGTATCGCTGCCGTAGGTATGCTCTCTACCCTGGGCATCACACTGGCTACTGATGCCTATGGCCCTATTGCTGACAATGCCGGTGGTAATGCCGAGATGAGCGAATTAGGCGAAGAGGTACGTCACCGTACCGATGCCCTCGATGCTCTGGGTAATACTACTGCCGCCACAGGTAAGGGCTTTGCCATTGGCTCAGCAGCCCTCACTGCATTGGCTCTGCTGGCATCCTACATCGAGGAAATTAAGATAGCCATGGAGCGTGGTGGTGTGACGATGGAGAATGTGAAGGGTGAGGTTATTGCTGCCTCGCAGGCTACTATTCCTGACTTCATGAACTACTTCCAGGTCAACCTGATGAACCCCAAGGTGCTCGTAGGTGCTTTCATTGGCGCTATGGCAGCCTTCCTGTTCTGTGGTCTGACGATGGAAGCTGTAGGTCGTGCTGCTCAGAAGATGGTAGAAGAAGTACGTCGTCAGTTCCGCGAGATTCCTGGCATCCTCGAAGGTAAGGGGACTCCCGACTATGGTTCTTGCGTAGAGATTTCCACCCGTGCTGCTCAGCGCGAGATGATATTCCCCTCACTTCTGGCCATTGCCATCCCCATTGTTGTAGGCTGTGTCCTTGGTGTTGCTGGCGTACTGGGTCTGCTGGTAGGCGGTCTGGCTGGGGGCTTCACGCTGGCTGTCTTCATGGCCAATGCAGGTGGTGCCTGGGACAACGCCAAGAAGATGGTCGAGGAAGGCAACTTCGGCGGCAAAGGCTCCTTTGCCCACAAGGCTACCATTGTCGGTGATACCGTCGGCGATCCTTTCAAGGATACCTCTGGACCATCATTGAATATCTTGATTAAATTGATGTCTATGGTTTCTATTGTCATGGCAGGTTTGACCATTATGTTCATCTAAAACTTCATCAAAAAGAAAACAAAAAGGCTCAGAAATACGGTTTCTGAGCCTTTTTTTATCTTTTATCTAAAAAAAACGCCAAAAAGTTTGGTGGATTCTTAGAAAGTTTGTACCTTTGCACCCGCAAACAAACAAGGATGCACCCGTAGCTCAGTTGGTAGAGCACCTGACTCTTAATCAGGGTGTCCAGGGTTCGAGCCCCTGCGGGTGTACATTGAAAATCTAAGAGTTACGAGTTCTCGTAACTCTTTTTTCTTTTTCATCTGAACAAATTTTGATTATATATTTAGGTATTAGGTATTTTAAAGGGCTCAGTCCGAAAAGCCACCACAGAAACCTGTGACAAGCAACAGTTTCATCTCAGGTGGCAACACACCTTTGCTCACGAAGCCTACTAAAAGTCCTATCAGTAATGAACCAAGTATGTTAACTGTGAACGTACCCCAAGGGAGAGAGGTGTTAAGACAGTTTTTCGTCGACATATCATAATAGAGAGCTTCTAACTCCTGTAGAGTTAGGCTCTCCACTGAGTGCTCGATCTTCCGTATCAGTTCCTCACGACGGAAATCTTCTGACTGCCCAAAACGTCCTGTGTATGCCATATCACTTCACTTCACAATATCATCAATAGCCTTACGACTCTTTGGCTTCGCTTCGTCAGCAGCATAGCCCAAAGGAATGATGACTGCTGGTTCCTCATTCTCTGGCAAGGCAAACAACTCCTTACACCTTGCAGCATCGAAATTACACACCCAACAAGTAGCCAAGCCCTGCTCAGTAGCTGCCAGACAGAGGTGTTCAACGGCAATGGCAATATCGATGTCGCCATGATGCTTACCGTCTGCCCTCACCCATTCTTCATCGTGCAGGATAGAGGCAACGATATACATCGGAGCCGTCTTGAACCAGTCGCGGCTATAGCACTGCTGCAGCTTTGCCTTCTCGTCCTCACCATTGACAATGTGGAATCGCCAAGGCTGCTTATTGACTGCTGAAGGGGCAAAACGCACACACTCCAGGATGTAGTCCAACTTCTCTTTCTCCACGTCGAGGGACTGATAGGCCCTGCAACTGTATCTGTTCTTTACAAGTTCCAAAAGCGTCATAAGTACATAAACTATCTTAGATTACAGGTGCAAAATTAATAAATTTCGCCCAAAATGCGTATATTTGCAAATAAAAACAACATCATTTAAGATTATGGCAATAAGAATAGCGTTTTTCGATGCGAAGAGCTACGACCGCGAGAACTTCGCCAAGGTGAATGAGAACTTC
>JAFPEE010000262.1 GCA_017389705.1 Prevotella sp.
ATCGTGCTCATGGCCATGCTGATACCAATGTGACGAACGGTCGTGTATCTCGACATTGCCCACCCATAGCGTACCACCGATCTTCACCTTGGCGTTGAAGAAGTCGGGTCCACTGTTGTGGTTGTGCAGCCCAGGGTCGATGACCTCTACGGTGCGTCCGTCGGTGGTTTTAAATCCCTTGGCAGGCCACATCTTATGTTTCCAACAATAATGCAGCAATTGTTCCATGCTGCAAAGATACGAAATAATTCTCATTTTTTATTTCTTATTTCTTAATTTATTTCGTACCTTTGCCGTAGAAACTAAAAAACTGACGGTTATGAGTAAGCACAAGAGTGGCAAACGCCTGAATAAGAAGATGCTGGTAGAGATGCTGCAGACGCTGTTCCAGCAGAACCCGAACGAGACATTCTCGTTTAAGCAGATATTCAAGAATCTAAAGCTGTCGACGCATCCTGCCAAGATGCTGGCTGTGGAGACGATGGACGAGATGGCGTGGGACGACTATCTGACGAAGACCAGCGACAACTCATACCGCTTGAACTTGAAAAACCAAGTGCAGGAGGGTACCTTTATCCGTAAGGCCAATGGTAAGAACTCGTTCCAGCCCGATGATGGCGGCAAACCCATCTTCGTCTCCGAGCGTAACTCGCTGTTTGCCATGAATGGTGACCGTGTCCGGGTGGCTATGATGGCTCGCAGGGAGCGTCACATCAAGGAGGCTATGGTGGTGGAAATCCTGTCGCATAAGGCCGACCAGGCTGTAGGTAAGCTTAAAGTAGAGCGTGACTATGCCTTCCTCATTACCGAGGGTAACATCTTTGTGCACGACATTCTGATTCCGAAGAAAAAGCTGAAGGGTGGTAAGGACGGTGAGAAGGCTGTGGTGCGCATCACGCAGTGGCCCTCGAAAGATTCGAAGAACATTGTTGGCGAGGTTATAGATGTCTTAGGCAAGGAAGGCGATAATAACGTGGAGATGCATGCCATCCTGGCTCAGTATGGCCTACCCTATAAGTATCCGAAGCATGTCGAGGATGCTGCCGAGAAGATAGAGCCAGGCATTACGGAACAGGAGATTCGTCGTCGTGAGGACTTCCGTGAGATTTTCACCTGTACCATTGACCCTAAGGATGCCAAAGACTTTGACGATGCGCTGAGCATCCGAAAGGTAGGCAAGTTGTGGGAAGTTGGTGTGCATATTGCCGACGTGAGCCATTATGTCAAGGAAGGTTCTGTCATTGATAAGGAGGCTACCAAGCGCGCCACCAGTGTCTATCTGGTTGACCGTACCATCCCTATGTTGCCAGAGCGGTTGTGTAACTTCATCTGTTCATTGCGTCCTGATGAGGAAAAACTATGCTATTCGGCCATCTTCCAATTGGACGATGAGGCCAATGTCAAGGACTATCATATTGCTCATACCGTCATCAAGAGCAACCGTCGCTATGCCTATGAGGAGGTACAGGAAATCCTAATGGGAAAAGACGGTGACTATGCTGAGGAATTAAGAACGTTGGATAAGTTGGCCAAGTGTTTGCGAGAGCGCCGTTTCAAGGGTGGTGCGGTGAAATTCGACCGCGAGGAGCTGCATTTCGATATTGATGAGACTGGCAAGCCTACTCGTGCCTATTTCAAGAAGTCTAATGACGCTACTCAGCTGATCGAGGAGTTCATGCTATTGGCTAACCGTACTGTGGCGGAGAGTATTGGTAAGGTAAAGAAAGGCACCAAAGCCAAGACATTACCTTATCGTATCCATGACCAGCCAGACCCCACGAAGTTGGAAACCTTGCGCGAGTTCGTCACTAAGTTTGGTTACAAGCTGAAGACGGCAGGTACGAAGGGTGCAATCTCGAAATCGTTGAATGCGCTGATGGAGGGTTGTCAGGGTAAGAAGGAGCAAAAGCTGATAGAGACGGTGGCACTCCGCGCCATGATGAAAGCTAAGTATTCTACGCACAACATTGGGCATTATGGGCTGGCCTTCGATTATTATACTCACTTTACCTCACCCATTCGTCGCTACCCTGATACGATGGTGCATCGTCTGCTGACCAAGTATCAGGATGGAGCGCGCAGTGCAAACCAGGATAAGTATGAGGAGTTGTGCGAGCATTGTTCTGATATGGAGCAGGTGGCTCAGCAGGCTGAGCGCGACAGCATCAAGTACAAAATGGTAGAGTTCATGGGCGACAAGGTGGGTGAAGTATACGATGCCCATATTTCCGGCATTCAGTCGTATGGCATCTACTGCGAAATAGACGAGAACCATTGCGAGGGTATGGTACCCATGCGCGACCTAGATGACGACTACTACGACTTCGACGAGCGTAACTATTGCCTTGTGGGCCGTCGTCACCATCATAAATATCAGTTGGGTGACGCCATCCGCATTAAGGTGGCACGAGCCAATCTTGAGAAACGGCAGTTGGACTTTGCGCTGGCTGAAGAAGGAAGTAAGAAGGTAAAGAAGTAAATAAGTAATAAGACACAAAACTAATATGAAAAGACAAAAGATTGTAACCTTTGGTGAGCTACTGCTCCGATTCTCCAAGCCCGGTCAACTGCGGCTGACACAGGGCGATATGTTTACCAGTAAGTATGGTGGTAGTGAGGCCAATGTGGCAGTATCGCTTGCCGCTCAAGGTGAGGACGTTACCTATATTACCCGTTTGCCTGACAGCCCAGTCGGTCATGCCGGTGCTCAGTGTCTAGCCCAGTTAGGTGTGGACATCAGTCATGTAGTCTATGGGGGGCAGCGTATTGGCACTTACTATTTCGAACCTGCTGCTGGCATGCGAGCTGCTAAAGTGGTATATGACCGTACTCATTCCGCTTATTATGAACTGGCTCCAGGCATGATACCCTGGCGTGAGATACTGAAGGATGCCGACATCTTTCAAGTATCGGGCATCACGGCAGCGATTTCTCAACAAGCTGCTGATGCTACCTTTGAGGCGATGGACATTGCTGAGGAAATGGGTATTACCATTTCCTTTGATATTAACTACCGCAAGAACCTTTGGCGCTATGGTGCTGATCCCAGGGCAACGCTGCGTCGTATGCTGTCGCGTTGTGACATGATGTTTGGTGATGCCATAGAGTTTGACTGGATATCAGAGCATCCCCAGCCACCTTTTACTGCAACAGACTCTAACTTCAAGATGCAGATACCCGAATATCGTGAGTGGTTCGATGAATTGCATGCCACCTATCCCCGTTGCAAGCAGTGGTTAATGGGAATGCGTAACATAGTGGATTCTAACCACCATACGCTGACAGCCCTTCTTTGGACCGACGGAACACTATTGGAAGCTCCTATAGTTGATATCCCCGATGTGGTCGATCCAGTAGGTGTGGGCGATGCCTTTATGGGAGGATTCCTCCATGCCATCAGCCTATTCCCTGGCGACCGTAAGCGTCAGCTGGACTACTCGCTGGCTGCTGCTGCGCTGAAGAACACTATCCCCGGCGACTTCAATCTTTCGACGGAAGATGAGATTCTTGACCTCTTGAATCATCGTTTTAATGCTACCACCCTTTATAAGACTATCGAGTAAATAGTCCACCCCAAGGGTAGCTGCCTGGTTTGAGAGTAACTAGCGTTCCGCATGTTGCACGCATTTGGACAACGCCAGGAGCTATTTGGCGTACCACATCAAACTCATTCCATCCCAGAGCTTGCAATGTTGCCCAAGCTGTGGCACCGCCCTCGATAATAAGGTAACCAGGGCAGTGCTTGGTAACGAGTTGGCGCGTCATCTCTGCCATGACGGTACGCAAGTGAACGGCTGCTTTTTTACCCGTCCGATGGGTATGGGGAATGCTGAGGATAAGGCTATGCTGTTCTTGATAGCCCGTCGTATCCCACCGGCTGAGGTCGGAAGAACCGTCATACACCTCACGAGGCATATGGGACAGAGGAATGCCAAGGTTGAGGGGCTTGCTCTGCGTACTGCCACAAAGGATGAGCGTGTTTTCGCGAGAGTAAGCTTCTATACTTTTCTCTTGCTTTGTACCTTTTGTCTCAGGCTCTACCAAAAGAGCAAACAGGTCTGCAGCTCCAGCAAAGAGGGTTTTGCCGTCGTTGTATGTTTCAATGATTCGACGGATGTCATCCAGACTCTCTGCATCGGGCATAATGATACCCGCACCTTCGGCATTGGGGAACCGTTCTTTGAGAGAAGAGGTGCGTGCAGGGAACTCTGGATCAAAAGAGAAGTCGGTTTCATGGATTGGCTTGCCGTTGATAAAGTAAACTCCATCGCTGATGATGCGCCCTTTGGAGGGGTTGGCAGGCAAGTAGACAGCGCGGCAATAGCCTGTACTCTGCATAAGGCTTGTAAGTTCTGCCACAACATGGCCACGCAGGGCAGAGTCGGTTTTTTTGAAGATGAATGACGGATGACGGATGATGGATGATATGATATGCTTCATTTCAGCCACAGCCTCTGCTTCTGTCATCGAGCGGGTGTCAGTCGCAATGACAGTAATACCCTTATAGCCATTGGTAGCATCATAGGTGGAGCTTCCGCAAAAAAGACGTACCTGTTGACCTTGGCTGAAAGCAATGCCAGCAATCTCCGCAGCGCCAGTGATGTCGTCTGCAATGACTAACATATCTATTTGCTATTAGCGACAGACTTTTGTTTTTTCCTCCGATAGATGGCCATACGGGTAGCATAGTCGATGCTGAGGGTCATGGCACTATCGTTAGCAATGCCTTTTCCTGCCACGTCGAAGGCCGTTCCATGGTCAACACTGACGCGGATGATGGGTAGTCCGAGGGTGATGTTTACACCGCTGGCACTCTCCATCTTACCCGTCTCTTTATTCCAGTTGAAGGCGCAGACCTTCAAGGGGATATGTCCTTGATCATGATACATGGCCACGCATCCGTCGAACTGGCCACACTTAGCTTTGGCGAAGATGCTGTCAGGAGGTACAGGACCATCGACGTTGAAGCCGCGAGTCTTTAGCTCCTCGATGGCAGGGGTAATCTCCTGTGCTTCCTCATAGCCAAACATGCCGTTCTCGCTGGAGTGAGGGTTAAGACCTGCCACACCGATATGGGGTTTCTCGATGCCAAACTGACGGCAGGCATCGTCAATCAACTCCACACATTCTATGATGCGGTTTTTCTTCACCAGGTCACAGGCTTTGCGCAAAGGAACGTGTGTCGACACGTGGATGACACGGATGTTCTCGTCTGCCAGCATCATGGCGTATTTTTTGGTGTTGGTAAAGGTAGCGTATATTTCCGTATGTCCATCGTAGTGGTGACCGGCTAGATTGAGGGCTTCCTTGTTTAACGGAGCAGTCACAGTACCATCTACCTCATCGGCCATAGCCAGCTCGATGGCTTTCTTGATATACTGAAAGGCTGCGTTACCACATTGAGGCTGAACTTTACCGAACTCAAAGGTGGTGAGGTCGACGCATTGCAGGTCGTAGACATCGATGGTGCCATATTCAAACTTGGCCTCCTTGACGCTCTGAACGGCATTGACTTTCAAGTCGAAGCCCAACAACTTGACGGCTTGCTCCATAATGGCGGCATCACCGGTCACAATGGGCTGGCACTTCTCGTAAGTCTCTTTTCTATTGAGGGCGCGAACGGTAATCTCTGGGCCAATGCCAGCAGGGTCGCCCATCGTGATAGCTAAAATAGGTTTCATATATTAATACAGGCTATTGTAAATATTGCGAGCATCTTGCTCTGTAACTTCTCTCGGATTATTCTTCAACAGACGCTGTACCTGCATGGCTGCTTTGGCCATTCCGTCGACAGCTGTTTGGGGAATGCCCAGTGCCGTCAGTTTATCAGGAATACCTACGGCTGCTGCCAAACGATAGATGAAGTCTACGCCAAGCTGGGCCGTCTCTTCATCGTTCTTGCCTGATTCGCACCCCAAAGCGATAGCCACTTCGGCGTGACGCTCTACGTTGGCTGGCATATTGAACTTCATGACGCTGGGCAACAGGATGGCATTCGACAGTCCATGAGGAATGTGGAACTCGCCTCCCAGCGGATAGCTCAGCGCATGGACGGCAGCGGTATTGACGGGACCCAGACACAATCCACCATACAGCGAACCAAAGGCCAGTGCCTCGCGAGCCTCTACGTCCTTGCCGTCCTTCACGGCACGTTCCAGATTGGCTGCAATCAGTCGGATGCCCTGCAAGGCATAGATGTCGACTGAGGGATGTGCAAATTTATTAGTGTAGGCCTCGATGCAGTGCGTCAAGGCATCCATACCTGTATCGGCAGTAACTTTTGCTGGAACAGTCCATGTCAGCTTAGGATCAACATATGCTGCATCGGCTATTAGGAATGGTGACACGATGCCCTTCTTCAGATGGTCACGTTCGTCGAGCAGAATGGCGTTGGGTGACACCTCCGAACCTGTTCCTGCCGTCGTGGGCAGACAGGCGAACCATAAACCCTTCTTTTTAATAAATCCAGTGCCAAAGCAATCTTCTACCTGCTGGTCGCTATTGATGAATGCTGCCACCAGCTTGGTAACATCCAGTACACTGCCACCGCCTACACCAATCACACTATCAGCGCCAAAGTGACGAGCATGCTCTAATATGGTCTTAAAGTCATTAACTGTCGGCTCTGCTACGATGTCCTGATAGACTTCGATAGCTGTTCCTGCCTTTGCCAACTCAGTCAGCGTTTCTTCAATAAGTGGACGGATAGGGGGAGCCGTCAGCACAAACAGCCTTTGCAGGCCCAGCTTCTGGTAGTCCTCTACGAGTGTTTGTATGCAGCCCGTGCCAAACACGATTTTCTGTGGCTGCAAAAGTGTAATTGCTTTCATAACGTTTGCCTTCTGTTGTCTAAACCGTTTATATATTACAGACGAATACACACTCGTTTTGTCACTTCCGGACGGAAGAATCCAAATTAATTTGGTTTTTCTCTCGCTTATTTGTAACTATGCATCATGTTTTGAAAAGACTGAAGACAAGCATATGCGAATTAGGGAACTACACTATCTGAAGGGCGTGATGATGATCCTTGGACTGATAGCATCGTAGTGGAGCTTACTACGCATTATAACGGCCTAAAAGATAAGGAATAAACAGAGAATTATCAAATTTGGTTCTCAAATATTTGCACGAATAAAGTATAATTTGTATCTTTGCCCCAAAATCTAGAATTAACTACTCAAATTATATTAGATTATGAAAAGATTGATTTATGTCTTGTTTTTAATGGTCAGCCTTCAGTGTGCTGCACAAGACGAGGTTGTTTTCCACAATGGAACGATTGCTAAAGGCAAAGTGAGTGAGGTATCAGAGTTGTACATCAAGTTTTGCTATGAGGGTGAAGATGCTATGAACATTATTGGCCGCGCAGCCATCTCTGAGGTACGTTTCTCCAGCGGACGAGTACAACAGATGTCGCAGAAAATCTTTATCGAGTCTGCCAAAGATTGGGAAAAGGTACGTATTGTCAATGACAAGAACGAGGTGTTGGGACTGAAGTCACTCGGACAGGTAGAGAAACATTCTTCGGGCACATGGTCGTTCTCCACTACGGCAGGACATTTTAGCGAGAAGACGATGAAGAAGATTCGCAAGGAGGCAGCAGCACGCGGCGGATGTATCGTACTCCTGATGAGCCAGCAGAGCCAGTCTGGTGGATTCTTTCAGAACGGACATGCCTCAATGACAGGCGAAATCTATACCTATTAATTAATATCATAACGAATAGCGTATGAGGAAAACTATTTTCCTATTGGTTGCACTGGTGTCAGCTGTCATCCAATCTGAGGCTCAAAATAAGAAGCTGCTGGTGGCAGGAACCGATGTCCCTGTCGTAGCAGAAAAAGACATCAATGCCAGTGAGTTAAAAGAAGGTCAGACGATAGAACTTGTTACGGCTGATGATGTGAAAGTGGAATCAGGCGAGGTCGTCATCCCCAAAGGTTCGTCCGTCACGGCACGTGTGCGCACGTCACTGAAACAGCGTTTTCTTGCCAATCAGAAGAAGCGTCTCATCATTGACATCAAAGAGGTAAAATTGCCTAATGGGAAAAGCGTTGCCCTCTGCAATGGTGTAACCAGCTTCACTGTCAGCAGAAGCACCGGCGATTTGGAGGCAGCTCCTCTTAAGATTGCTGCCACTAATAAATATCTGATTCCCACGGATTATGTGATACACGCCAAGGTGGAAGTGTCACTGGACATCAGCAAATAACTATTAATCACGGGTTGTAATATTCAAGAACTTGATACAGAGCGATTCTATCCAGCCTGTCTAGAAACCTAGTGGTTGTTTATACCATGCTGGCTGCCAGCTTACGGTAGCCAGCATGTTGTTGATACTGTTTTTCGTATATATGATTTTTGATTCAGAAAAGCAGTTCGACTAGAAACGTGCAGAGTATATTGCCTCTGAACAAGAGTATCTTGAGCATTGTACCTGTATCTTTATTGGGTGCTCTAACAAGAAGCGGTTGCCAATAGCAGAGAAACTAATCCCACCATATTCAAGCCCTCTCTGTACTCGAAAGAGATTAGGATTCTCTCGTTTTATCAGCAATCGCCGAGGGTTGTCCTTCAGGTAATTGAGCCAGCGCTCCAGCTGTCCATCCCTAAGCAATATCTGGTCGTTAAAGCCTTTGGCAAACAGTAGCCCGTTCTCCCGTTTCTGTTTAGCATGTTGCTGTGCCACAGCAACAAACTCCACAGGCATCACCTCGCGGAACGCCTGGTTACAGGCCTGCTTAACACCCAGCAACACCTTCCCCAATGGTTTCTCCATCTGAGTCTTTACAAAAAGGATGGCGTGCAGGTGGTCAGGCATCATCTGTAGCGCCACTACCTTCACCTCAGGATGATGACTGCCTATCGTCTGCCATATCTGCTCAACAGCCTCTCCCAGCGGCGACAGCTCGATATGGGGCGCCTCGGCTGACGGCTCTATGGCCTCGCTGCGCCCCACCACCTTGCCAAAGAGCTGCTTCCGCCCCTCTGTCACCATTGTGAGCATATACATCCGCCGTGCTGTGTAATCATTGTCCACACAGCGTCGCTGCATTGAGGGCTTTTTCTCGCCAGCAAATGCTTTCTGGCTTTCAAACGTCGCTCTATCCATAGTTACTCGAACAGGGAGGAATGGGAGCCTGGACGGGGTGGAGACTGGCAGAGCCCGGCGCTTGGAACGTCTTTGGACCGTCCGGAGTAGGGCTCTGCCCGGCTCTAAAGCGCCTTGAAGGATGCTGATTTTGTCAAACTGCTCTGCGAATTTTTTATTGCAAATGTCGAAATTTACCTTCACCCTTCACTTTTTTAGAGTTAAAAGATTGTAATACAATGGTTTAGGCCAATTATCTACCTTCATTCACCCTTCACTAACCCTTCACTTTTCCGTCACTCACCCTTCACTTTCATGCCGAGAAAGCATGATTTTGGTGCCGACAAAGCACCAGTTACATGCCGAGTAAAGGGTAGTTAGTCGTAATGTGAGTGCTCTTCAGGTGCCACTAAAGCAAAAAGTGAAGGGTGAGTGACGGAAAAGTGACGGATAAGTGAAGGGTTGATGATGGTTTTAAAGTTAGTTAACACATTGTGGCACAATAAGATACCTTCAGAAGAGTGAAGGGTGAAGGTAGATTTCATCTTTTTGCTTTATAGAAAAATGCTCAAATGGCAAAATATTCATGCATTTTGTCTCTACGAAATTTGTGAGTTTATGGAAAATGCATTATATTTGCACCCCAATGAGTGACTATAATTCTCCCCATCCCCTTGTGGCCATCATTCCCGTGGTGGTGCTTATCGTGTTTCTGGCTATTGTCATCGCCCTGTTTGGAAGCGACTCGTTGAGTGGAGGCTCGCAGATAGCGCTGCTGATGGGTATGGCTGTTTGTGTGTGCATCTCGATGGGCATATACAGGGTGCCCTGGAAACGGTTTGAGAAGCAGATAACGCATACCATTGGCGAGGTGAGCATTACGCTATTGATTCTGTTGTGCGTAGGTATGCTGAGTGGTTCGTGGATGATTAGCGGTATTGTGCCGACCTTGATATACTATGGCGTGCAGATGATGTCACCACAGTTCTTCCTGGTATCGTCGTGTGCCATCTGTGCTTTGGTGTCCCTGTCGTCAGGCAGTTCGTGGACCACTATTGCCACCATCGGAGTGGCATTGTTGGGTATCGGTCACGCATTGGGTGTCTCTGAGGCTTGGACGGCAGGTGCCATCATATCAGGCGCTTATTTTGGCGATAAGATGTCGCCCCTGAGTGATACGACGATTCTGGCATCATCGGCAACGGGAACTGACCTTTTCGTGCATATCCGCTACATGATGCTGACTACGGTGCCTACCTTCGTGATTACGCTCATGGTATTCCTGGTGGCAGGACTCAGCTACGGAGGGGAGCAGCAACTGCATATCTCACTCTATACTGAGGGTCTGTCGAAAACGTTCAACATCTCGCTTTGGACACTGTTGGTGCCCTTGCTGACTGGTGTGATGATAGGCCGCAGGGTTCCCTCGTTGATAGTACTGTTCGTGTCTTCTGTGATGGCTGGCATTGTGGCGCTGATTCTCCAGCCCCACATCCTGACTGAGATAGCTGGTTCAGACAGCTTGACGCGAGGACTGGCCATCACCTATTACGGAGCCACCCACGTCCAAACGGGTCATGCGGAGTTGAACGAACTGGTATCGACAGGTGGTATGGCTGGTATGCTGAATACCATTTGGCTGATTCTTTGTGCGATGTGCTTTGGTGCCTCGATGGTAGCCAGTGGTATGATAGAAAGTCTCACCAGGGTTATCGTGCGCTGGGTGCGCAGCAGGTTGACGCTAGTCTCGTCGACGGTGGGAACGGGCATCTTTCTTAATATTACTACCGGCGACCAGTTTATCTCTATCGTGCTGAATGCAGATATATATAAAGAGGTATATAAGGAGCAGGGCTACGAGTCACGACTGTTGAGCCGTACCACAGAAGATGCCGCAACGGTCACCTCGGTACTGATACCTTGGAACACGTGCGGCATGACACAATCTACGGTGCTTGGCGTACCTACGCTTACCTATCTACCGTATTGTTTCTTCAATTACCTGAGTCCTCTGATGAGCATCCTGATGGCCATCATAGGCTGGCGTATTTATCAGAAGACGCCCATAGCATCCTGATGCTTTTTCTTACGGTCTTCCAAATATCCCCAAATAGTCAGCTCTTTGTCGGCTAATGGCGTTTTGAATAGGTAGCTGGCACCATAGCCCACGATGAGGACAATCAGATGACTGTAGACACCCAGCATGTATTTATGGTGGGTGAAGTTCCATTCGCCCAGGTCGAGCAGCGTCTGCTTTACTCCGTCGCCATCAATATCGACCTTTGTGCTGGTCAGTACAGCGTAGGCCGTATAGATGACGGCAGCAGCAATGCCGATGTAGAGGCCCTGTTTGTTGGCCCTGCGACTGAAGAGTCCCAGCACGAAGATGCCCACAATACCCGCTGAGAAGATGGCATAGAGTGAGAACAAGGCTCCCAGAATACCTTCGCCACCCCAGAAGATGTAGAGGCAGGCGACACCAATGGCACCAATACCTGAAGCCACCACCATCCACTTGCCAAAACGCAGTTGTTGCTGGTCGGTAGCGTCTTTTTTGAAGCGCTTGTAGTAGTCTTGCACAGCAATAGCTGACAAACAGTTCAGGTCAGAGTCCAACGATGAGATGGCAGCTGCAGCAAGGGCCGCAATGATAAGGCCGCGAATGCCTACGGGCAATTCATGGGCAATGAAGTAGGGAAATACCTCGTCTGCCTTGATGCCCTCAGGCAATAGGGGTGCCCCTTGGGCATGATAATAGGCGAAGAGCGCCGTACCGATAAACATAAACAGCGCCCAGATGGGAACACTCATCAACACACCGATATAGGCCGCCTTCTTGGCCTCCTTGTCGTTCTTGGCTGCCAGATAGCGCTGTACGATGGTCTGGTCGGTTCCATACTTCTGCAAGGCATAGAAAATACCGTTGAGGACCATCACGATAAATGTCAGCTGCGTGAGGTCCCAGTCGTAGGGGCCAAAGCTGATCTTGTTGTACTCAGAGGCTATACGGAACGTCTCTGCTGGTCCGCCCTCGATGCCAAACATCAGGATGAGGATGCAGATAATGCCTCCTCCGATGAGCAGGAACCCTTGAGCCACATCCATCCACACGATAGCCTCCATACCACCAAAGAGTGTCAGGATGATAATGGTAACACCCAGAATGAGTACGATACTATATATATTAATGTTGAGGAACGTCGCCAGCGCCATTGAGACGAGGAAGAATACGGTTCCAGCCTTCGAGAAATGACCTAATGTGAAGGCAAACGATGAATAGAGGCGTGCGAAGAGTCCGAAACGACGTTCGAAATACTCGTACGTCGACAATCGGATGACCTTGCGAAACAGCGGAACAATCACTCCTACCAGAGCCAACAGCACAATGGGTACCATCAGTCCCTGCACCAGCAGAATCCAGTTGTCGGCATAGGCCGCTCCAGGGTAGGCCAGGAAGGTCACGCTGGAAATCAGCGTGGCGAAAATGGAGATACCCACAGCCCAGGCAGGAATCTTTCCGCCGCCGGCGAAGTATTGCGACGTGTCCTTCTGCTTATGGGCAAACCACATTCCCACTCCAATGGCAGCAAGAATCGAAACCAGTACGATGATATAGTCAATGATATGCATTGTCGGTATTGCTATTTAGGTTTTTACGTTTTTATATTGATTAGCAACTTACAACTTGTCCTTGATGGCTTGTTCCTCTTCGGCTGAAAGTCGCGTTAGCGGCATCAGCATCCAAGGCTCGCAAAGTCCCTTTGTACTCATCATGACCTTGAGGGCAGTGAGACTCTGTCCCAGCGTGCGGTCCTTCTGGTAGATTTTTGCTATCTCGTTGGTTTCATCTTGCAAACGGTTTGCGGTGTCCATGTCTCCCTTGACAGCTGCATCGAACAGTTGTTGGAACATCTCTGGAACATAGTTGCCAGTTGAAGGTACAATGCCGTTGCCACCTAATTCCAACGAGTGGGCACTTTGTGCTGCCCAGCCGCAGAAGTAGGCAAAGTCGGGATGCGTCTTGGTAATCTCGATGCATTGTGCCATACGCTCCAGGTCGCGCTCCGAATCTTTCAGACCAACAATATTAGGATGGTCGGCTAGTTTATTAATAATAGGTACAGGTATAGACATATGGGTAGTGGCCAGGATGTTGTAAAGCATCAACGGTCCGGTGATACAGTCGGCCAGGGTCTTGTAGTACTCGTACATCTGCTCCTCAGTCAGCGCGTAATAGGTAGGAAGTGTTGCAACAATGACATCAGCTCCCAATGCTGTATATACTTCAGCCTGACGAACTTGCTCAGCGAAACAGTTACCCGTCAGGCCGGCATATATAAGTATTCGTCCATTGGCAGCTTTAACCGCAGTTTCTACGAAAAGCTGGCCGTCAGCTTGACTGACGGAATTGCCCTCTCCGGTTGTTCCCATTAGTAAAGGCGACACTTTGTTCTGTGCAAAAAAGTCAATAATTCGCTTGACGGCCTCTGTGTCTAGTCGTCCATCTTGGGTGACGGGTGTAACCATTGGCACCACCACGCCACGATACATACTTTTATTCATACGCTTTAAGTCTTTTTTATATTCCTTTGTATATGAAAGACGTACAGGTATTCAATTAGTCATCATCCATCTCGATTTAACTATTTTTTGCAAAGATTTCTCCGTTAAAGAGATACATGATTAAGAGATATTTTGTATCTTTGCAGGCGATTCGGGTTTTCCAAAACGGGAAACTTTTTCCGGATTCAAAATTAAAAAGTTGTCCAAAACGGAAAACTTTTCGATTCGGCAGGAGCCAATAAGTTTACTAGATTGGCTAAGTCAAGAGAAGTCACCGAAGGTAACTTTAGCCATGTTTAAACTGTCAATAACTATTAAAAAAGAAATACAATGGAAATTAAGAATTTTACCATTACGAAGCGTGACGGCTCGAAGGACCGCTTCTCATTAGACAAGATTATGAACGCCATCGTCAAGGCGTTTGAGAGTGTTGATGAGCCTACTGACTTGGGGACGATTTCCAAGATCCTCAGCCATTTGGACATGCACGATGACATTAAGGTGGAAGACATTCAGAACCAGGTAGAAGAGGCGTTGATGCGTGAAGGATTCTTCAAAGTGGCAAAGTCTTTCATCCTTTATCGACAGGAGCACACTGAGGATCGTGAGACTTTGGAAAAGATGTTGTTCCTTTCTGAGTATATGGAATCGGTGAATGCTGCCACCGGTTCTAAGTATGATGCGAATGCCAACGTTGAACACAAGAATATTGCAACACTGATAGGCGAGTTACCCAAGTCGAACTTTATCCGTTTGAATCGTCGTCTGCTGACTGATCGTATCAAAAAGATGTACGGTAAGCAATTGGCAGATGAATATATTGACAAACTGACCCACCACTTTATATATAAGAATGACGAGACGAGTCTGGCTAACTATTGCGCGTCCATTACCATGTACCCCTGGTTGATTGGCGGTACCGTTGCCATTGGTGGAAACTCAACAGCGCCTACTAACCTGAAGTCGTTTGCTGGCGGTTTCGTCAATATGGTATTCATGGTCAGCTCCATGCTGAGTGGTGCCTGCGCAACACCTGAGTTCTTGATGTATATGAATTACTTCATTGGTAAAGAGTATGGCAAGGACTATTGGCAGCATCCTGACCAGCAGGCAGATCTGAGTCTTAAGAAGCGTTCTATTGACAAGGTTATCACAGACTATTTCGAGCAGATAGTTTATACCCTTAACCAGCCTACAGGTGCCCGTAACTATCAGGCTGTGTTTTGGAATGTGGCCTACTACGACCGTTATTATTTCGAAAGCATCTTTGGCGAGTTCTACTTCCCTGATGGATCACAGCCTGATTGGGACGGACTCTCTTGGCTGCAGAAGCGTTTCATGAAGTGGTTCAACCAGGAGCGTACAAAGACTCTTCTGACCTTCCCCGTAGAGACCATGGCACTGCTCGTAGACGAGAATGGAGAGTGCAAGGATAAGGAGTGGGGCGACTTCACTGCTGAGATGTATGCCGAGGGACATTCATTCTTTACCTATATGAGTGATAATGCTGACTCATTATCCAGCTGCTGTCGTCTGCGCAACGAGATTACCGACAACGGATTCAGTTATACTCTGGGTGCAGGTGGTGTGTCGACAGGTTCAAAGTCTGTGCTTACCATCAATCTGAACCGTTGTATTCAGTACGCTGTCAACCACAAGCAGGACTACTTAGAGTATCTGGGTGAGATTATTGACCTGTGTCATAAAGTTCAGATGGCTTATAACGAGAATTTGAAGGAACTGCAAGCCCACGGTATGCTGCCTCTGTTTGACGCAGGGTATATCAATATCGGTCGTCAGTATCTGACGATTGGTATTAACGGACTTGTTGAGGCTGCTGAATTCATGGGCTTGAAGATTACGCCTAACGAGGAATATAAGAAGTTTGTACAGGGCATCCTCGGTCTTATTGAGAAGTACAACAAGCAGTACCGAACAAAGGACGTGATGTTCAATTGCGAGATGATTCCTGCAGAGAATGTAGGCGTGAAGCATGCAAAGTGGGATCGTGAAGATGGCTATTTCGTTCCTCGTGACTGTTATAACTCCTATTTCTATGTGGTTGAGGATGACTCTCTGAGCGTCATCGACAAGTTCAAGTTGCATGGTGCTCCCTATATTGAGCATCTGACAGGTGGCTCTGCCTTGCATATGAATTTGGAGGAGCATTTGTCTAAACAGCAGTATCTGCATCTGTTGAAGGTCGCTGCCCAGGAGGGTTGTAACTATTTCACCTTCAACATCCCAAATACCGTCTGCAACGAATGTGGCTATATTGATAAGCGCTATCTGCACGAGTGTCCTCACTGCCACTCAAAGAATGTCGACTACATGACCCGTATTATTGGCTACCTGAAGCGTGTATCGAATTTCTCACAGCCACGTCAGGAAGAGGCTGCACGTCGTTTTTATGCTCATGCCGAGAAGGAGGCATAAACTATGCTGAAGTACGTTAATACAGGTATTGTATTTCAGGAGATACCTGACGAGGTGACATTGGCAATTAATATATCGAATTGCCCGTGTCACTGTCCGGGGTGTCATAGCCACTATTTGTGGGAGGATATAGGTATGCCGCTTGATGCTGATGCCATTGATGATTTTGTATCACAATATGGCACAGATATCACTTGTATCGCTTTCATGGGTGGTGATGCTGATCCTAAAGGTGTCAACCTATTGGCACAATATATCCATGAGTATCATCCTCAGTTTCATGTGGCTTGGTATAGTGGACGTATCCGAGTTCCTTCGGTTGTTGACAAGCAGGATTTCGACTATATCAAAGTAGGTCCTTATATCAAACATCTGGGACCGTTGAAGACGGCAACGACCAACCAGCGTCTCTATCGTCGTCTGATGGATGGGACTTTTGAAGATATCACCTACCGCTTCTGGAGAAAGAAGGACGTGGCGATATAAACATCAATTATTTTTTCAACGTGAAGACGAAGCGCAGGCCATGAGGGTCGGCGCTTTGTGCTTTGATGGAGCCTCCATGTAGCAGGACAGCATTCTTGACGATGGCCAGCCCAAGCCCTGTTCCTCCCAGTGCGCGACTACGTCCCTTGTCAATGCGGTAGAAACGTTCAAAGATGCGTGGTAAGTGCTCTTTGCTGATACCAGGTCCATTGTCTTCAAAGACGAATTCCCATTGTCTTGGTTGTTCTGTAGCGGAAATCTCTATACGGGCGCCTTCACCGGCATAGTTGGCAGCGTTGTCTACCAAGTTGCGAAACAAGCTGTAGAGCAATGAAGCGTTACCATTGATGATGATATCGCCCGGGAGACAGTTGCGTAGGGTCTGATGACGTTGGCTGAGGGTATGGGCAGTTTCTTGTACTACGTCATAAAACAGATGAGAGACATCCGTGCGCTCCTTCATCAGCTGGTCAGGGGCATGGTCAATGCGGTTCAGTGTAGAGATGTCTTGTAATAGAGCCGTCAGTCTCATGGCCTGACTATGAGTGCGTTCCACGAACTGTCGTTTGGTTTCTGCATCAAGATTGGGGTGTTCCATGATGGTCTCGGTGTAACCTAAGATGCTAGCGGTAGGGGTCTTCAGCTCATGAGCGATGTTATTGGTTAACTGGCGTCGCATTTCGTTTTCCTTGGCAGCCTGTTCGCGGCTTATACGCTTGTCCATATGCTGGGCGTACCGGTGGAGCACCCACCCGAGTCCTATCATGACAATCAGTGAGAAGATGATCAGATGCCAGTCAGAAGGCTCAGTGAAAGGGGAGAATTCACTGCGGTCGTAGTCCTCGAAGAGAATGAAGATGGCCGCATATATCAAGAATATGGCCATCACACTCAGGAACATCTTCCTACCTTCCGTCATATACTCTTATCCTTTTTGAAAGCAGTACCCATATCCTTGTCTGGTGGCAATGATATTGGAGTAGCGTCCGATTTTCTTGCGCAGTCTGGTGATATTGACATCCACAGTCCTATCAGTTACAATGACATTTTCAGGCCATACACGCTCTATCATTTCACTGCGGGTAAAGACATGTCCCCGTTCAGAGAGTAGCAGGGCCAACAGTTCAAATTCCGTTTTAGTTAGCGGAACTTCCTTGCCGTCGGCGTAGACACTCTTGTTGCCGAGGTCAATGGTCAGTCCCTCGTAGACTATGATGTCAGAATCCTCTGAAGCAGTGCGCCCTAGCACGGCTTTTACCCTTGCTAGCACCTCTCGCACAGAGAAGGGCTTGACGATGTAGTCGTCAGCCCCCAGATGGAAACCTTTCAGCATGTCTTCTTCTGTATCCTTAGCCGTCAGGAAGATGATAGGTATACGTCCTTTAAGATGTTTGGCCAAGTCAAAGCCAGACATGCCGTCCATCATCACATCCAACAATAATAAGTGGAATGTCTTTTCCGACATCCTCTGCAATGCCTCTTCTGCTGAGTATGCTATCGTGGTGTCATAGCCGGCAGCGTTCAGGTTAAAACTGAGTATTTCACACAGGTCACGCTCGTCATCAACTATCAATATCTGTTTCATGCCTGCAAAGATACGAAATCTTTTCCTAACTTCCAAGCCTTGCTTGAACAACATTTACTACATAATCGCCCAGCTTCTCATATTCGCTGACGAGGTCGCCAAACATAGTGCCAAGGACATAGTCGTACTCTTTGTCATTGACAGCGCGGATATTGTCAGATTTTAAGAACTGTCTCTTTTGGTTGATGTCGTTCTCTATACGGAATGTCTCACGGATGTCGCGATGCCTGCGATGCCCAGAGAGTACAAGATTCATCTGCGTGAGGGCTTCATTACAAAGGTTTGTCATCGCCTTGAGATTTTCCATCTGCTGTTCAGTCATGACCTTGCCAGATTCCTGGCGGCGATACATGGTACGAGCCAGATTGAAGCAGGCGTCGCCAATGCTCTCCAACTCGCTAATCTCACGCATCATCTGACGGATTTTTACCTTTGTCTCATCACTGACGTGTCCATTGCTGACTTGCTCCAGATAGCGGGCTATCTCTATTTCTATCTGGTCGGTCAAGTCTTCCTGGTGTTCTATCTGTCGATACAGCTCCGTAAAAGGCTTGTCGTCCGTTTCTTCCAACAGTTGGCTGACCATTCCGAACATCCTTTGCACACGTTGTCCAAACTGAGCAGTTTCCTTCTGAGCCTGCAAGACAGCAATTTCGGGTGTTTGTATCAGGTTTCCCTGTATGTACTGTAGGCGCAACTCCTCTTTTGAATCCTCTTTCTTTGGCAAAAGCCAACATACAACTCGTTCCATTTGTGGCACTAGTCCAATTAACAAGGCAGTGTTTGCAACGTTGAAGCAGGTGTGGAACGTAGCCAGCACAACAGGCAAGAGTTCCGTCTGTCCTGGTGTTGTTGGGTCATAACCTACCAGATGGCATGCCATGTTGACAAACGGATAGAACAGGCAGAGCACCCAGATGACGCCAAACACGTTAAATAGCAAGTGGGCCAATGCTGCTCGCCTGGCCTCTGTACCAGCTCCCAGTGCTGCTAAGTTAGCTGTTGCCGTGGTTCCTATATTCTCACCCACGACCAATGCGATACCCAGATAGATGGGCAGAACGCCGGTGGAGCATAATAGGATGGTAATAGCCATCACAGCGGCTGACGATTGTACGATACATGTAATCAATGTGCCGATGGCAAGGAAAGCTATGATGGTCAGATAGCTGCCCGTATCGAATGAGGCAAAGAATTTGACAACAGCCTCGTTGTGCTCCAAATCCATCTCCTTGCCTGTTGTGCTTAGCATCACTAATGACAGGAACATAAAGGCAATGCCGAATAGGAAATCTCCTACATAACGATGCCGCTTCTTGTAGATGAGCATCATTCCAACGAGGAATGCTGGGAATACTACGTTGGTCAGGTCTACATTATATCCCAACGACATAATCCATGCTGTCAGTGTCGTGCCTATGTTGGCGCCCATAATGACTGATATGGCCTGTGCCAGCGTCAGCAAGCCGGCTGAAACAAACGATACAGTCATCACCGTTGTGGCCGATGATGACTGTACGGCACAGGTCACGAAGGTACCTGTCAGCATGCCCATCAGCCTATTTGTCGTCATTCGTCCCAAGATGTGTCTCAGTTGTGGACCGGCCATCTTCTGTAGTGCTTCACTCATCATCTTCATACCGAAAATGAGTAGACCCAAAGCACCAAGTATTTTGATGGCCGCCATCCAATAGTTAGGTGTTGTTTCCATAATGTAAAATATGCAATTGTTGCTTTTCGTCTGCAAAGTTACGGCCTTTCCGTAAAACTTCCTACCAAATCGTATTAAGTTACGATTACGAAGCAGTTACAATTGTATTACTTTACGTCAATGAGGGCACCAACGTAAACGACGACAATGGTAGTATGGATTTTTATTTTACGTTTGCGATTTTTTATCTGATGAAGTGCATGGGCTGCCAAGGCTCGCGCTCAGGATAGTCGGGCTGACCGTTGGCGTGTATCTTCTTCAGCATCCAAGCCATGTTGTTGGCCATGGTGCGCATGGTTTGCATACCTTCTGTGTCGAGTGCTGCCTGACCTTCTTCGCGGCCATAGACGATATTCCAGTATTGCGAGGTGACGACAGGCATATTCATCATCTGGAATGGCATATTCATGGTTTGATAGGCTGCTGTAGCACCTCCACGACGACATACGCATACAGCCGCTGCAGGCTTGTTTACGACCTTGGCACCTGCAGAGAAGAACATGCGTTGAACAAGTGACAGGACTGAGCCGTTGGGTTGTCCGTAGTAGACGGGTGATCCTACGATAAGGGCATCTGCCGTATCCATTTTCTCTGATATGCGGTTGCAGATGTCGTCATCAAACACACAACGTCCCAGCTGCTTGGTGACACACTGTCCACAGGCAATGCAGCCACGTATGGGGTTGACACCTATCTGTACAATCTCGGTTTCAATACCGTTCTTTTCCAAAGTCTTGGCTGCTTCGCTAAGTGCGAGGAATGTATTGCCCTTTCTGCGGGGACTGCCGTTGATTAATAGTACTTTCATGACAACGTATTTGTTCTTAGTTTAATATGGCCTTATTTACCCAGGCGGGCCTCAACGACGTTCACCACATAGTCGCCCAGCTTCTCACACTCATTAACGAAGTCGATGTACTGGGTGCCGATGGCATAGTCGTACTGATGGTCGTTGATGGCTTGAATGTTGTCTGTCTTCAGGCGGTTACGGAGGGCATTGATGTCATTCTCGATTCGGAAGGTTTCATTGATGTTCTGCTCCTCACGACGCCCAGACAGCGTACGGTTCATCTGAGAGAGTGAGTCGTCTGCCAGTTTCAGCATGCCTCGAAGTTCCTCATATTGATGCTCTGTGAAGTCTTTGTTCGACTGTAAGTGACGATTCAAGGTGCGGGCCAGGTTGTAGCAGGCATCACCGATAGATTCTAGCTCACTGATTTGGCGCATCATCTGTCGAATCTTCCACTTCGTCTCATCCGAGAGGTGTGCATCACCGACCTGTTCCAAGTAGCGTGCAATCTCTATCTCCATATTGTCCGAGATACCTTCGTACTTTTCGATGCGTGAGTAGAGCTTTGTGAACTTGTCAGTATCTTTTTCCTCCAACAAATCGCATACCATTCCGAACATGCGTTGCATACGAACTCCGAAGACCTCTATCTCCTTCTGAGCCTGATAGACAGCAATTTCGGGCGTCTTGATAATACCCGACTGGATGTAGTGCAGGCGCGACTCTTCCTCTTCCTCACTGATCTTCGACTTGATGACCTTGCACACGAGCTTTTCTATCTGTGGGATAAACCAGATGAGAATACCTGTATTGACCAGGTTGAAGCAAGTGTGGAACGCAGCCAATACGAAACTCAGTTTGGCGGCATTGGCCAAGAAGGCAGCATTGCCTGCGGCCTCTTTTGTCATGGTGACATCGTATCCTACCAGTCCGCATACCATGTCGACGAAGGGACGGAAAACCACCAAAATCCAACATACGCCAAAGAGGTTGAAGAACATGTGGGCAAAGGCAGCACGGCGAGCCTGTGTACCTGCTGAAAGGGCTACGATGTTAGAGGTTACCGTGGTACCGATGTTCTCACCCATGACTAGTGCGATGCCTTGATAAATAGGTAGCACACCAGATGAGCAGAGTATCATGGTGATGGCCATTACTGCGGCAGATGACTGTACGCACATGGTCAGTATACCACCGATAAGCAGGAATAACAGGGTGGTGGAGTAGGCTTGCGGGTCGAACGATGAGAAGAAGGCCAGTACGGCTTGGTTCTCGCCCAGGTTCATATCGATACCCGTCTGACGCAGGGTGCCCAGTCCTAAGAACATGAAGGCCACGCCAAACAGGAAGTCTCCCACTACTCGATTACTCTTGCGATAGATAAGGATGATGGCAATGAAGAAGGCCGGATAGACAAAGTCAGTGATGTTGAATGAGAAACCAGCCGACATAATCCATGCCGTCAGCGTCGTACCGATGTTGGCACCCATGATGACTGAGATGGCCTGTGCCAGTGACAGCAGACCAGCCGATACAAACGAGACGGTCATTACCGTCGTTGCTGTTGACGACTGTACGGCAGCTGTGACACCCATACCCGTCAGCATACCAGTAAAGCGATTGGTAGTCATGGCGCCTAAGACATGGCGCAGCTGAGGACCCGCCATTTTCTGCAAGGCATCACTCATTGTTTTCATACCATACATCAGCAGGGCCAGCGAACCTAACAGTCGAAGGGCTAGCAACAGGTAGTTTTGAGAATCATCCATATTTTGTTATGTTGTGTGAAGTTACGCATGCAAAGGTAATATATTCCACGATATTACAATCGTGTTTCATATTACGTTTTCGTTACAATTCCTTATTTGGTGCGTACATATGTCCGATATCCATAGACGATGATAACGAGGAAACAGATGAGTGGCAGTACAAACGACACGTTGACAGCAGGCATGTTAAAGAGTGTCCCCATGTCGATGATGCTGGCTTGTAGAGGGGGGAGCACAGAGCCACCCAGAATAGCCATGATAAGACCTGCAGCGCCAAACTTGGCATCGTCGCCCAAGCCCTGCAGGGCAATGCCGTAGATGGTGGGGAACATCAGTGACATGCAGGCAGAGATGGCCACAAGGCAGTAGAGTCCCATGCGTCCGTCAATGAAGATGACGCCCAAGGTTAGCAACGTACCTGCCATAGCCAGGATACCCAGCAGAGCACCAGCGTTGATGTATTTGAGGAAGTAGGTACAAATGAAACGGCTCGATACGAAGATGACCATTGCCACAATGTTGTAAGTCTGTGACATTACCTCTGCCTCTTGTTCCGACATGCCTTCGTTCATTAATACGCGCGTACCATATTGTATAATAAAGGTCCAACACATAATTTGCACACCCACATAGAAGAACTGGGCAATAACGCCCTCACGGTAGTAATCTATCTTGGCTATGCGCTTCAATGTTGCCAATGGATGAACATCATGGTTCTTGTCTGCGTTATGCGGCATCTTTGTAAACCAGATGACGGCAAACATCACGGCAATGACAGCTCCAATGGCCAGATAAGGGGCAATGAGTACCGACAGGTCGCTGTCGCGCATAGCAGCAAACTGCGCATCGTCCAGGAGGGCGCGCTGCTCAGTAGAGGCTGGATTTAACTTGGCCTGAATGAAGTTCATGGCAACGTACATGCCACAAAGCGACCCCATAGGATTAAAACATTGGGCCATATTCAGTCGTCGCGTAGCAGTCTCTTCGCTTCCCATTGATAAAATGT
The DNA here is from genome assembly GCA_017389705.1 of Prevotella sp. Classification (GTDB taxonomy): domain Bacteria; phylum Bacteroidota; class Bacteroidia; order Bacteroidales; family Bacteroidaceae; genus Prevotella. Next base: position 23,441 of record JAFPEE010000262.1, read on the forward strand.
ATGGATTACAAGAGGTCTCAAGGAACGACAGGCCGCATGTTAGGATGAAGTAAGCTACGAGGAAAGGATAGTACATGCCGGTCCATGATGCGGGCAGGAACAGCAGGGCGCCTGTCGCATAAAGCCCTAATCCCATCAGCACGCCAGCCTTGTAGGAGTATTTGCGAATAAACATGGCTGCAGGGAAGGCCATGGCAAAATAGCCACCATAGAAAGCCACCTGTACCAAAGCGCCATCCGTGACACTCATGCGGAAAATCTTCGAAAAGGCTTTCACCATCGGGTTGGTGATGTCATTGGCAAATCCCCAGAGGGCAAAGCATGAGGTGATAAGTATAAACGGGACGAGGTAGCTGACACCGTCCTTCGAGAGTATGGGCTGGTTGTTCTTTTCCATATTGATGGGTTTCAGTAGGTTTTTAAGTATGGATGCCTGACAAAGGCGTCTGCAAAGATACAAATAACTGAGCTAATAACCAAGAATATACAAGGATTTTTCAAAAAAGGCTGTTAATTCTTAAAGAATGTTGGCTTTGAGGACATTGATTAAACCTGTCCGTCGTTACTACGTAATAATGATAACTTTTAATAACAAATATGATATGATGAAAAGAATAACATTTGTAATGGTTGTGTTGGCTTTGGCCACTTCGGTGAAGGCTCAGTATCCAGACATGACCAGTGAGGCTAAGCATTACATCGAAAATCTAAAGAAGCAATGGGCAGCTCATAGTGATTCTGCATGGGCTGTGGCGTTCCCGATTGTAGTAGAAGAGGCGAAGGCAGGCCGGCCTTATGTGCCCTGGGCTAGCATGCCGTACGACCTTCGCCAGGCTAAGATACCTGCTTTCCCAGGAGCCGAGGGAGGTGGCATGTATACCTTTGGTGGTCGTGGAGGTAAGGTACTTACTGTTACGAATCTCAACGACGATGGCCCTGGTTCGTTCCGTTGGGCCTGTGAGCAGGGTGGTGCCCGTATTGTGGTGTTCAATGTTTCGGGCATTATCCGCCTGAAGTCGCCTATTTATGTACGTGCTCCTTATATCACCATTGCCGGTCAGACAGCTCCTGGCGATGGCGTTATCATTGCCGGAGAGTCGTTCCAGGTTGATACGCATGACGTGATAGTACGCCATATGCGCTTCCGTCGTGGTGAGACCAAGGTAACTTATCGCGAGGACTCTTTCGGTGGCAACCCTGTGGGCAACATCATGATAGACCACTGCTCCTGTGAGTGGGGACTGGACGAGAACATCTCTTTCTATCGTCACATGTTCGATTTGAACGACGGCAAGGCTAAGCGCAAGACTCCTACTGTCAATGTAACCATTCAGAATACCATCTCTGCCAAGGCACTCGACACCTGGAACCATGCCTTCGGGTCGACCATCGGTGGCGAGAACACGACCTTTATGCGTAACCTTTGGGCCGACAATACAGGCCGTAACCCGTCTGTTGGCTGGGCTGGCGTCTTTAACTTCGTCAACAATGTCGTCTATAACTGGGTACATCGTACAGCTGACGGTGGTGAGTTCAAGTCTATGTTCAACTTCATCAATAACTACTATAAGCCAGGGCCTTTGACTCCAAAGGAGAGTCTTGTAGGACACCGTATCATCAAGGCTGAGAGCCGCTCGGAGGGCTTGTTCCCCTTCAAGCAGTTCGGACGTGTCTATGCCAATGGTAATATCATGGAGGGATATCCTGAGATTACAAAGGACAACTGGAAAGGCGGCATACAGGTTGATGATCATAATGCTGAGATTGACGAGACTGCACTGGCTCTGATGCGCTCTAACGAACCATTCAACATGCCTTTCATCACCATTATGGATACACGTGGGGCCTTCCAATGGGTACTGAATTATGCTGGTGCCACCATTCCGTGCCGCGACATCGTAGACCAGCGTATCTGCGACGAGGTTCGTACAGGCAAGGCTTATTATGTCGAGAACTACGAGAAGAAAGTAAAGGACAATCCCTATGGTGACATGTGGGGTCTGCATAAGCGCTCTCAAAACGAAGAGGGACTGTTTAAATATCGCCGATTGTCTAAAGACAGCTATAAGGACGGTATCATTACCGACCCCCGTCAGATGGGCGGCTATCCGGAATACAGCAAGTGGGAGCCATGGAAAGATACAGATGGCGATGGCATGCCTGACGAGTGGGAGAGTGAAAACGGTTTGAATCCCAATGACCCGTCAGACGCTGTAAAGGACTGTACTGGCGACGGTTATACCAACATTGAGAAGTATATCAATGACATTCCCACTAATGTGAAGGTCGACTGGACAGACTTGAAGAATAATCACGACACCTTGGTAAAGCGAATAAACTAATCAATTCTTATGAAGAGGTTTCTATATGTAACAGCGTTGTGTCTGCTCACCCTGACTGCAAACGCCCAGGTAGCCCTCAATACTGAGGGCCAGGACTCTGCCTACATTGAGACCATCAAGGGTCGGGCACAGAAGATTGTCGACGGACTTGGCCTGACGGATGCCCAAAAGGCTGAGAGTGTGCGTAACATCATAGCTAATCGTTACTTCCTGCTCAACGACATCCATTCAAAGTACGACAAGACACAGCAGGATGCCCGCGATGCCGAGCTCTATAAGCATCATTTCGAGCTGGCGTCAGCTCTTGCTCTTTATCTTACTGATGAGCAGATAGAGGCAGTAAAGGACGGCATGACGTATGGTCGTCTGAAGCGCGACTATAAAGCACAGCTGGAGATGATACCTTCGCTGACGGATGAAGAGAAGGCTCAGATACTGATTTGGTTGAAGGAGGCCCGCGAATATGCGATGGACGGTAGCGACTCAAAGCAGAAGCATTTTTGGTTTGACAAGTATCGTGGTCGTACAAACAACTGGCTCTCCAGCCGGGGCTACGACCTGAAGAAAGAGCGTGATGCTTGGCAAAAGCGAATCCAAGAACAAAAAGCAAAAGAGAAGAAATGAGAAAACTGTTATTACTTGCTCTTACTGCATTATTTGTAATTCCATCGGTGGCCCAAGAGGTGCCGATGGATTATTCCTATTGTGGGTACCATCGCTCTGACAAGCCCATACCATCGGCAGAAGTACAAGTGTATGTGGAGCCTTTGTCTGGCGACAATGCAGCCCAGATACAGGCAGCCATCAACTATGTCAGTGCACAAAAGCCCGACAAGCAGACGGGGCTGCGTGGTGCTGTCCTGTTGGCTGAGGGGACCTATGAGCTAAGTGCGCCCTTGCGTATTCGCACCAGCGGTGTCGTGCTGCGAGGCAGTGGCCGCGATAAGACCATTCTTCGCAAGATGGGGTATGATCGAGGTGCGCTCTTATATATAGAAGGTATACACGACATCATCGCCAAAGATACCTTCGACGTTGCTGAGGCCAAAGCTGGAAGCCAGGTGATTCGTGTAGTCAAGGGCCAGCAGCTAACTGCTAATAGTCGTATTGCCATCTGGCGTCCTTCGACACAGGAGTGGATAGAGTCGCTGGGCTGCTCGTCGTTTGGAGGGGGTAAGCGCATGGGCTATTGGGCGTGGCATCCAGGGGACATAGACCTTCGCTGGAATCGACATATTTTGTCAGTTCAAGGCAATGAGGTGACGCTGGATGCGCCTATCACCAGCAGTATAGAGTCTCGTTGGGGTGGTGCCAAGGCCATTGTTTATCAGCATATGGGCATCATAGCGGAATGTGGCGTCGAGAACCTGACAATGGAGAGCGATTACAATCGCCAGCTAGCTATGGATGAAAGCCATTGTTGGGACGGAGTCTATGTGGCTGATGCAGAAGACTGCTGGGTACGTATGGTAAACTTCCGTCACTTTGCGGGTTCAGCAGTAGTCATTCAAAAGTCTGCGCAACAGATAACGGTAGAGGATTGTAAGTCCATGGAACCTGTATCAGAGATTGGCGGCTTGCGTCGTCGCACCTTCCTGACCATGGGCGAGAAGACACTCTTCCAGCGTTGCTATTCTGAACATGGCATTAACGACTTTGCTGTAGGTCATACGGCACCGGGGCCTAATGCCTTTGTGCAGTGCGACAGCTATGAGTCGTTTGGCCCCAGTGGAGCCATTTCGTCATGGGCACCAGGCATCTTGTTCGACATCGTAAATATCGATGGCAATGACATCGTGTTCAAGAATTGGGAGCTGGAGAAGTTTGGCGCTGGATGGGCTACGGCCAACAGCATGATGTGGCAATCGACAGCGTCAGGTCTGTTCTGCTATTCGCCTGACACGCTGAATCGTAACTATTCCTATGGCTGTTGGGGACAGATACAGGGTAATGGCGAGTACGACCAGATGAATGAGCATGTAAAGCCTTATTCTCTCTTTGCCGCTCAGCTCGAAAAGCGGTTGGGGCGCGATGTTAAGGGCCAGTGTCGAGTGCTGGAACGTGATCTGAATGCCAGCAGCTCGCCTACAATTGACGAGGCGATGAAAATGGCCCAAGAAGCCGTGAAGCCACGTATTACTATACAGATGTGGATTGATTCTGCCGTCTTTACAAGCGATATTTCTCAAGGCAAGCTAAAGCCTTTCAAGTACAAACCGATGTTTGTACGCGACTTCACACCCAACGTCTATGCCATTGTCAACGGGTGGCTGACAAAAGACAAGTGTGTGCTTGTTGGAGGCAAGCACCAGACACCTTGGTGGAATGGACGTACTACGGATGCAGCTATGGCCAAGGCCAAGTATGCCTTGACACGTTTCGTTCCTGGACAGGAGGGTACAGGAGGTACTGACCGTATAGACTCTGTGGTCGCTGAGATGCATCGCTCGCATACACTGCTGTTCAGTCAGAACTATGGTCTGTGGACTGATCGCCGTCGTGATGACCATGAGCGTATCCGTCGTAAGAATGGTGATGCGTGGGCTCCCTTCTATGAGCAGCCTTTCGCCCGCATTGGGAGAACCCCCTCTAGCTCCCCCTGCTTAGGAGGAGAACTGGGAGGAGACAGTAAGTCCTCCCTACGCAGGGAGGATTTAGGAGGGTCTTTTGCTTGGGATGGAATGTCGAAGTATGACCTTACACAACTGAACAAATGGTACTTCTGGCGTTTGCAGCAATTTGCGAAAAAGTCCGAATCCATCGGTATCTTGCTTAAGAATCAGCACTATTTCCAACATAACATTTTGGAAGCTGGGGCTCATTGGGTAGACTGTCCGTGGCGAACAGCCAACAACGTGAATGGAACACCTTTCCTGGAGCCTGTCAACTTTACAGGTGATAAGCGCATTTTTACTGCTACCTTATTCTATGATATAGAGAACCCTGTACTGCGTGAGCTGCACCGTCAGTATATCCGTCAGTCACTTGACGCCTTTAAGGGACAGCCTAATGTCATCCATAGCATTGGTGAAGAGTTCACTGGTCCTCTCCACTTCGTGCAGTTCTGGCTCGATGTGGTTGCTGAATGGGAACAGGAGAATGGACGTGTGCTGGTGGCCTTGGCAGTCAATAAGGATGTGCAGGATGCTATCTTGAAAGACCCTGTACGTTCTAAGGTGGTTGACATCATCGACATTGAGCAGTGGTTTTACCATAGCAAAGGTGAGTATGCGCCTCCTGGTGGTGTCAACATGGCCCAGCGTCAGTATTTGCGTAAAATCAAGACAGGTAGTGCCCGTTTTGAGGACGTCTACCGGGCTGTCAGCGAGTATCGCAGCCAGTATCCTGACAAGGCTGTTGTCTATTCTGCTCAAAAGCATCCCGAGATGTGCTGGGCCTCGCTGATGGCTGGTGGCTCGTGTGCTGCCATTCCTGTGAAGGATAATGCTTTCTTATTTGAGTTGTCCCAGATGGTTCCCACTCCGTCAACTGAGGGTACCTATCTGTTGGCAGGTCCTAACGGCTGGGTTATCAAGCAGGAGTCAGGCTCCTATCGTCTTGACGTTGGTAAAAACAAGTATATCTTGTATGCTATTAGCGATGAAACCGGCGAAATTTCGCGATTGAGGGATGTTTCTGGCGTTGTGGAGATACCAGATAAAGGAATCTTCTGGTTAAATAAAAAATAGAGATTTAATAGGGAAAATCGTTAAAATACCGATTTTTCCCATTTTTTTATCGGTTTTTTAGAGGATAGTTTTGTTATTTTCGTTATCTTTGCAACTGAAAACAAACTACTATCAAAATATAATTAACTGTTTTATGGCTACTAACAACCTTAAAGACCACACCCAGCGATTGGTGGCTGAGTTTTGTTCAGGCAATGACCATGCTTTTGCCGAATTGTACGACATGTACGTGCAGGTACTTTATAATTATGGTATGAAGCTGACTGCCGACCAAGAGTTGCTGAAGGATTGCATTCACGACGTCTTCGTGAAGGTATATAACAAGCGCAATGACAAGAATGCCATCAATAACTTGTGTTCTTATCTGATTATCTCCCTCAAGAACCGTTTACTGGACGAGTTTCGTCGTCAGGCTTTCTCTACGCCTAACGAGGTTGAGGACTATGACTACCGTCGTTCTGCTGACGATGTGGAACGTGAGTATCTTCTCCATGAACGTGAGCAGATGCAGTTGGCAAAGGTAGCCCATCTGATGAAGAATCTGACCCGTCGTCAGCGTGAGGCTATTACCTTATATTATTTAGAGGAGCGTAAGTACGAAGAGATCTGTGGCATCATGAAGATGAACTACCACTCCGTACGCAACTTGATGCATCGTGGAATGCTGAAATTGCGCGAGGCAGCACTCTAAATTCTGTTCAGATACTGATGACAAATAAACGTGGGCATCGTCTTTCTTTTAGTATAACAGACGATGCACGATAAAAGAACCATATACACCAAAGTAGAGCAATTCCTGCGCGACGATGACTTTATCCGTTACGTAATGGATTGTGCACCTGACAAGGAGTCTTATTGGGCCTCTTATCTTTCTGCTGCTCCCCAGATTCGTGGTGCCTATCTAAAGGCATACGACATTCTTCTGCATCTGGACGACTGTGAGCTTCTGACGCCAGAGCAGACAGAGCGACTCAAGCAGCGCATCTTCCACACACTACAGGCCACAGCTAATTAGTCTGAGGTTGCAACGCCACACTCAGACTTTAGTCTGAGATTGCAACGCCACACTCAGACTTTAGTCTGAGAAGTTTAGGCTCAGCTGGGTATCCCCTAACATGTTAAACGTTTTCCGATGGAATGGGGTGATTCCGAACTTCTGAATAGCCTCACGATGCTTTTTCGTAGGGTATCCCTTGTTCGACAGCCAGTCATATTGCGGATACTCCTTGGCCAGTTCGTCCATATAGTCGTCGCGATACGTTTTAGCCAAAATGCTCGCAGCGGCTATGCTCAGGTATTTGCCATCACCCTTTACGATGGTCGTATGTGGTAGCTTCTGATATGGCTTGAAGCGGTTGCCGTCTACTATGATGGCTTCTGGGCGTACTTTCAGCTGGTCTAACGCCCTATGCATGGCTAGGATAGAAGCGTTCAGGATGTTCATTTTGTCTATTTCTTCGGGTGTCACCACACCTACAGCCCATGCCACAGCGTCGCGCTCAATCATCTCGCGTAGCTGCTTCCTGCGCTTGTCCGTCAGCTGTTTCGAGTCGTTCAGCTCCTCGTTCCTGTAATCCTCAGGAAAAATCACAGCAGCCGCATACACGCTCCCTGCCAGACAGCCACGCCCGGCCTCGTCACAGCCAGCCTCCACCTTTCCTTTGTAGTAATGACTTTCCAACATGAGAATAACTACGAATACTTACTTAATCATTATCTTCTTTCCGTTCCTGATATAGACGCCCTTTTTTGTCGGTTGGCCTTGCAACTTACGCCCCTCAAGGGTATAGTAGTCATCAGCAGGAAGATCTCTTGAGACTTCATCAATACCGGTAGATTCAAGAATCTTCAACGTCCCCATCACATACGAGATTTCATAGTTCAAAGCCTCAGCACCAGATATGATAATATCGAATATTCCAGGTATGCTGGATGATGATGCCGTTATAGTCAGCGTAGGCTTCTTGATTAATACACTTTCCGTCTCATTGTTTTTAAAGCCAGAATATGACAAGTTGAAAGTGGGAAAAACATCTCCTTGCAGGATGGTATAGATTCCAACGCTAATGGTCAATGGTGCCTTCACAATAGTCAGTGTACCATTTGTGTAAGTTACGTTTCCATTCTCAACGGACCCCTGAGTAATCACAATAGGATACGTTCCGACAGGAGACTGACTGGTTGCCTCACAACTCATGTATGGACTGCCACTAATGGAACCTCCTGTTGTTGTATAGGTCAGTTCTGGCACATTGTCACCATATTCCATGGTAATATTATCTGCCTTTATAGTATAGTTAGCAGCGCCAGTCCCAGAATATGCTGCATTGGAGATGGTAAGCTCAGACTCACTGAAGTTGGCTTTGGTATCGTCGTCGTAAACATATTTAATATTTTTATTACCTGCTTGAAAAGTGTAGCCATTAGAATAGCTGCCAGACGGACCGTAAGCCATAAACAGCTTGTCAGGATAGCCAACGGTGCCCTCATCACAATTGGTAACGTCAACCATATAGCTGCGTCCGTCGTCCATCTTCATGACGTTCCACATGTGTCCACCACCATCTATCTTGCCTGAAGCTAAAAGACACTCGGCATTAGAAAAGTTGCTTAAGTCGCAGAGGAACTTGAATGCCTTAGCATAACCTTCGCACACAACTTTAGTCGATGCATCACCATCAAACACCCATACCAACTGCCAAGGGTCACCATAAGGCGTCGTAGAACTATTGGCTGCTGATGTGTTATAAGATGTCAACTCGCAAATTTTATCCTTATAAATAGTAATTCTGTTGAGGATGCTGCCCGTGCTACTGCTGGCAATACTCTTTGCATTGGCAACAGAAGCATTAACAACAGAAACCGTTTTAGCATTAAACTGTGTAAGGTAATAGGAAGTAAGGCCTTTCTTGACTGCATACTCCTGGGCTACATTCATAGTGAATGTTGCATCACCATTGATTGACAGTTGGCCGTTACTATAAGAATAGCCATCGCAGCTTTTATAAGTACATCCTTTTGTTTTGTCATACCAGAATAATTCATAAGGGAAATCGGCTAGCAATGATCTTATTACAGCATTGAAGTCAAAGGAAATTTTCTCCGATGCCTTTTTAGTGGCTTCTTCGGTTATTTTGCCAACACTTACTATTGTGCTTACTCCCAAGTCAGCTGCTGTCCAGGGACCTACATCTGAGGTGATTTCTTTGAGAGGAATAGAAATAACCGTATTTGTAATCTCACCTGCAGCAATCTTCTTGATGACTTCTTTCAGGTAGTTGTATGCATTCAAGTCCTTGCCTGTCAAGCCTGCTGCTGCACTGCGTTGAGCCCTTCTGACTAATGTTTCCTGATAAGAAGGCAGTATCTCGTCAAACCTCTGCTGCACATAACCTTTCAACAGATCGGCAGCATTCGTGTTATCATTGTCTGATAATGAATAGGTATGGACATCAGATATAGTGACTGTGGTCGTTTCTGTCTGTGCGCTGACCGCTAAAGTCGTAAACAGCGCAAGCATCATGGTTGCTCTAAAGGTGTGGAGTAATTTCAGATGTGGCATTGTTGTAAGAATTTCTGAATTATTTATTGGATGTAGGATTAGCAATATTGTTTATTTCTTGCTGGCAAAGATAGTGATTTTTGGGGAGATGACAAAAGGAAAGACAAGAAAAGTGTCTTTTTCCGTTCGAGGATGCAGATAGAAAAATCGATTTTTCTTTTGCTTTCTGCTCACTTATTCGTACCTTTGCCACGAAATATAATTAGGAAGTTTCAATGACACAAGAAGAAAAGACCCTTTTGGAAGAGCGTATCGTGGATGTGCTAAAGACAGTCTACGACCCAGAGATACCTGTCAACATCTATGACCTTGGCATGATCTATAAGATTGATGTTCAGGAAGATGCGTCAGTAGAGCTGGATATGACCTTTACTGCTCCCAACTGTCCTGCTGCTGACTTTATACTGGAAGATGTGCGTACCAAGGTGGAGAGTGTCGATGGTATTGCCTCGGCTAACGTTAACCTCGTTTTCGAGCCTGCCTGGGACCAGTCGATGATGAGTGAGGAGGCACGTGTGGAACTAGGATTTGACTGATTATGAAGAATATATACTTCCTCTCGGATGCCCATCTGGGCTCGCTGGCCGTTCCTCATCAGCGTATGCAGGAACGCCGACTTGTCCGTTTCCTTGACAGCATCAAGGAGAAGGCTGCTGCCATCTACCTGTTAGGCGACATGTTCGACTTCTGGTATGAGTATAAATATGTAGTGCCAAAAGGTTTTACTCGCTTCCTGGGTAAGCTGTCTGAGTTGACAGACCTGGGTGTAGAGATACATTTCTTTACGGGTAATCATGACATCTGGGCCTATGAGTATCTGGAGAAGGAGTGTGGCGTCGTTCTCCATAAGAAGCCTGAGACAACGGAGATTTATGGTCATGAGTTCTTTTTGGCTCATGGCGATGGTATGGGCGACCCCAACAAGTCGTTTAAGATCATCCGTGCCATCTTCCATAACAAATTCTGCCAATGGCTTTTCTCTGGTCTCCATCCCCGTTGGGGTGTGGGATTCGGATTGGCATGGGCCAAGTACAGCTATGTCAGGCATAAGGAGGAAGACGAGCCCGTTTACTTAGGAGAGGATCGTGAGCACCTCGTGCTCTTTGCCAAGGACTATGTGAAGAACCATCCTAATATTGACTATTTTATCTTTGGACATCGCCACATAGAGCTTGACATCAGCCTGCCACGTCCTGCCGAGGCAGGAAACAACCGCAAGGCCCGTCTCATGATTCTGGGCGATTGGATTAGCCAGTATACCTATGCTGTCTACGATGGTGAGCACATGTTCCTTGAGGAATATGTCGAGGGCGAAAGCCAACCATAACGTCTACCGCTGAACCGTTTCAGAGGTAGCGCCAAAGGATGCGAAAGTACTTTTGATGTCTTGGGCAAGGCTATTGGCCTCGCTGGTGGTTGGGCCTATGCTAAGGGTGCTGACCAGAATATAGTCCTGTTCTGTCCTGATACGGCCAACGTTGTTCGAGGCTGTAGCATTTCCTTTTTTGCTCTCATCTGCTATCATCCCCTGCGGAATCTGCTCAAGACACTCCATCAAGGACTCGAAAGACTTGTTGTCGATGACGGTCTCCTGCTTCTCGCATTTCTCTATGGTGCAATGTATCTGAGGGTCGTGCTGGCCGTATTCTTCTTGCAGCCACTGGTTCATGCTCTCTTGCTGCGACTTGACGAACTCAGCAGGTTCTCCGGAAGGTATGCAGATGATGGCTTCGGCAGCGCTGGCGATGCTGCTGTCTGCGTCACCAACAACGATGGAGGCAACATCGAAGTCGTATTCGTTATAGATAGCTGCCAGGATAGCCCATGCGGGGATGACAGCGCTGACGTGTCCCTTTGGTAGGTTGGAAGCAGCGTCTCCGCCAGTGCCGCCTTCGAAGCGGATTCTATACCAGCGTCGCTTGCCGCCAGGAGACGGCAGACGTTTTGTGGGGATACGGTGGTATTGCAGACAGGTACCTTTGGTGATATTCTGTTCTGTAGAAGTGTTCTGTGCCATAGAAGTGATGTTTTAATCTTGATGGCTGCAAAATTATAAATAAAATATGAAATGTCGATGATAAATGATGAATAATTTGGCATTTCGCCCACTTATTTGTATCTTTGCACCAATGAATCAGTTCAAGCGCTGGGTAGTTTGGTTGAGCCGTATCCATCGTTGTCGAGGTTTCGGTATTCAGTCGCCCACTGACTATGCCTTTGTGCGCTATGTAGTCAATGAGCATTGGCCTTACTATGCCTACGAGGTGCTGACTGAGGACGATTGGCTGACACAAAAGCTGGGCAGGCTCTACTTCCGTCTGGCCAACTGGCGGCAACCCCAGACGATGCTTGCTGATGACTATCAAAAGTATTGGCAGGCAGGGTGCAGGAATGTTCGCTTTGCACCAGCAGTAGAGCCTGTTGAGTTGGCCCGGCTGGCGATAGAGGATGAGTCAGGCATTGAGCAGGCCATACAGCATACGGACGAACAGTCTGTCTTAGTGGTAGAGGGTATCTTCCGCAACTGGGGACGATGGCACCAGATAGCGTGTGACGAGCGTGTCGGCACCACCTTCGACCTCTATTATTGTGGTATTCTTTTCTTTGATACGAAGCGTTACAAACATCATTATACTATTAACTTCTGAAAACTATGAAAATAACGAAAGTCTATACACGTGGTGGTGACAAGGGACAAACCTCGTTAGTAGGTGGACAGCGGGTATCAAAAGCCAGCAGACGACTGGAGGCATACGGTACTGTCGATGAGCTGAGCTCGCATCTCGGTCTTCTGGCAGCCATGCTTCCGGAAGGTGATGACCAGACGATGATTATCCGTATCCAGAACTGTCTCTTTAATGTGTGTACCAATCTGGCCACAGATCAGGACCAGACTCCTCTATACCCTTCGGCTCATCTGCCCGAGGGCGAGATAGAGCTGGTGGAGAAAGAGGTAGATGCCATCATGGGCTTGTTGCCCGAACGTCAGGGCTTTGTCCTTCCTGGAGGTACTAAGGAGGCTGCCCAGGCTCATGTCTGTCGTACGGTATGCCGCCGTGCTGAGCGATGCATAGTAGCCCTCTCAGAAGAGGCTACAGTATCACCTGAAGTGCAGCAATACGTCAACAGATTGAGCGATTATCTGTTTGTTTTAGCCAAAAAGTTGAATTTTGTTGCCGGTAAGAGTGAAAAAATATGGCAGAATGTTTGTAGATAAGAAAAAATATGTTACTTTTGCGGGCAAATTCAAAAACTATATAATTTAACGACTATGTATTGGACACTGGAACTAGCTTCAAAACTCGAAGATGCACCTTGGCCCGCAACCAAGGACGAACTGATAGATTATGCCATCCGCTCAGGCGCTCCCCTGGAGGTTTTAGAGAACCTGCAGGAGATAGAAGACGAGGGAGACATCTACGATAGTATCGAAGACATCTGGCCAGACTATCCCACAAAAGAGGATTTTCTGTTCAACGAGGATGAGTATTAAGACTGAAAAAGTGGCACTGTGCCACTTTTTCAGTCTTAATCAAACTAAATGAGGACAATAGATGAAAGTTTTCTGCCCAAATCGTTCAATGCTGATTGCAGTTGAAGAACTTCCTCTTTATTGAAATGTGCCTCTTTCCCATTTACCTTGCTGCCGTTTAATCGTTGAATCAGCCAGGAATATGACTTGCCAAAATAATTCTTTGCGATATACGCAAAAGAAACTGCCTGGTCTAAGTCTCCCATCTTTTCACGAATACGTGATGCGCGCAATTCCTCAATGTCACCATCCAGAGCTTTCAGCACATTTTCCAAGTCAGCAATAACATTGTCACTGTATTGCTGCTTTTCTGTATCAGACATCTCTATTTGATTATGTTCGCTGATTATCTCATCTACCTCTTTTTCAGTAGAAGCTTTGCTGAGTTTAACCATCATCTGCTTAAACCTCGGCTCTGTTATGCAATCAATAATATTGTTCATCGTCTTTATTATTTAAATGGGCCTCGAAAGGCTCCGTGTTAAACCTTATCTTTTGTTGGCATGATATTTAAATCACTGTTGTTTACACCTTATTATTATTTGGTGGTGCAAAGACAATCACTTTTTCTGTATTAAACAAATAATCATTTGATTATTTTGCGTCTAAGTTGATCATTGTGACACAACCTGTGCAGAAATTGCACAAGTTCGGCAATATAGATTGCTTTGTACAAAGCAATCTGTTCGTGAAGTACCTAAAGCAGAAAGATCCTGCATTATTCGATGAGATAAAAGATTTAGACATGTACTACTGACGGCAATCAACGCGGCCAAATATCTAAAAGGCTGAAGTGGCTATTCTGTTTAATGTATATAGATTTTTGCGTGGGTGTCCTCTCTTCCGATAAAAAAAGTGGCATAAAACTTTGAATTTTTTTTCGAAAGTGGCTATATTATCTCTGTAACGCTAAAGAAAAGAGATAATGAAGAAAGACATGAAGAAGATGCCCACATTGCTGCAGGCCGTGGAGCGAGTAGTTGAGTTGTCACGTGACTCGAAACTGAGCGATGAGTTTATGAAGGAAGCCTCATTGGAGGTCGGATTTTTGGCCGAAAGCTTTGGTATTACGGAACGGCAGGCCGTGTTGTTCTGTGGACTCCAGATAGAATTATAGCATATGAGTGAGAAAATTATAAAATTCCACTTCCTTCTACTAAACCAGTCTAACGCCTTATTAATGAATGCTTTGCAAAGTTTGCCACCTCTACTTTGCCTCTACTTTGCCTCTACTTTACCTCTATCTTCCCTCTACTAACTCGCTTTCAGCAAGCCACAAGCTGAATTCCCGCCGTTGGAAGCAGGCATTCCCAGCCTGGGAACGTCACGTTCCCGCCGTGGGAACAAGGTGTTCCCAGGCTGGGAACTTGTTCCATGGAAGGGCCAAACTTGCACGTGGAAGAGCCAAACTTGCTCGTCTCCCTCTCCACAATCACCAAAACACACCATCCATTACAAATGGTAAATGAATGTTTGGTAGAGGATCAGTAGAGGGAAAGTAGAAGGAAGGTAGAGGCAAAGTAGAGGGAAAGTAGAGGCAACAGAGAAGCATAATTTCGCATAAAGTATTTATACTCAATAAATTATATGCAATTTAGTAGAGGTAGAAATGAAAAATGATATTATATACAAGAGGATGTACCTGAACGCAGCTGACGCAGCCTCGTTTGCGACAGTTGAGTGATTTTAAAATTTTTGTGTTTTATTTTGTATTTCATTCATTTATTCGTATCTTTGTAATGATGTTCACTAATTCTGTCATCTCACAGACGTGTATGGGCTTCTGTCTCAGATTTTTACGACTTTCTAAGCCACTCTGGCATAAACTTATCGTAAACCTCATAGACGCCTTGCTGATGAGTTAGCAATTGTTTCTCCACGAGAGCCCTTGCTGACTTCTGTACACTGCTCGCAGAAGAAAGGTGGTGACGTTTGACAAAAGCCCCCCCAGTTATCTGCCTGGCTTTGCCTTCACAGCTGACAGCAACAAGCAGGTCACGCTGACGGGCAGTTAACTGATATAGTATATCTTTATAAGCCTCTTCGTTTTGGTTAATTATTTGTTGTACGGCCTTGTCAACATCGCCGACTACGACTTGGTCCTTTGTTGCAAATAGCTGGTTAAGCACTTTTTGCAAGTACCAGGTCGTACCATCAAATCGCTCATAGATAGCACTTACCACACCATCGGCAATATGCTTTCCTACCTTTTCAAAATGACCTTTTGCAAAGGTCTCATACTCCTGCAGTGCTACAGGCCGACTCGTAGCCATAGGTGATGAAAGGATTCTCTATCATAATCAGAATGGATGTTTTGACGCTGCAAATATACAAGTTATTATTTGAAAAGCAAAACAATTATCCAAAAAAGATTATCCATTTTGGATAATTTGTGTAAAAACGCTTCGTTGTTCAACTTCCTTTCATCGTAATACACATCTTGTTGCAAATATAGGCACTTTTCTTCAGAAATTCAAAAACTAACCAACAATTATTTACCGCCTTTTGATGTTACGGGGGTGGTGCTCCAGAATTTGCTGGCGCAGGGTGGACATGTCGATGTGGGTGTAAATCTCGGTGGTGCCGATGGATTCGTGCCCCAGCATGGCTTGGATGGCTCGCAGGTCTGCGCCTCCTTCCAGCAGGGCTGTGGCAAAGCTATGGCGTAAGGTGTGGGGCGAGATGGTTTTCTGAATGCCAGCCTCTGCTGCCTGTTGCTTAATCATAATCAGGATCATGACTCGTGTCAGATGGGCCCCACGACGGTTAAGGAATACGTAGTCTTCCTCGCCAGGTTTGATATTCATGAGGTTGCGGTCTATGAACCAGTTTTGCAGTTCCCTGATAGCCTTGGGAGAGATGGGGACGAGGCGTTCCTTGGAACCTTTTCCGAATACCCTGATGTACTGCTCGTTAAGGTAAAGGTTGGAGAGCTTGAGGTTGACCAGTTCGCTGACTCGCAAGCCGCAAGAGAACAAGACCTCAATGATGGCCCGGTTGCGCTGGCCTTCCCATTTGGAGAGGTCAATGCTGTTCTCCAGCGCGTCCACCTCGTCTGCTGACAAAACCTCAGGAAGATGCTCGCCCAGGACAGGCGACTCCAACAGTTCTGACGGGTCGTCATCGCGATAGCCGTCCAATTGCAGAAAACGGAAAAAGGAACGTACTCCGCTAAGAATGCGGCATTGAGAGCGGGGATGAATGCCAATGTCGTGCAATCCTGCGGCAAAGTGCTGTAAATCGGACAGTTGAACATCAAGGATTTGCTTGTCTTCCTGTTCCAGATAAGCTAACAGCTTCTCCAAGTCACGCCTGTAGGCATCCAGCGTGTTGACTGAATAACCACGTTGTAGTTTCAGGTAGCGTTGGTAGGCTTTCAGCATATTTGCCTCCGTTTTCTTGCCAGTTTCCATCTTTTTTATTACCTTTGCCGACTGCAAAGGTACAAATAATATCTGAATTATGAAAATTCAAATCATCAATGGTCCTAATTTGAACCTGCTTGGAACCCGTGAGCCAGGCATCTATGGCTCCTCGTCGTTCGACCAGTACCTGCCCCAGTTGCAGGCACAGTATCCTGACATCGAGATTGCTTATTATCAGAGTAATGTCGAGGGCGAACTCATCAACAAGATGCAGGAAGTGGGCTTCTCCTACGACGGTATTGTACTCAATGCAGGAGCATATACGCACACATCAGTGGCCCTGCATGACTGCATCCGCTCGCTGAAGTGTCCTGTCATTGAGGTACATATCTCTAATGTCCATCAGCGTGAGGAGTTTCGTCACCACTCCTTTATCTCATCAGCCTGCAAGGGAGTGATTTGCGGCTTTGGCTTGGATTCCTACCGTCTGGCTATCGAGGCACTGAAATGACCCTCGACGAGTATATTGAGTGCCACATCGCCCCAGAGCCTGATTATCTGTACCAGCTCTGGCGAGCTACCAATATCCATATGCTGCATGGCCGCATGGCCTCTGGTCATCTGCAGGGCCGTCTGCTGAAGATGCTGGTCCAGATGATTCGCCCGAAGAACATCCTGGAGGTAGGCACCTTTAGTGGTTATTCGGCTATCTGTATGGCTGAAGGATTGGACGAGGGCGGCATGGTCTATACCTTTGAGATTAACGACGAACAGGAGGATTTCACCCGTCCCTGGATAGAACAGTCGCCTGTCAGTGACCGCATCCGTTTCATCATCGGCGATGCCATTACCGAGGCTCCTAAGCTGGGCATTACCTTTGATATGGCTTTCATCGATGGCGACAAACGTACCTATCGGGAAACCTACGAGATGGCATTGTCTGTCTTGCGCCCAGGAGGTTTCATCTTGGCAGACAATACGTTGTGGGATGGTCATGTGGTAGACAGCGGGTACGATAGAGACCCCCAGACAAAGGGTATCGAAACCTTTAACGACTATGTGATGAACGATGGCCGTGTGGAGCAGGTAATACTGCCTTTACGTGACGGATTGACGCTAATTCGTAAGCAAAAATAAAGATTTTCGCCTAAAAAGTTGCATGTTTCAATTAAAATACGTACTTTTGCTTACAAATTGTAAACTATTAACTCAAGTGTATGGATAAAATCGATAATCTCGATAAGAAGATACTCAGTATCTTGTCAAAGAATGCACGTATTCCGTTTAAGGATGTAGCAGCAGAGTGTAATGTGTCACGTGCCGCCATTCATCAGCGTGTTCAGCACCTGATAGAAGGCGAGGTCATCATGGGCAGTGGCTTTGACGTCAATCCCAAGAGCCTCGGCTATTCTACCTGCACCTATGTGGGTATTACCTTGGAGCGTGGTAACATGTATAAAGATGTGGTGGAGCGTCTGCAGCACATCCCCGAGGTGGTGGAGTGCCATTTCACAACGGGTCCCTATACCATGCTGGTAAAGCTCTATGCTCGTGACAATGAGCAGCTGATGCACTTGCTGAATGGACGTCTGCAAGACATACCTGGCGTGGTGGCTACGGAGACACTCATCTCGCTGGAACAGAGCATCAAACGCGAAATCCCTGTAACGATAGACGAATAAGGCTATGGCAAACCGCTTTGATTGGCAGTCGCAACTCCGGGTGGCCTATAAATCATTTCCCGAAGCCCCCCATAAGCCTGTCATCGGCATTACCGGCAACTATGGCGAGCTCACCTGCAAGTTGGGCGAGGGCTATTACAAGTCGGTGCTAAGAGCCGGTGGCGTCCCTGTCATCCTTCCTCCGCTGAACGATACCGATGCCATCATCAATACGCTGGACCATCTGGATGGTTTGCTGTTGAGTGGTGGCGCTGACTTTAATCCGCTCTATGCCAATGAGGAGCCATCTCCCCGTTTGGGTGGCATCAATGCCGAGCGCGACCTGCCTGAGTTGCTGATAACCCGGTTGGCATACAACCGTCAGATTCCTATGCTGGGTATCTGTCGGGGCATCCAGACGCTGGCCATGGCCTTAGGGGGAAAGGTGAAGCAGGACATTGCTGACGAAGCTAAGGTCAGACACTCTCAGGATGCTGACCGCTCAGAGCCTACCCATAGTGTTACGGTTGAGGAAGACTCCACCTTATTTAATATATATAAGGAGAGGCAGCTGTTTGTTAATTCATTCCATCATCAGGCCGTCAGCGATCCTGGTGAGCGATTTAGGATAACAGCCAGGTCGTCAGATGGCATTATCGAAGCCATAGAAAGTCGTGAGTTCAAGAGCATCATGGGTGTTCAGTGGCATCCTGAGTGTCTGACAGACGATGGGCTCCCCATCTTCCAATGGCTTGTCAGCCAGGCGGCCCACTATCATGAGGCCTGCCAGCTACACCGTCGTATTCTGACTCTTGATACCCATTGCGACACGCCGATGGCTTTTCCGCAGGGAGTAGACTTCGGCAGTCGTGACCCGAGGATACTGGTCGACCTTCACAAGATGACAGAGGGTCGTCAGGATGCTTCTATCATGGTATGCTATCTGCCACAGCCCAAAGAGGGTGAGGCTTTCTCGTCGAAGGTAGACTTTGATGTTACAGGTCCGACAGCATACGCTGACCTCATCTTCGATAAGATAGAGGCTATTGTAGAGAAGAACCATCCATATCTTGCCATTGCCCGTACTCCTGCTGACCTATGGGCTCATAAGCATCAAGGACGCAAGAGCATCATGCTGGGCATAGAGAACGGGCTGGCTCTGGACGGCCAGCTGCAGAACCTGCAGCATTTTGCCCAGCGGGGAATCGTCTATATGACGCTTTGCCACAATGGCGATAATGACATCTGCGACTCAGCCCGTGGCTCCAATACCCATCATGGCGTGAGTGCCTTTGGCCAGCAGGTCATTCAGGAAATGAACCGTCTGGGTATCATGGTCGATCTGAGCCATGCTGCTGACAAGAGTTTCTATGATGCCCTTGAGCTGAGCAGTCAGCCCATAGTATGCAGCCATAGCAGTTGCCGGGCCTTGTGCGACCATCCACGCAACCTGACCGATGAGCAGATGCGGGCACTGGCAGCAAAGGGTGGGGTGATGCAAGTCACGCTGTATCCTGGGTTCCTGGTAAAGGATGGTGAGGCTACCGTACTCCATGCCCTGCAACACCTGGAGCATGCCATCAAGGTGATGGGTATTGACCATGTAGGCATCGGTACCGACTTCGACGGCGACGGTGGCATCCGTGGTCTGGCCGATTCGTCAGAGATGATTAACTTTACTCGTCAGCTGCTGGCCCGTCGCTATTCGGAGAGCGATATCCAGAAGATTTGGGGAGGCAACTTCCTGCGAGTCATGAGTCAAGTGCAAAAAGTAAGAGAATGATGAAGAAACTACTAAGTCTTTTCTGTATGGTATGTGTCCTTTGTTCCTGCAGCACAACAAAGAAAAGTCAGCAGAACAGCCAGCCAGTCGTGAACATAGAGTTCAATGCTGACTCGGCATACGCTTTCTGCGCAGCCCAGTGCTCCTTCGGACCACGTATCATGAATAGTGAGGCCCACGAGCTGTGTGGACAATGGATACAGAAGAAGTTCCAGCAGTATGGCTATCAGGTAACCCTTCAGCAGGCTGACCTGAAAGGCTATGACGGCACACTTCTGAAGATGACCAATATCATCTGCCAAAAGCCAAAGGCCAAGAGCCAAAAGCCCAGAATCCTGCTCTGTGCCCATTGGGACAGTCGTCCCTGGGCAGACAACGACCCCGACTCAGCCAATTGGCGTAAGCCCGTCATGGCAGCTAACGACGGAGCCTCTGGTGTGGCTGTTATGTTAGAGATGGCCCGCCTGCTCCAGCAGCATGACTCTGCCCGGGTGGACGTCGACTTCATTTGTTTCGATGCAGAGGACTGGGGTGTTCCCCAATGGAGTGACGAGGTGGATGCTGACTCGTGGGCCCTCGGTGCCCAACACTGGGCAAGTAGCTATAAGCCAACAGCCAACAGCTACCAATATGGCATTCTGCTCGATATGGTGGGCGGCCAGGGTGCTAAGTTCTATCAGGAAGGCTTCTCCTTGCAGCATGCCCGTCAGATTGTCGAGAAAGTATGGCAGGCCGCCAGTGCGGCAGGTTATGGCAGCTTCTTCCCCAACGAGATGGGAGGCTACATTACTGATGACCATAATCCCGTTAACGAGAAGGCCAACATCCCCTGTATCGATATCATCAATCACTATCCCGACTGCGAACAGAGCTCTTTCGGTCCGACGTGGCATACCGTCAACGACGACATGCAGCATATAGACCGCAATACGCTGCAGGCTGTTGGTCAGACATTGGTTCAACTGATTTACTCTGAATAGGATGACGATGAGAAAAGTCTTGTTTATCGCCTTATGGATGCTCTCCATCGTAGCAATGGCTCAGGAGGAGCAGGTCGACATGGACAGTCCGACCTTTGTGCCTACCGTCAAGGTGGGTAAGGTCTTCGAGGGTGGCGACAGCATCCAGTATATGGAGATGAACAATGTCTATGTCTTTCCGCCTGTGGCTTTCGAGAGCAAGAAGCAGGCCAAGGCCTATATGCGTCTGGTGAAGAATGTGAAGAAGGTGCTGCCTATAGCCAAGGAGGCCAACATGATTATGATGGAGACGGCAGAATACCTGGAAACGCTACCAGACAAGAAGTCCAGGGAGGAACACATGAAGCGGGTGGAGAAGAGCATCATGAAGGAGTACAAGCCTCGCATGAAGAAGCTGACCTATTCGCAAGGAAAGCTACTCATCAAACTAATCTATCGTGAGAGCAATTCCTCCAGCTATGAGCTGATACAAGCCTTTCTGGGTCCTGTCCGCGCCGGTTTCTATCAGGCCTTTGCCTGGGCGTTTGGTGCTTCTCTGAAAAAGGAGTATGATGCCGAGGGTGTTGACCGCTTGACGGAGCGTATTGTCCTGATGGTGGAGGCAGGACAGCTATGAGACGCTATCTCAGTTCATTCCTATTTCTATTATTGCCCTTTATTGTCTTCTCTCAAGACACAACAGCTTTGTCGCAGCCGTCATGGGAGGCCCTCTTCCGTGAATGGATGACGGCAGAGGATGTGAGTTACGGTGAAGAAACCTTTGAGCTTCTCTCCGCTTTGGCTGAGAGCAAGCTGAACCTGAATCAGGTAACCCGTGAGGAATTGGAACAGCTGCCTTTTCTTTCTGCTCAGCAGATAGAGGAACTCATGGCCTACATAGACCGTTACAAGCCGTTGCGCACCCTCAACGAGCTGTTGATGATAGAGAGCCTTGACCGTGATACCCGGCATTTGCTGAAGTGTTTTGTATGTTGCGACGCTATGGCAGCACCCTCTGACAGTCTGCCTTCCTTGTCGTCGCTATTGAAAGATGGCCGTCACACGCTATTGGCCACCGTCAAGATTCCTATGTATGAACGAAAGGGCGACAGCAAGGCCTATCTGGGTTATCCTTATCGTCATGACCTGCGCTATCAGTTCTCATACCGCGACCGTATTAAGTTTGGCCTTACGGGAGCCCAGGATGCCGGTGAGCCTTTCTTTAGCAACAAAAACAGCTGGGGATACGACTATTATTCCTATTACTTCCAGCTTCGCCGGCTGGGACGATTGGAGGAGCTGAACTTAGGTATGTACAAGGTACAGCTGGGAATGGGACTCGTCATGAATACAAGCTTCCGCTTGGGTAAGGTGGCTATCCTTCAGTCCTTGGGACGTAGTAGCCATGTCCTTACCGCCCATGCTTCCCGGTCTTCCGCCAGCTATCTTCGTGGGGCAGCAGCCACCGTTCGTCTTGCCCGGCATTGGCGCCTGACGGCCTTTGCTTCCTATCGCCCTCTTGACGCTACCCTCAACGATGACGACCAGACGGTCCGTACCATCGTTACTGACGGTTATCACCGTACCGCTACAGAGCTGGCCAAGAAAAACAACACCCATCTTGCCGACCTTGGGCTCCGGCTGGGGTGGAAAGGACAGAAGTTCGGAGGCATCACCGCGGCCAATGTCAATGTGGTCTATTCCCATTTCGACCGCACCCTTGTTCCCTACATTGCCTCTGGGTCGTCAACCGTTTCCCAGCTCTATCGACGCTATGCCCTTGCCGGTAACAACTTCCTGAATGCCAGCCTCGACTATAGCTACACCCACCATCGGGTTTCTCTGGCAGGCGAGACGGCAGTCAACCGCGACGGAGCCTTGGCAGCCCTCCATACGTTGAGTTACCGTCTGACTGACCAGTGGTCATTGATGATGCTTCATCGGTATTACGACAAGCGCTATACCGCTTATCATGCCTATGCCTTCAGCGAGGGCTCTAATGTTCAGAACGAACATGGACTCTATCTGGGTGCTAAATGGGCGCCATCCAGGAATACCCTGCTACAGGCCTATCTGGATTATGTCTATTTCCCTTGGGCCCGCTATCAGGTGTCAAGTGGCAGCGAGTCTTTCGATGCCTTTGTTCTCGCGCGTTCCTTATTATATAATATGGTTACCGTCGAGGCTCGCTATCGTTTCCATCTTCGCCAGCGTGACAACGACAAGCGTACGCTGCTGATGAACCGTTATGAGCATCGGGCCCGACTGCGGGCATCATTCCCTCTGTGGTCTGTGCTGACGCTTGCCACCCAGGCCGATGCAGTCATGATAGATAATCGTACTGCTCGCTCCCGTGGTTTGATGGTGAGCCAGTTTGCTTCTTATCAGCATCGCTGGCTCAAACTCTCTGCTAATGTAGGCTGGTTCCGTACCGACGACTACGACAGCCGTCTCTACCAGTATGAGCCTTCCGTGCTCTACGACTTCTCTTTCCCCATGTATTATGGCCATGGTCTCCGCTATGCCCTGACAGCCCGAGCTGATGTGGGGCGCTTTGTGCTCTCGGCCAAGGTGGGCACCACCAACTATTTTGACCGTGCCGTTATCTCTAGCGGCCAGCAACAGATCAACCGTTCCTCCATGACCGACCTGCTGCTCCAACTGCGAATGGCTTTCTAAACGGTAAAATATATAATAAAAACCTAAAAATCTCCTATATATTTGCCAGACTGAAATATTCTTCGTATCTTAGCACTCGTAAATAAAACCTTATTCTATTATATGGAATTTAACAACCAAAACTATTGCATCATCCTGGCCGGGGGAAAGGGTCGCCGACTATGGCCATGCAGCCGTGAACAACGTCCGAAACAGTTTGTCGACTTCTTTGGCGTGGGGCGCACTCAGCTGCAACAGACCTTCGACCGTTTCTCAAAAATACTTCCCAAGGAAAACATCTTCGTCTGCACCAATCGGGAGTATGCTCCCTTGGTGCGTGAACAGCTTGGCGAGCTCCATGAGGAGAACCTGATGGTGGAACCCATTAATCGTGGTACGGCTCCCAGCGTGGCATGGGCTGATATGCGGGTATGCCGTCGTAACCTCAAGGCCAATGTGGTCATCACTCCTTCCGACCAGTTCGTGCTGAACGAGGATGCTTTCTACCGCAACATGGAAGAAGCCTTCGACTTCGTCACTCATCATGACCAGCTCTTGACCATGGGCGTAGAGCCCACTCGGCCAGAGCCAGGCTATGGCTATATCCAGAAAGGAGAACCTACTGACGACCCCGATATCTATCCTGTCCAGTCGTTTACCGAAAAGCCTGAACGCGAATTCGCCCAGATGTTCATGGACTCTGGTGAGTTCTTGTGGAACACCGGACTCATCCTGGCCAATGCCCGTTTCTTGAACGTCTGCTTCCGTCGCTTGTTCCCCGATGTGCTGGGTCGCTTCGACGGGCACCTGTCCAACTATACCATCGAGCAGGAGATGGCTTTCGTCAACGAGCACTATCCCTCTTATCCCAACTTGAGCATCGACCAGGGCGTGTTGGAACGTTGCGACGATGTCTTCGTCATGCGCTGCGACTTCGGATGGGCCGACCTGGGTACGTGGCATGCCATCTATGAGTGCAAGCGTCGTGGTGAGGATGACAATGTGGTTATCGACTCAGAGGTCATGATGGAAGACTCGCACAATAATGTCATCAAGCTGCCTAAGGGACGGCTGGGTGTCATCAACGGATTGGACGGCTATATTGTGGCAGAAGAAGGCAACGTTTTGCTCATCTGCAAAAAGGGCGACTCCTCGGCCCTGGTCCGCAAATATGTCAACGAGGTCAAGATCAAGTATGGCGATGACTTTGTCTGATAAAGAAAAACTTTCCTGAATGTTTGGTGGTTTCAAATTTTATTCCTACCTTTGCATCCGCAAAAGCCCAGATGGCGGAATCGGTAGACGCGCTGGTCTCAAACACCAGTGGGGAAACCCATCCCGGTTCGAGCCCGGGTCTGGGTACAGGCACTAAAGCGGGAGTGCCGTCAGCATTCAAACAGCCGGCGGCACTCCTTTATATATTAAATTAAGGTACAAGACATTTTGTCCTCAAACCATAGACAAAACTAATTTTGCATTAAAAAAACAAAAAATAACAATAAAACCATCCCTTTGTGGGGTAAAACTAAGATAAAAGATAACTTTTTAGCTAAAATTCGAAAAAAATGTATGAAAATCCTTGCAGATTCGCGAATTAATGCCTATATTTGCACCCAAAAACGTGGCTCAGACTATGAGGTGCGTTAAAAAAATATGAGAAAATAGAGAGTATAAATAACTTTTTTTATTAATTAATTTAAACAATTCGTATGAACAAAACAAAGTTTTTTAGTTCGTTACTCGTAGTTATGCTGTTCGCAACTGCGAGTGTACTTACGTCTTGTAAGGATTATGATGACGACATCAAGAAGCTCCAGGAGCAGATTGATAACCGTTCGCTGAAGAGCGAGCTGGAGAGTCTGAAGACATCCTTAGAGAGTCAGATCAACTCTGTTCAGTCTACGCTGAACACGAAGATTGAGGCTCTGCAGACAGCTGTTAACAGCAAGGCTGACAAGTCAGTTGTTGACGCACTCAGCACTCAGGTTACTGATTTGACACAGCAGCTTGCTGCTCTGTCAACCAAGGTTGGTACTATCGAGACTGCCCTGGAGGAGTATGCTAAGAAGGCTGATGTTGAGACTTTGGCTACCGCTTTGGCAGTAGTTCAGGGTGATGTTGCAGCACTTCAAGATGCTATCAAGGCTGCCAACGAGAACATTAGCAAAGAAGAAGCTGCCCGTCAGGCTGAAGACAAGGCTATCCGTGAGAGCATTAAGGCTCAGGAGGACGCTTTGGCTGCCTACAAGAAAGAGATGGCTGCTATCATTGACGCCCTGAAGAAGGATGTAGGTTTCTCTGGAACCATCACCAAGCTTGAGGATGACATCAACGCTGTTAGTAAGGCACTGAATGACTTCAAGGCTCAGTATGCTTCTGACTATGCTGCTGCAAAGGCTGCTATGCAGACTTTGAGTGAGACCATCAATAAGACTGCTGCTTCCATCAACGTGCTGGAGGCTTTCGTTCAGAAGCGTCTTACCTCTCTGGTTCTGGTACCCGGTTTCTATTGGGAAGGTCTTGAGGGTATCGAGGTTCCCTTCGCTAAGGCTCCTATCTTCAAGCCCGTTGCTAAGGATCGCAAGTTCACCTATATCCTGATTGACAAGGCTGCTGGTGACAAGAGCGTTGATGTTACTGTTAAGTCTTACATGACCTTCTCAACCAAGGAGGGTAAAGAGCTGATTGGAACTGAGAATGCTTCTGCAAATAAGGGTCCTTGGACTGAAATCGCTGGTCCGAAGTCTCTGACTACAGCTAATCTGATTGCTATCCGCGATCTGAACGGTAAGACTGGTGCTTTGGATTATGCTGAGATTTCTCGTGGTGGTATCGCTAAGTATCACATCAACCCGATTACTGCTAACATCGAGGGTGCTAAGATTGAGTTCTTCGAGAACGATGCAGAGGTTTACACCCGTGCAACTTCTAACGGCACTAAGATTGGTGCTCGTGCTTATAGTGAGATCTTCTCTTCTGCTGATGGCAACCGTAACTCTCTTGACAAGAAGACTGGTATTCTGACTATCCCCTTCTATCTGGAGGATAATCAGGCTATGAAGAACATGTTCCTGACATGGGCTGGCTCAACTACAGACGATTATTTCACTCCTACCACTGGTGATGATGGAACAGGTGTATTCGGTAATGGTAAGCAGCTGCCTTTCATCGCTGGTCAGCTGACAGTTAACGATACTGTTACTATTACTTCTGACTATGCAGTAGTTGTTCCTGCTGACATCGATATCATCGCTCTGGCTGATAATGCTGCTCTGGCTAGCATTAAGGGTGCTGATGGTCTGGCTCATCCTACTTACTTTGACAAGGCTGGTAAGAATCATGTAATCCGTGACAACCACCTCTATGAGAGCGCTGGTTACAACGGTGCTACCGATCAGGATAGCTATGGTGCTATTCCTATGCCCGCTACTCACACTGTAGCTTACGACGGTATCTTCAACATCAACTTCATTGAGACTCACATCAAGTACACTACCTATGCTAAGTATGGTACTTCTAAAGATGAGCGTACAGCTACAGCAGAAGAGCTTCAGGCTATGGGTCTGCACTATGAGTACACACTGGTTGACTATATCGTTGGTAACAACGTAACTGGTGAGTCTGTTCACATGGAGCAGGTTGACAAGGATGGTAATCCTGTTACCGATAAGAAATCTCCTTACTTCGCTCCTCGTTCTGTAACTGAGGATGGTAAGACTATCTCTGGCAAGGTTGCTACTCGTGAGGCCATCGGCCGTGAGCCTCTGGTTCGCGTTGACCTCGTTGACCAGGACGGTAACATCGTTCGTTACGGTTATGTGAAGATTCGTATCGCTGAGGATGCTGTAGAGGCTAAGGGTATGGAAGTAACCATTAACTTCGCTGACATCTACTTCAACTGCGGTGAGGAAGTTCGCGTAACTTGGTCTCAGATGGAGAACCTGATTCTGGCTAAGCTGAACGACGGTAAGGGTATGACCAAGCAGGAGTTCGAGGGTAACTACTATCTGGATGTAGTAGGTGGTTATAAGGATATGCCTTACATCACTCCTTCTGCTGTTGGATCACTCTATCCCGCAGGTCCTCTGTACACTGATACATGGGAGGCTCGTCGCTTCTTCAAGAAGGCTGATGGTACTTATGAACTGGCTAACACCAAGAAGGGTGATGATGCTGCTACTTGGAATGACGATCCTATGGCACGTATGTCAAGCTACACCAATACCAACAACTGGTTCGGTCGTGTATGGTATACTCCTCACGATAACGCTACTGCTGGTCACAACTGGGATGAGTCTACTAACGTGCTGATTTGGAACCTCGAGCCTAAGGCTGATGAGAACAGCAACCTTGACTCTGATGCTAAGTTCTATAAGCTTCGCTCAGTTGTAGGTGCTACCTATGAGACTAAGGGTCTGAGCGCTAAGGAGCTCTCTACCGTAGTTCGCTTCGTTAACAAGTTCAATGGCACTTACATCTATGTAACTCTGCGCTTTGCTCCTGAGAAGCTGCACTTCGCTTATGCAGACATCAACCGTCGCGTACTCGACCACTGGTATGACTTCGCTGAGGGTTATAAGGATAACACTGCTGATACCATTGAGGTATACGCTAACGTTCCTACTCCTGCTCTTCAGGGTAAGGATAATCCTCTGAATGTTGTAAGCTTCAGAAAGGACCTGAAGGAGTACTGGCTGAACCAGACTGTTGTTCCCGATATCTATAACAAGAATAAGTTCTCTAAGTATTGGGATAAGACTACGAATAAGTTCGCTGGTGAGACAACATTCCGCTTCCGTCTGCCTGTTAAGGGTGAGCACGCTGGTGAGATTAACGCAAATGGTGAGATTGTAAACAGCTCTACAGTACAGTATAAGACCCAGGCTTCTGCTCCTAAGAAGTATTGGGAGGTTAAGGGTGCTTCAGGTGCTACCTACAAGCTCTATATTGCCGGTGGTGACGCTGATGGCAACTATGGTAATCTGATCTATGCTGTTAAGCGCGGTTCAATGACTGCTGACGAGCTGATTTGCGAGATTAGTTCTGATGGAATTATCCTGTACAATGGCTATGAGCCAATTACTACAAACAACAAGGAGAAGACTTTGGCTGCTAAGGATGTGAACAGCGCTGCCAGCGACATTCTGAACTATGTTGGTATGTACGACAAGAAGGGTAACCTGATTAAGGATTCTTATCTGGATGGTCAGGATGGTACTAACGACCGTGCATTCACTGCTTACGTTGAGATTATGCCTGAGGCTGAAAATTGCTTCGATCCTCTGATTGGTAAGAACTTCTTCAATGTACGCTTCCTGCGTCCTGTTAACCTCTGGCCTGCTGAGACCAACTGGAAGGATGCTCCTAACGCTACTCAGATCTATCCTATCTGGAAGCTCGTTTACATCCGCGACTGGCGTCAGTATGCTGTCGTTCCTGCAGGTGAGGAGCAGCAGTTCGGTGCTGCAGCTGTTGCAGGTACTGGTCTCGATGGTAAGAAGCATAAGGGTAATTTCGAAGAGGGTAATGTAACTTACGAGTTCTACGGAATTGAGTATCTCTATGTGAACCGTGACGAGATTCGTTCAGACGCATACCGTGCACCTGAGGATCGTGTCATCAAGGACACCGAGAAGGACATTCTTGCTAACACTCTGCCTATCGTAGACATTCCTGCCCTGACTGGTACAAATACCTTGTATCCGAAGTGGGAGTATCTGAAGATCTACGACTGGAAGGGTACTGAGGCTAAGACTAAGGATGAGGCTGGTCAGGTTGCACTTGGTAAGCCCGAGTCTAACGCCATCAACGACGTTCTCGCTTACACCAACAACGGTGGTGTTGTGAAGCCGTTCCACGTATATGTTCCCATCTCTCTGAAGTACCCATGGGGTGCTCTGACAGACTGGACTCAGAAGGTTTGGGCCGTTATCACAATCGATCCTACTCAGGGTAACGAGTAATTAGTTCGTAAGTAGATTTTTAATCTATTATAACTCAAAGAGGGGTGTCAACAGATTGGCACCCCTCTTGTTTAAAAACGAAAATGAAGATATGAAAAAGTTATTGTTTTCTCTGATGGCAGTCATGCTTTCTACTGCTGTGATGACCTCTTGTGGCGGTAAGAAGGAAGCACCAGCTGATGAGGTGGAGGCTCCTGCTTATGTATTTACAAGGGAGGATACTACAAAGGTACATGACCTTGTAAACCAGTTTACGGTGCGTTTGCAAAATGGTGACATCGCCGGGGCTGTAGATATGTTAAGGTATCTGAATGGTGATAGCATCCAGTCTCTTGACCAGGCTTTCCGTCAGCGCCAGGGCCATTCATTGATGTTTGTTGCAGGCAAGGCCGGCTATGAATTGAATCGCATAGTTTTTAATAGCAATATAGATAATGAGGCTAAGATTGATATTGTTTTGTTTGAGAAAGAAGAGGGAGATTCGCGCCCCAATACTACTTCCTTCTATTTGCGTCCTGTACGAATAGATGATGAGTGGTACTTGACAACAAAAGACAATATTACAGATACTCATTCAGATATGTCAAGTAATAATGATAACCTATAAGCTGAAGTATGCTCTTTCAGGGTGTACATTGCTATTCATCTTTTGCCTGCTGTCGGCTTCGTGCCGTCGGCAGGCTGTTACTTCTCGTGTCTCTGCAGCCAAGATAGAGTTCATTGGTACGACAGAGTATGACTTTGGCAGATACTCAACCCGTGATACGGTTTTCCATTACTTTGTGTATAAGAATGTAGGCGATGTACCATTCGTCATAGACAGCGTTGAACCTTCCTGCCATTGTGTTCAACCTGTATACAACAAACGTCCCCTTCCTCCAGGTGGGATTGACAGTATTAGAATGGCTTACGATGGTAGTGGTTTTGTGCCTGGTTTCTTTACCAAGCGATGTGACATTTATTCCAATGCAGATACCGTTTACCAGCTTCGAATTCGCGGCCAATATTATGAGGAGCAATAGGACTAAAAGTTTGTCGGTATGTAACTAGTAGTTTCTCGGCATGTAACTGTTGGTTTCTCGGCATGAAACTCCTGCTTTATCGGCATATATCTGGTGCTCACTCGTAAGGTGAGCACTTTTTTGCTTATTTCCTTTAAAAAATTTTGCATTTATAAAATACTTTTTGTATCTTTGCACCCAAATAGTACTATTTACTTAATATTAAGGAATTATGAAGATTAAGACTTTATTGGTAGCTTGCTTGGCTTTTGTAAGCCTGAGCGCTATGGCGCAGAAGCAGCAGAAGGTGGTTGACCGTATCGACCAGCGCACTGTGCAGGAGTTAGATCACACTGACGTGACAACTCAGTTCAAGCCTTATTGGTATCTGGATCTGCAGGGCGGAGCTCAGTGGACTATTGGTGAGGCTAAGTTTAAGGACCTCCTTTCTCCCAACGTACAGCTGGGTCTGGGTTATCAGTTCTCTAAGGTTGTTGGTGCTCGTCTGGCTTTCAACGGCTGGCAGTCAAAGGGTGGTTTTGACAATCTGGAGATTAAGAAGTACAAGTGGAAGTATGTAGCTGGTGGTTTGGATGTTACCTTCAACATCTCTAACCTTGTAGCAGGCTGGAACCCCAAGCGCTTGTTCAACTTCTCACTCTTCGTAGGAGGTGGTGCCAACATGGCTTTCAGCAATGACGAGGCTAATGATTTGGCTGCTCAGGGATATACCATGCAGTACCTTTGGGATGGCACTAAGTTCCGTCCTTATTTCCGCGGTGGTGCACAGGCAATGTTCCGTCTGAGCGATTGTGTGAACCTGTTGTTTGAGGGTAGCTTCAATGGTCTGTCTGACAAGTACAACTCTAAGTATGGCGACAACATCGATAAGTATGTGAACGCTCTGGTTGGTCTGCGCATCAACCTTGGTAAGACCTACAAGGAGGAGTCGCACGAGGTTTATCGCGACGTTGTAGTAACCGATACCATCTATAAGTATGTTACTATTGAGGAGCCGAAGCCTGCTAAGGTTGAGCCAATGCGACGTGAGGTGTTCTTCGTCATCAACAAGTATGACATTCGCGACACTGAGGTTGGTAAGATCAAGGATGTTGCTGATTATCTGAACGCCAACAAGGATGCCAAGGTTAACATTGTAGGTTATGCTGACGCTGGTACTGGTAACGATCGTATCAACGACCGTCTGGCTAAGCAGCGTGCTGACGCTGTTGTAAAGTGCCTGCTTGAGAAGTACGAGATTGCTGCTGACCGCATCAGCTACGACTCAAAGGGTGCTCACGAGCAGCCGTTTGCTGAGAACGACAAGAACCGTGTTACCATCATGATTGCCGAGTAAACAATTTGTGATACTAAGGTATAAAAAATCCTGCCAACCTTACGGTGGCAGGATTTTCTTTTCTATACTTTCATTTTCCTCGGAGGTTCGCTTTTTCTTTATTTCTTAATCATGTGGATGCCTTTCTTGGCGAGCGATACCACTACATAATTGAAGATAATCATAACTAAAACTTTTTAATTGTTAAATCCTAAAAACTACTTTCTTTGTGTCTCTTTTGTCCTTTGACAATGCAAAGGTACGAATTGTGTGCGAACACACAAAGAATTTATGCTTTTTTTATTCAATAGATAGGTTCTTCTTGATGTAGGTCAAAGTAAAACGACAAACAATCCTATGTTAAAGGAAAATTCTTTGTATATTTAGAAAAAGATTCGTACCTTTGCAGCTAATAAGCAAACAGAGGGTTTGAAACGTAACTTATATATGTTTTTTTTACTTGGTGTGCTTCTGGTCTGTATGACTACTTGGGGGCGCACTAAGAAACGTATAGTCCCTCCAAAAACGCTTTATGGTAACCGACTCGATACGTTGACATTCGGGGAGCGCTTCAGCCTAAAGACCAATGGTGTAGACTGGTTATTGCTAACTCCTAATCTTGGAGTTGATTTTACCTTGGGGAATATGAACTGGAGTCGATGGACTCTAGGCGTCAGTGGGCGTTATAAACCTTCAGGTCGTGAAGCTAATACTCCGTATCACTCCCTCCTTTTCCGTGATGTGCGTATAGATATCCGTCGCTATATGCATACAAAGCGGGAGCGGCTATCTTGGTTTGCAGGTATTTATGGGACTTATGGCAAACACGACGTAAAATTCAACGAAACAGGCTATGACGGCCATCATATAGCAGCCGGTTTGACGGGTGGTTTGGTGATGCCCCTTTATGGCTATCGGAATGGTAGTAGTTTGGATTTAGAGTTTTCTGGAAGTGTTGGTGTGATGTTTGTCAAACATGACGAATACCGGAAGGAGAATGATTCGTATATAACCATTACCCCTGCTGCGAGTTATACGATGGACTGGAGTCCTGTTTTGTATCTTGTTGGCAATAATGTGTTACGTGTCAGCTTAGTCTATCATTTTGGACAATCTGTTTCTAATCGCTATAAGCGCCGTGTAACTGTAGATGAGCATTACCGTTTGCATCTTTACGATATGAAGTTACGTCGTGACTCTATACGGCAGGCTAATACTGAGCGCAGGGAATTTCGTCGTGACTCGCTTGATAAGGTTGACTATGAGCGACGTTTTGAAAAACAGCGCCTTGCATTGGAGAAGGCATTCATAGCAGACTCCTTGCGACAAGTGAAGAAGCTGGAGGCCAAAGATACTACGAAAGTAAAGAAGAAATGAGGGGTTGGAAGAAAATATGGCTTATGGCTATTGTGACATTATTGCCGATGAAGGGCAGTGCACAGTTGCTGGCTGTCAATACTGACGTTGCTTTGTTGGCCACCCAGACTTATAACGTCGGGTTTGAGATGACTGTCAGTAATCGAAGTACGCTAGGCCTTGCCGTGTTGGGAAACTATCACCCATGGGTGCTTAGCGATATGCGCTGTATAGCGGTACAGCCCGAGTGGCGCTATTATTTAAGTGGTCGCTCCATGATGTCTCACTTTGTAGGTGTCAGTGTCTTAGCGGCAAACTACGATTTCACATGGAAGGAAGAAAACCACCATGGCGATGCCCTTGGGGCAGGGGTGACTTTTGGTTATGTGCTACCACTCTCAGAGCGACTGAACATAGACTTCCATGCCGGTGTAGGCCTGATTTTCTACAATAGCAAAGAGTATAAAGTGAGCAGCATCATTCTTCCTACTAAGATTGGCATCTCGCTGTCGTATATAATAAGATAAAGGTGAACAGCAGAAAGATCATATTGACCCTCATCATGATGTGTGCGGCTCTTACGGGACGTGCACAGGTGGTGCATATTATAGGTCAGATTTGTAGGGTCATGAAGAGCATTGATGGTGGAACACAGAAAATGCCAGTAAGTATTACCGTCTATGTCTTCGACAATATGACAGAAGCTAACCGCCAAGCTCAGGAGTATCGAGCTCAGGCCAAACGCCAAGGAGGATATGCGACCATCAAGAGTAACGACTTGGTCAAACCCGACTATGAAGGTCATTTTGAGGCTGACGTGGCAGTGGGTGGTGCATTGCTGGTAGTAGATGAGGGTAATCCTCAAGTCATCAAAATTACTAGCGAGCTGAATTATGAGATTGTCTTGAAGAGCGATACTGCTGATGGTATCTTGCTGAAGAATACCGATATCTATGGTGAGCGCAAAGGTATCACTATGCGTGAGATGCCTCCTATTGATGATGGTCCCAATCTGCACTGGAATGTGGCAATGGGGCTTCCTGCCGAATATGGCGACAACCGCTCGCGACTGATTTTTCAGCCTGCAGTTATAGACTGCCAGACAGAGGATACTGTACAATATCTGGAACCGATGGTTTTCGAAGGAAGCAAATATCAACTTGCCCAACGTCGCCGTAAGAGTTTTGATGTTTTACGTAATGACTCATTGGCACCCTATCTGCAATCCTCACTGCTTAGCAGCCAACCTTTATCCTTCCAATGGGAGACCACTTTCCCTAAACCCAATCCTGATTGTAGTTATAAGTGGGTGTCAGTGTTACAGATGGAAGACTTTAACCATGTTTACTATGCCGACGACACCAAGGAGGGTACATGTAATAGCCGCAAGCCTTGGAAGATGCTCGAAATTGACTTTGCCCGTAAAGAGATTACACTCGATGAGCGTTATTATGAGCAGGCTAAGGCTCAGCTGCGAGAGACTGACCGTGACTTGCAGTTGACCTTTGAGGTTGGTAGCGCCCGATTAACGGAAGACTCTGTCAATACGCAACAGATCAATCATCTGATTCGTGAGTTGAAGTCATATGGGCGACAGCTGATGAATGTAAAGATTCAAGGAACGGCCTCACCTGATGGAAATGCTGAGCGTAATACTGAATTGGCTAATAAACGTGCCCAGATGGCATTGGGTATGATCAGTCAGTATGTGGGTACTGCCAGCATGCAGGTGGCTTCACCGAGGGTTTATTCCTGGAATGATGTAGCAGACTCTCTGGACCAACGTGGATTGCATATAGAGGCTACCGAACTACGTGAGTTAATCAGTCGCAATGCCGTTGCCAGCATTCGGCGTATGATGGGCGAGCAACCGGTTATAAATCAGATCTTGCAGAACCAGCGACTGATGAAGTGCTCGTATACCATTCGCCAGAACAAAGTAATGGATCCTGAGGAAGCTTTATGGGCTTACTATCACGATAAATCGTATGCCGAGGGAGGCGACAATCGTTTCTCCAATGGTGACTACTATCACCTATTTCGTCAGATTAAGGATTCCGCCGAATTGCATAAGCTGACAGTCAGAGCATATAATGAAATGAAGGACCGCTCCTCGTCGAAATACAGCCCATTTGCTGCCTATATTGCCAATCGTATGGCCTGCTATGCAATAGAACGTGGCGAGGGTAATACCGATATCTTGGCTCCTTTTATCGATATGAAGTCTGGGCTGGAGACACAACGACAGATTTCTTTTGACAATGAGTTTAAGTATACAGTCAATCGGAGAGAGCTAGTAGCTAATCAGGCTGTGATGTATTTTAAGCGAATGAAACTCGGTGCGGCTTCACATTTGGTCAGTAAATTGCCCAATACAGATGAGTTCCGCGATATTAAGATGTTCACTGATCTGGAGACTCTCTTCTTCAAACAGAACAAGACTACAGAGGAGCAGAAACGCGCAGAGGCTGCATTGCATTATGCTATGCAGAGCAGTGCCATCAATCGTGCAGTGCTTACCTTCGAGCTCTCGCCTGAATTGGGGAAAACGTATCAGGAGGTCGAACCCATGATTGATGCTCTTCCCGATGATAGCCCCAAGAAATGGTATATCAAGGGGGTAATAGCTGCCAATAGTCCAGAGGCCAGCAATGACGACTTTATGGAGTTGGCTGCCAAATATGGTGCTGAGAAGGCAATCCTCATGCAGGAAAACAAGACTCCCTCGTTCCTAGCTTACATGCAGCATTGCTTTGATATAGATCCAAGTTATTATAAGAAGTATTACAACTCTGATGCTAATATCAGTGATGAAATCAAAAAGAAATATCCATACGATCAGAGCAAGGCGCAGGTATATCGTGAGAAATTCGAGACGCTGCTGACAACGGGGCAAAAGGAAGAAACGGAACAATTGAATGAAAGTAAGGAGAAATAATATCATATCGTGTTACAGCCTGTTGCTTGTTCTACTTCTGAGCATATCGTCCAGTAGTAGAGCCGACAGTATTCCTGTGAAGAAAGCTAGTGATTTGGCTAGCGATTCTGTATCGTATGAGATGCCCCGTCCTAGGGACTTCAATGCTTTTCGTTTTACCCTAGACGGAAGACATCGCTACCAAGGCGACATGATGCCGAAGGGCAATACCTTTATTGATTTTGGAGCTGGTCTGATGTTGCATAAGTATGGCAATACCAACAAGTTTAAACCCATTACGACTTTGCACCTGAATTTGGGAAGGCAGTTCAACCAGCTACACTCGGCACGTATCGGTATAACAGGAGGTGTTGGCTATATGTACAGCGGACAGACAGGCAATGGACCTCAGGTATCGATAGGTATGTTAGGTGGCGAGGTAGATTATCTCTTCAGTCTATCGAACTATCTGCTAGGCTATCGTCCAGAGCGACCTCTTGACATCTCGCTCATGATGGGCTTAGGTTTTAACCGTTTCATGCTTGGTGGTGGTAACAACAAGGAAACAGCTTTAGATCTAAAAGAAAGTAGTTCCTCCTACAATTTCCATGCAGGACTGCAGATGAAGTTCTTTACTGGGCCGCATGCCTCGATTACTGCCGAGCCTTTTGTGATGTTGAGTAATGAGTCGGCAGATTTGGCAAATCACGATGAAGACTGGCATCGATACAAAGTGTCGTATGGCATCAATCTCTCTTATATTTATTATCTGAATAATCAGTTGACACCGCCCTCGATGGCAGGAAACTTCAAGAGGAGGTTTGCCCCTGGGGAGCGTTGGTTGCGGGGCGATGCCAACGACAGGATGCAGCGACGTCCGCTGTTTGTGCACTATGGCGCAGGAATGGCTGCATACAATATGTTAAATGGCCTACAATGGTACAAAACAACAGGACTAACTGCCAGTATCGGCTTTGGTGGATGGCTATCGTCTTCTCTTGGCATGCGTACTGTTTTGAGTGCTACCAACGGGCGATGGTCGGAAACAGGTAACCAAGTGAACATGATGGGCTATGCCTCAGTGGCTATAGATGCCGTCGTTAATCCTTTTGGGCTGACACGTCGTTATAACTGGGAATCGACAGTTGGGCTGAACCTAATTGCCGGCTACGAATTAGGTTGGTTGAGGATGGCCAATACAGGCGGAGACAATCATAGCATGGTGAACGGCTATCGCTTAGGTCTGCAACCATGGATCCGCTTAAGTCATGATACTCGGTTCTTCCTAGAGCCCATGTATACCTTTTTGTATTATCGTCAGGGTAATCTGAATCGTAAGAGGAATGACCAGGTATCACTCATGTTAGGAATGGAACTACTTATAGGCAATCGTCGTGATAGTAGTCTAGCCTCCGACAGTTCTTTCTTGCCCAACGGCTATTTTGTAGGTATTGGCGGGGGATGGAATACGACTGTTCGTAGATGGAAGTATCATACTGAATCGGATAACCTATTCAAGAATGCCTTACTTTTTGCAGGTTATCATTTCGATCCATACAATGGGGTGATGCTGACGGAGGAATATCTAACTGATAAAGTAGCGTTGCAGGATGGAGAGCTGAAATGGAAGAACTGGATGACCTCTGCCAGTTATCAGCTCAATATCTCCAATCTCTTTACGGGTTATCAGCCCGGCAAACGATGGAATGTCAGTGTGATGGTTGGACCAACGTTGGCTATTAACAATGAGAAGATGCGTTTCGGTTTTCATGGAGGAATACAGCTTGACTATCGTCTCAGTAAATATTTTGCCTTGTTCTACCAGCATCGCCTCTATTGGATGGACAAACGTTTGTATGAATCGAGTCAGTTGTACAATCAGGCAGGAACACTCATCAATAGTATGAATTTGGGCTTGATGTATCAGTTTGACGATATTGTAGCTCCCACGGTTCGGGTAGTAAAAGGTGCTGCTCGTGGTGTAAGCAAGCTGTTTAAACAACAGCGTAGTCCTTTCTTCATGGATTATGGCTATGGTGTGGCACGATTTACCAGCATGCCTGCCAAGGGAATCAGCTCATGGGGCTCTTCTATACAGTTGTCTGCAGGTTGGTGGATGATTCCTGCTATAGGTTTGCGCGCAGGTATAAATGTAAATAAGGGTGGGGCTCTCTCTATTGGAGCCCGTGAGGCAAGTGTTGCTAATGACATTGTCACCACTACAGTTTATGGTTCTTTGTTTGCCGATGTGATGGTGAATCCATTGGGCTTTGTAAGTAATTACAACTGGGACCAGCGTTTTGGGGTCAATCTCTTTGGTGGTTTACACAAGGGATTGATTGCCGTGGAGGGTTATAATAGTGAGGCACGCAGCAAGGATCTATATGCCTCGGGCTGGCGGGCTGGTATGCAGCTGTGGGTGAAGTTACAGGATGACCTTCGCTTATATGTGGAACCTACTTATTCTCGTATGAACTGTGACAAGGTTTACATCAATGAAACTCAGTCTGCCGTACGCATGACTGCAGCCAAAGGCTATTCACAGTTCGATGTCAAGGATGCTATGAGTGTTCGCGTCGGACTCACAGCCTTGTTGCGTAATCCTAAGAAGCGCTCAAGAAGTAATCGAGAATCTCTTTCAAGTCCCAGTTTCTTTGTGGGTGTTGGTGGAGGATGGAACTTCAACCTCAATAAGTGGACTTATGTCAATAGCGGACTCAATATCAATGCCTTGCTCTATGGAGGCTATTCTTTCGATAAATACCATTCTTTACGAGCACAGGCTGAGTATGTATCTGACGATGTCGCTGTTAGAAATGATGATTCTCAGAGAACCCGTATTGGGCTCTTCTCGGTAGATTATCAGCTGGATATGACGACATTGTTAAATGGCTACAATGCTCAGCGTCGTTGGGATATGTCCTTATTCTTAGGCCCTTCAGCGACTGACAAGGGAAAGATTGGTCTCAATGGTGGTGTCAATATCGGATATGAATTGAATAGGAAATGGGGAATTTTCTACAACCACAATGTCTATCTGTTCCGTGATGCCAAAATGTTCCCACAAACTCAAATTTCGGGTAATATAGCCATTATCAATACCTTTAATTTAGGCGTGAAATACAAGTTCTGAAAGGTTAGAGAGCATTGCTAATGCGGATAGCGTAGCTGTCGGTCGGATCGATATCCATAATTTTATCGACATATACCATGGTATTTTTCTTATCGTTCTTACGATAATAATAATAGGCCATATACTTGTAGCATTCCATCAGCTGAGACTGGTTACCCTCCTTAGTGCTCAGCAGAGTGATAACTTTCTGGTAATGAGGCTTGGCAAGGCCTTTTTCGGTTTCAGGATCCAGTGCCACGTTAGTACGTGCCCTATAAAAAGCACCAAGGTAGCTGTCGGGACGCATTTGTTCCACTTTTTCGTAGTGACTGTCTGCTAAGCGTAGCGCTTCTACCTTGGCAGGAGTCAGTTCTTTTTCCTGACTCTTGTCTGTACCCATTGAATAGTAGAGGTTGGCAAGGTGTAATTCTTTATAGGACGTGCGGTCATCAGCCTCGAGTTTGTCAAGGTATAGCTTGTAGTAGGTGATAGCATTGGCATAATCATCAATTTTCTCATATGCCTCAGAGACAACCTTGAAAGCATCTATTCGATCGGGGTTTAGCTCGATGACGCGATTGAACTGGGCAATAGCTTCATCGTATAAGCCTTTGCCATTGAGGGCATATCCATAGTAGAGATAGTCTAGATATTGAAAATGGGGATTGTCGCTTTGATAGAAAAGTTTGTTGGCTGCCTCCAAGGCAATATCGTAGTTCTTCAGTTCCGTATTATTATACAATAACATACGGTTGAATGCGGGATGACGAGGGTAGTGGCGTATGCCTTTGTGGGTCACTACCAGTGAACTGTCGAACTTCTGTTGAAAATAGTAGGAGAGTGCGAAGTTGGTCAACGTCTCCTTATTAAGCGAATCAATAGGAATGCGGGCGTATATGGGTGCTGCCTTGCTGTATTGGGCGTTATCGTAAAAGATACCGGCAATCTTCAGGTCGATGTCAGTGTCGTGGTGGCGATACTGCTTAAGTACTTCCAGTTGGTGAATGGCCTTCTCAGGGTTGGTCTTTGCATAGAGACGGGCGTACTTGTAGTATGCTTCGGGGGCACGTTTGTTAAAGTAAATAGCCCTACAATAATAGTATTCTGCCTTCTGACGGTCATTCTTGGCCAGTGCAATGTCACCGGCGAGATTGATGATGTTGGGAGAAATGCGTTGCATATGGTACCCTTTGTCATAGAAGTATTCGGCATCTTCCAGTCGGCCGCGATGAAGAAAAGCGGTTCCGATGGCTGCTGCCAAGTCGGGATTCTTCTTGTCTTTCTTCAGCATGTTATCAGCAATGCTGCGCGCATGAACAGAATCCTTCTGAAGAATCTCCTTGAGTTGGGCTGTTATATGCTGGTAGTTGTTGGAACAAATCGATCCACAAAAACCAATCAGTAAGATAAGTCCTATGAAATATCTCCTCATCTCCCTTTGCCAGTCGTTGTTTCAAAAAGAGGGCAGTTTTATGAACCGCCCTCTTTATTAGCATATCTGTTATAGCTTACTTCAGCTTCTTATAACCATAAACAGCGCGGTCGCCCAACTGCTCCTCAATGCGGATGAGCTGGTTGTACTTGG
The DNA here is from genome assembly GCA_017389705.1 of Prevotella sp. GTDB lineage: Bacteria > Bacteroidota > Bacteroidia > Bacteroidales > Bacteroidaceae > Prevotella. Next base: position 64,262 of record JAFPEE010000262.1, read on the forward strand.
CCATACGGTCGGTACGAGACAGCGAACCAGTCTTAATCTGACCGCTATTGGTAGCAACGGCGATGTCAGCGATAGTGGTGTCCTCAGTCTCACCAGAGCGGTGTGAGGTAACGGTGGTGTAGCCGTGACGGTGAGCCATCTCAATAGCGTCGAGGGTCTCAGAGAGAGAACCAATCTGGTTCACCTTGATGAGGATAGAGTTGGCAGCGCCCATCTTGATACCCTTCTCCAGGAATTTCACGTTGGTAACGAACAGGTCGTCGCCTACGAGCTGGCAGCGGTCACCGATACGCTCGGTCAGCTTCACCCAGTTCTCCCAGTCGTTCTCGTCGAGACCGTCCTCGATAGAGTCGATAGGATACTTGGTGATGAGCTGCTCCAGATAGTCAATCTGCTCAGCAGCAGAGAGCTTCTTGCCGTTAGGATCTTTCTTGGCACCGTTCTTCAGCTGGCGATAGTCGTAGAACCACTCGCCGTTCTCCTGTACTGCAAACTCAGAAGCAGCGCAGTCCATAGCAATCTTCACGTCCTTGCCCGGCTCGTAGCCAGCCTTCTTGATAGCCTCGATGATGGTGTCGAGAGCGTCCTCGATACCGTCGAAGTTAGGAGCGTAACCACCTTCGTCGCCTACAGCAGTAGACAGGCCGCGTGCCTTCAGCAGCTTAGCCAGGTTGTGGAACACTTCTGCACCCATGCGGATACCTTCCTTCTCAGAGGAAGCACCAACAGGACGAATCATGAACTCCTGGAATGCGATAGGAGCAGCAGAGTGAGCACCACCGTTGACGATGTTCATCATAGGAACGGGCAACACGTAAGTGTTGGTACCACCGATATAACGATAGAGAGGAATCTGCAGGTAGTTAGCAGCAGTGTGGGCAACGGCCAGTGATACACCGAGGATAGCATTGGCACCGAGGTTCTTCTTGGTAGGAGTACCGTCGAGCTCTAGCATCTTAGCGTCGATGGCGCGCTGGTCCAGTACGCTCATGCCGATGAGGGCAGGAGCAATCTTCTCGTTGACGTTCTTGACAGCCTGCTCAACACCCTTACCCAGATAGCGGCCCTTGTCACCGTCGCGAAGCTCCAAAGCCTCGTTCTCACCAGTAGAAGCACCAGAGGGTACACTGGCACGACCCATGTCGCCAGTCTCCAGAGTTACCTCAACCTCAACTGTAGGATTACCACGTGAATCCAGAATCTCTCTTGCGTGAATTTGTTCAATAATCATAATTGTCGTGTATTAAAAATGAATATATTGTAAACTTTCGGAATGCAAAGATACGAAAAATCTCTCAACTCCAAACGCTCATCTCTCAACTTTCTTAAGCTTTTAACCTTATTTATTATTATGTGTCATCTGGAGTTGCCAAAAACGTGGAAAGGTTTGGATGGGGGAAGGGACTGGCGAGATGCATCTGCCTGCCAGTGGCCGGATGACGGAACCAGAGCTCGGCGGCATGCAGCCAGAGCCGCTTGCCCTTGGTACCGTAGAGCTCGTCGCCAACGATGGGGCAGCCCAGTCCGTCGGGGTGGGCACAGTGGATGCGCAACTGGTGGGTGCGCCCCGTCTGGGGCCATAGGACGACAAGTGTTCCTCCCTGGGCTTGGTCTGTCGTGGGGATGGTGCCCAGCACCTCGTAGTCGGTGATGGCCTGCTTGCCGTGTTCCAAGTCTACCACCTGCCGCGGACGGTTCATGGGGTCTGGCCGAAGGGGCAAAGAGATGCGGCCCCTCATCGGTATGTCCTTTAAGTGAGGGGAGGAAATCACCGCCAGATACTTCTTCCTTACCTCGTGCTTAATGAACTGCTCTTGCAGCGAGTGGTAAATCTCCAGCGACTTGGCTACGATGAGCAACCCGCTGGTGGGCATGTCGAGGCGGTGGGCTATGATGCTGTCCGGATAGTGCTGTCGCATGATGGTCTCAACGCTGAACTGCTCGATGCGCCCTGGCATTGACAACAGTCCGCTGGGCTTGTCGACCACCAGTAACCAATCGTCTTCGTAGACCGTTGGCAGTTCCAGACGGGCAAAGTTCAGCGATTCGGGATTTGGGTCGACCTCCAGCCCTTGCAGCATCCATGTCAGTATAGGCTTGCACTTGCCTCGGCAGGCGGGATAAAAATTCAGGTGCTGGCGCAGTTCGGTTTTGGTGGCTGCTCCCCACCAGAACTCGGCCATGCAGAGGGGGTCCAGCCCTTGCTGATAGGCATACTGCAATAGCTTAGGAGCACAGCAGTCGCCAGTACCACCAGGGGGCAACGGAAATTTCCGTAGCAGCTTAGGGCGGTTGTAGTATTCCTGCCAGAGAGTCACCAGGTCTTTCGTCTCACCGCGAGCATTGAGCAACTGGTACTGGTGGAACAGCCAGAGCTGCAGGTCCTGCGACATCTTTTTGGTGGTCATCGGTGAGAGGTGCGTAGCGAGGGAGATCTCCCGCTCCGTAGTCTTGAAATGCCCGTCAGGCTGCTGGGCGTCGTAGACGGGAGGTACAAAGTAAGGCCAGTCGTTACGTCCTGCCAGCAGACCGCTATAGGCAGCCAGAAATGCCAGTCCCCCTTCCTTTTCGGAAGAGGTTGGAGGCAGACTTACCACCAGCACACCGAACATCTTCCCATGGTTGGCATCCTCGCGAATGGCTTCATGGCTGGCGATATAATGTTGCACATCATTGGCAGCCAACTGGCATAGCGGATGGGGCTCGTAGTCGAAAGGATAGGTAAACCTCTCAGGCTTCTCAATATCGGTATACAACGGGTGTAACGATGCTATCATGGTGACAAAGGTATATATATTTTTTCAAAATATTCGCTTAATATTTTGTTGTTTCACAAAAATTACCTAAATTTGCATCCGTAATGTATACTTCTCTATCGTGAGGAGGTGACTACTAACAACGCATAAAACAAATTATTAGATACAATTCAATAACATTATTAACTTAAAAACAAAATGCGTATGAAGAAATTTTTCTTAATGATCGTGGGAATGGTCATGGCGCTGAGTGTTCAGGCACAAGGTAAGTTTGCCCTTGCAGAAGGCGACACTTACAAGAGTGCTGACCAGGTGACTGATGTTCCCAACATTACTCTGACCTTTGGTGAGGCTGGAGGAAAAGACTTTGGAGCAGCTTCTGCTGAAGGAAGTGTAGAGGGCTATACCGCTTTTACAGCAGGTAATGGTACGAATGGAAACAAGGCTGGTGGTACGTTTTACACCTTAGCTCCAGAAAAGGATGGTAAGATTACCGTGGCAGTAGTGCTGAATTCAGGCAAGAAGTTCTTCATTGAAGAAGATGGAACGGCTTTGGCAGACTATAATGGTATTACCGTTGATGAAAAGTATTATGGTACTTTTGCCTTTGATGCTCAGGCAGGCAAGTCATACAAAGTATATTGTTCTGGTTCTAAGCTTGGCTTCTATGGTTTTGAGTATGAAGTTTCAGGCTTTGCTCAGACTGGTGACCTTTCAGAGTTGATTCCTGCGTATATTGAGGCAAATCCTAATTTGGAGGCTTACGACATTGTACTGCCCGCAGGAGGAGCTTACACTGTTTCGGCTCCAATAATTATCAGCAAGCCTCTTTCGATTATTGGTGACGCCACAAGTCCTGCAACGATTGATGCTTCTGTACTGACTGGCGACAATGCTATTATCAAGATGGCTCCAGTAGAAGGTATGACAACTTTGGAGAAGGTTGCTTTCAGTAATTTGAATATGAAGATTGCCACTAGACTCTTCTATGCCAACAAGCAGAAGTATTGGGTCAAGAAACTGTATGTTGAGAATTGCGTTATCGCTGTTGACGGTACTTTCAAGAAGAGTATCTTCGATTGCAACAGTGGTGGTAACGTAAGCCATCTGCTGGTTAATAAGTCAACTATCTACGCTAATCCCAAAGTTGGTCAGAATGGTGGATTCTTCAGCTCACAGGCAAGCCAGAAGCCTACTGAATTTGGCGCAGATGAAACACAGACGTTCGAAATTACCAATTCTACTCTTTACAATATTACCAATGCTAACGACATGTGTACCTTGCGAGAAAAGGACAAGGACTATATGACGTTTATACTTACGGATAATATTATCGTCAATTGTGGTAAGAATAAGCAGTTCTTTAAAGGCTTTGCAGGCGGAAGTGATGCAAAAAAAGCTACTTGGATAGTTGACAAGAATACGATATTCTGGGGTGGTGTAGACGTAAGTAAGGATGAAACCATCAAGGGAACCAATGCAGAGGTTAAGAATTGTTTGTCAACTGATCCTGGCTTTGCTGATCCTGAGAATGGTGACTTTACGGTATCTATGGCCAGTGATCAGGCTAAGTATAAGACTGGTGACCCACGTTGGATTGCGGATGCTTCAGAATATGTCATTCTGAACCTGCCTTCTGGTAGTGATATTGGTAAGGAGTTGGAAGCTTATAATGCTGAGACTCCGAAGGGTGTAACTATCAATTTGGTGAAGGATGGTGCTTATACCTCAAGTAGGCCAATCTATTTCTCTTGTTCTATCGCCATCAATGGTGCCGAGGGTGCTGTGATTGATGCTTCAGCAAACAATCTTCCTTTCATCCTGATGCGTCCGCTACCCGTTGCAGATTTGAACGAATTTGGTGCATACGAGATTAGCGCGATTACTATTAAGGACGTAAAGATCACAGGTGTTAAGAACCGCTTGTTCTATGCTGACCGTCAGAAGTACTTAATTGATAAACTGACTGTTGTGAACAGTGTTATTCATATTGACGGAACTACACCTCGTAGTATCTTCGACTTCTATAGTGGTGGTAACTTTAAAGAGCTGAGCATTCTGAACTCAACGCTTTATGCTGATCCTTCGAACAGCCAGCGTGCTGGTTTGCTCAGTACACAGTCGAGCCAGAGTCTGGTAGAGCTGGGTGGAAACGAGCAGAAGATCAGCATCATGAACTCCACGCTTTACAACATTGCCAAGGGTATGCTCCCCGTTCTGCTGCAGCGCCACAGCCTGCCTACACTGACCTTTGAAGTACAGAACAACGTCATTGTGAACAGCGGTGAGAAGGGTAAGTTCATCGCTGGTCTGAATGAGGGCCAGGCGAGCACCGAACCTAAATGGCTGGTAGGTAATAACACATATACCTTCGACGGTGAGGATAGCGGTTTCACTGAGGCCTTTGGTAACAAGATTGCTGGTCCCGTATCGTTCAAGGACGCTACGAACGGTGACTTTACGCTGAGCATCCTTACTCAGGCATTCGAGCGCAACATCGGTGACCCACGCTGGCTGACTCCTGCAGAGGACGAGCTAATGCTGGCTCTTGAGAGCGGCAAAGACGTTGGTGCCGAGGTGGCTGCAGCTACTGAGGGCAAGACCTTGAATACACTGCTGGTTAAACTGGCAGCAGACGGACAATACACTTCAAGCAAGACTATTGAGTTTGCCGGTAACTTGGTAATTAAGGGCGATGAAGAGAAGCCTGCTGCGATTGACGGCTCTGCACTGGAGACCCCATTCCTGCAGCTAGCTACTATCCCAGTAACAGAGGCCAACCCCTTTGCACCTCGTCGTGCTGCTAACGAGAAGGGCTTTGAGGTGATCAATCAGGTGACGATGCTCAATACCAAGGTGAGCGGACTGAAGTACCAGTTCTTCTATGCAAACAAGCAGAAGTACCTGATCAAACAGTTCACCATCGGCAATAGCATCATCGGTATCGATGGCACGAATAAGAAGACCATATTCGACTTCAATGGTGGCGGTCTTGCCGAGGAGCTGACAGTCAGCAACTCTACATTGTGGGCTAATCCTACAAACGGCCAGAATGGTGGCTTCTACAGCACGCAGAGCGGTTCTAAGATTGACGAAGCCGGCGCTGAGAAGAATGTCATCACGATTGACTACTCTACCATCTACAATATTGCCAGCGGCAAGACGACCTCTACGCTGCGTCAGAACAGTCAGGCAGCTCAGAAGTACATTGTTACTAACAGCATCATTGCTGAGAGCGGCAAGGAAGGCCAGTTCCTGGCAGGTCTGAATGGCGGTCAGAAGGGTAAGGCCGAAAACTTCGAGATTGGTGGCAACAACATCACGTTCGGTGGTGCAGACGTTACCGAGACTGAGGCTACGAAGATTAACGGTACTATCAACAATCCTGTAACAGGTGCAGTAACCTTCAAGGATGCCGAAAATGGCGACTTCACGTTGGCTAAGATGAGTGTACAGAATGCAGCTCACATTGGTGATCCTCGCTGGTGGGTAGCAGTACCCGAGGACATCACGATTGCTCCTGCCGCTGGTGACATCACCGCAGCTCTGGAGGATGCTCTGAAGGACAAGGCTGCCAAGAACATTACGATCAACTTGGCAGAGGGTGGCAAGTACACCATCACGAAGACTATCGATGCTCCTGCTTCGGTAACGATTAACGGTAATGGTGCTACCATTGACGCTAGTGCTCTGACATCGCCGATGATTCAGCTGAGCAATGATCCAAGCGTACTGCCTACCATGAAGGAGAAGGAAGACGGTACCACCGAGGTGGTGTCTTACAAGATTGACGGTGTAAAGATCAAGGATGTAATCATCAGTGGCTTGAAGTACCAGCTGTTCTATGCCAACAAACAGCTGTATCTGCTGAACGAGCTGACGGTGGACAACAGTGTCATCGGTATCGATGGTACTAACAAGAAGACCATCTTCGACTTCAGCGGTGGCGGTAATGTGGTGGCACTTACGGTTCAGAACTCAACGCTGTGGGCTAATCCTACTAACGGTCAGAACGGCGGTTTCTTCAGCTCTCAGAGCGGTAAGGAAGTGACTGACCTTGGCGGTGAGACTACCAAGACTTCTATTCTGAACTCGACACTTTACAATATCACTAACGCTAAGACCGTTTCAACGCTTCGCAAGAATAGCCAGGCTTATCAGAGCTATGAGGTGAAGAACAACATCATCGTCGACTGCGGTAAGAGTGGCCAGTTCCTGAAGGGTCTGAATGCCGGTCAGGCTGGTAAGGATACCAACTGGGATGTGGATAGCAACGTATTCAACTTCGCTGGTGCAGTGAGCGCAGAGCAGAAGATTGGTTCTACAGAGGAGAACATTAAGAACTCTATCGATGTAGTTGTTGTCTTTGCTGATGCAGAGAAGGGTGATTTCACTCAGAACAACGCTAAGGCTGGTGACCCCCGCTGGATTGGTGATGTTCCTACTGGCATTGAGGCTGTGAAGACTACTGAGGCAATTGACCTCAATAATGCAGTCATCTACAACCTGAATGGTCAGCGCGTCGACAAGGCTCAGAAGGGTCTCTACATCGTCAACGGGCGTAAGGTTGTGATTAAGTAAATGAAATGAGAGCTTTGGCTCTCATTTCTGAGCGTGAACAAGCTCAATCCGCAGGATTAAGGTTGTGATTTAGTAAAACAGAAACTCTAAATAGTAAGGAGCGACTCCGTTGGGAGCCGCTCCTTATTTTGGTATAGGCTATAATTTCAGGATGGTATCCGCTGAGCCCAAATTGGTTACAACTTTCAAGAAAATCATGTATCTTTGCACCGTCAAAAATACATTATAGCATGTCACAATTCTTTTTGAGAACTAACAAAAGTGAAGGTAAAACTCCCCTATACGTCAGAACCCGACGTAAGGGAATTCTGTTTTGCGTGAGTACCGGCATCATGGTTGACGTAAAAGAGTGGACGAGGGCTCAGAAGGGCCTGTCGGCCATGTTACTATATGAGAGAACTGAAGAAGGTGAGCGAGTCCATAATCTTCAAGTAGATGTAATGAAGGCCATTGAAGTACTTTATGCTGAAAACAAGGTTCAGTCTAAGGAAGATGTAAATGATAACGCAAAAGTATACCAAAAAATAATTCAAAAGTATACCACTTCGACTGAGTGCTGCAAAGGTACAAAAAGTTTGTTATACACCTGTTGGATGAATTAAATTCGTAAAATATTTATGCTAAAGTTTCGCAAGTGAATGATTATTCATCACGCTGCGTATAAATTATACATTTGATAGAATTTATGGAACTTAGGATTGACATCAAT